>DATAKN010000259.1:0-16975 GCA_036261595.1 Marmoricola sp.
CGAGTGGCCGAGGTCCGCCACGGCGATCCCGACCAGCAGCACGGCGATCCAGCTCATGAGTCCTCACACGCTCCCGAGGTCGAGGTCGGAGGCGACCAGCGCGGCCAGCCCGTCGGCACGCACCCGTTGCGAGACCGCGGAGGGGCTGATGCCCAGAGCCTCGGCCAGGTCGCGCTGGGTGTGTCCCTCCAGCAGACCACGAAGGATCGACAACGAGCGCTCCGTCAGGCCCCCGATCACCGTGTCGCGCAGCACGAGCACGGCCTCGACCAGGTGCGGATCCGGCCCGGCCGTCTCCGGTGCCGGCCGGAAGACGGTACGCCGGTAGCGGCTGGCCGCTCGCTCCTGCGCGGCCTGGACGTCGTGGATCGCCTCGCGGGCCGCCCACCAGCCGGGGCCGTCCTCCACCCGGGGCTCCTCCTGCAGCACCGTGACCTCACCCCAGCCCAGCCCATGCCGCACGTCGTGGTCCGGCAGCAGCCCGATCCGCAACCGCAACGACACCTGCAGCGCCTGACCAACGGTCTCGAACGCGCCCTGGAACTCGTCACCGACGGTGATCCGCAGCGGCGTCGTGGGAGCACACTCGGCGTTGACCCGCTCGAGCAGCGCCGTCAACCGGCCGTGGAGCGCGGTGCGGTCGCCGGCGCGGCGCGAGGCGACGACGTCGCCGATCAGCGTCGCAGTCAGCATGATGCTTCACCAACCACGGAATGAAGTATATGGCCTCATCAGTGCCATTGTGAAGGTTTGCGCTTAATCACCGTCCCAGAAGATGCGGTCGACCACGGCGCGGGCGCGGCGAGCGGTGCGCTGGTAGTCGTTCACCATCGCGGCGGTCTCCCCGGGTCCGTAGCCGAGGATCCGAGCGACGGCGGCCCGCTCCCGCGGGTCGGTGGGCAGCTGGTCGGAGGGGCGACCGCGCACCAGGACGGTGGCATTGCGCGACCGGCTGGCCAGCTTCCACGCGGTCTCGAGCACCTCTGCGTCGGCCTGGTCGAGCACCCCGTGGGCCACCGCGGCGGCCAAGGCCTCGATGGTCTTCGTGGTGCGCAGCGCCGGTACGCCGCCGGCGTACCGCAGCTGCAGGACCTGCACCGTCCATTCCACGTCGGCCAGGCCGCCCCGGCCGAGCTTGAAGTGGGTGCTGGGGTCGGCGCCCCGCGGCAGCCGTTCGTCATCGACGCGTGCCTTGATCCGGCGGATCTCGACGAGGTCGTCCGCGCTCAGGCCCGCCTCGGGGAACCGCAGCGGCTCGATCAACGCGGCGAACCGGTCCCGCAGGCCCTGGTCGCCGGCCACCGGTTCGGCCCGCAGCAGCGCCTGTGCCTCCCAGACCGCCGACCACTTGGCGTAGTAGGCGGCGAACGACTCGAGGGTGCGCACCAACGGGCCCTGCTTGCCCTCGGGGCGAAGGTCGGCGTCGACCTCCAGCGGTGGGTCCGTGGCCGGGAGTGCGAGGAGCCGGCGAAGCTCGAGGACCACGGCCTGAGCCGCGCCGGCGGCGGTCTGGGGGTCGGCGCCGGGCAGCGGTTCGTGCACGAACATCACGTCCGCGTCACTTCCGTAACCCATCTCGTAGCCGCCGTACCGGCCCATCGCGATGATCGCCAGACGCGTGGGCATCTCGATGCCGCGCTCGCGCTCGACCGCTCCGGTGGCGACGGTCAGGGCGGCCTCGAGCGTCGCGTCGGTCAGGTCGGTCAGGGCGTAGCCGACCTCGGCGACACCGAAGGGCACGCACAGGTCCGCGGCACTGATCCGGAGCAGCTCGCGACG
The DNA here is from genome assembly GCA_036261595.1 of Marmoricola sp. Classification (GTDB taxonomy): domain Bacteria; phylum Actinomycetota; class Actinomycetes; order Propionibacteriales; family Nocardioidaceae; genus Marmoricola. The sequence continues at coordinate 1,780 of DATAKN010000259.1, forward strand.
ACGGATGGCCCGGACGCTGTGGATCGCGGCGACTGCGTCGTCACGCCGGGCCGCGCTGGCCAGCATCTCGGTCTGGATCACCTGGCGACTCAACGGCCGCAGCTCGCCGGCATCGCCGCTCAGGATCTTCACACCCTCCGGCTCGCGCTCGAGCAGGTCGGTGGCGTACCGGCTGGTGGCGAGCACCTGCGCCAGCCGCTGGGCCGTCTCACCCTCGTCGCGCAACAGCTTGAGGTACCACGACGTGCTGCCCAGGGCGTCGGAGATCCGCCGGAAGCCGAAGAGTCCGGCGTCGGGGTCCGGCGCGTCGGCGAACCACTCGAGCAGCGCGGGAAGCAGCGCGCGCTGGATGGCGGCCGTGCGCGAGACGCCCGAGGTCAGCGCCTCCAGGTGGCGCAGCGCCGCCACCGGGTCGACGTAGCCGAGTGCGGCGAGCCGCTCCTTCGCCGCGGCGGGCGTCAGCCGTACGCCTTCGCCGGGAATGCGGGCGACGGCGGCCAGCAGCGGCCGGTAGAAGAGCTTCTCGTGGAGCCGGCGCGCCTCGAGCCGGTGGTGCCGCCACTCCTGCTGGAGCTCGGTCACGGGGCTGCGACGATGACCCAGCGCGCGACCCAGGCGCCGCAGCGAGGCCTCGTCCTCCGGTACGACGTGGGTACGCCGCAGCTGCTGGAGCTGGATCCGGTGCTCGAAGGTGCGCAGGAACGCGTATGCGTCGTGCAACGAGCGGCCGTCCTCGCGGCCGACGTACCCGCCTTCGGTCAGCCGCGCGAGGGCGCTCAGCGTCGTCGGCGGACGGACGTTCTCGTCGGTGCGACCGTGCACGAGCTGCATCAGCTGGACGGCGAACTCCACGTCCCGCAGGCCGCCGGAGCCGAGCTTGAGCTGCCGCTCGGCCTCGTGCGCCGGGATGTGCTCGAGCACGCGGCGCCGCATCGCCTGGACGTCCTCGACGAAGCCCTCACGCTCGGCGGCCTGCCAGACCATCGGACCGACCGTCTCGGTGTACTCCCGACCCAGCGCGAGGTCGCCGGCGACGGGCCGCGCCTTGAGCAGGGCCTGGAACTCCCAGGTCTTCGCCCAGCGCTCGTAGTAGCCGCGGTGACTCGCGAGCGTGCGCACCAGAGGGCCGGCCTTGCCCTCAGGGCGCAGGGCGGCATCGACGGGCCAGATCGTGCCCTCGGCGGTGTGCTCGGAGCAGACCAGCATCATCGTCGAGGCGAGCTGGGTGGCGATCCGGAGGGCCGCCTGCTCGTCCTCGCCGTCGACCGCCTCGGCCACGAAGATCACGTCCACGTCGCTGACGTAGTTCAGCTCGTGACCACCGCACTTGCCCATCGCGACCACGGCCAGCCGACACCGCGCCGCGTCGTCACCGACCCGGGCGCGAGCGACGGCGAGCGCCGCGTCCAGCGTGCCGTCGGCGAGATCCGACAGCTCGGCGGCGACGTCCTCGAGCGCCATGTGGTGTGCCAGGTCGCGGCTGACCAGCCGGAGCAGCACCCGGCGGTACTCCACCCGGAGCGCGTCCACCGCCGTCTCGTGCGCCAGCGTCGCGACCGGTTCTGCGGCCTGCGGGTCGGCACCGACGGCACGCAGCAGACCGCCGCGTACGGCGTACTTGGCGGGCCTCGTCGACCCCAGCGTCGGGTCGGTGAGCTCGTGCCAGTGGTCGGGGTGTCGTTCCAGGTGATCGCCGAGGGCCGCGCTCAGCCCGAGCACGCTCAGCAGCCGCATCGCGGTGCCCTCGTCCTCCACCAGAGTGGTCAGCAGCTCGTCGGCATCGGGCGCGGCGGCGTGCAGCCGGCCGAGGGCATCGAGGGCAAGGTCGGGATCGGCGGTGCGGCCCAGGACCGCGACCAGCGCGTCCGCGGGAGCCCCGAGCGCGCGCAGGTGCTCGGCCGCACGCTCGGTGTCCTGGAAGCCCGCACGGACGAGGCTGCCCGCCGAGAGCAGGGGCTGTTCCCGCGGCATGCGTCGGACCGGCCTCAGATGACCGGCAGCATCTGGTCCCGTTCGAACGCCGAGACCTGGCCGCGGTACTCCTCCCACTCCTGCCGCTTGTTGCGCAGGAAGAACTCGTACACGTGCTCACCGAGGGTCTCGGCGAGCAGCTCGGAGCGCTCGGCCACGGCGATCGCGTCGTGGAGGTTCTTGGGCAGCTGCACCAGGCCGAGAGCCATCCGCTCACCGTCGGTCAGCGACCAGACGTCGTCCTCGGCCTCGCGAGGCAGGTCGTACTCCTCCTGCAGACCCTTCATGCCCGCGGCCAGCACCACGGCGAAGGCCAGGTAGGGGTTGCAGGCCGCGTCGAGCGAGCGCAGCTCGATCCGGGTCGACTGGCCCTTGTTCGGCTTGTACATCGGCACCCGGACCATGGCGGAGCGGTTGTTGTGCCCCCAGCAGATGTACGACGGCGCTTCACCTCCGCCGATCAGGCGCTTGTAGGAGTTCACCCACTGGTTGGTGACGCACGTGATCTCCGCGGCGTGGTGGAGGATCCCGGCGATGAAGTGCCGGGCCGTCTTCGACAGCTGGTACTGCGAGCCACCTTCGAAGAACGCGTTGCGGTCGCCCTCGAAGAGCGACACGTGGGTGTGCATGCCGGAGCCCGGGTGGTGGGTGAACGGCTTGGGCATGAAGCTGGCCCAGACGCCCTGGCCCAGCGCGACCTCGCGGACCACGGTGCGGAAGGTCATGATGTTGTCGGCGGTGGACAGCGCGTCGGCGTACCGGAGATCGATCTCCTGCTGCCCCGGGCCGCCCTCGTGGTGGCTGAACTCCACCGAGATGCCCATCGACTCCAGCATCGTGATCGCCTCGCGGCGGAAGTCCGATCCGGCGCTCTGCGCGGTGTGGTCGAAGTAGCCGCTCTGGTCGACCGGCACGGGCGGCTGCCCGGGCTCGGGCTGGCCCTTGAACAGGTAGAACTCGATCTCGGGGTGGGTGTAGAAGGTGAAGCCCTGCTCGGCGGCCGACTGCAGCGTGCGCTTGAGGACGAAGCGCGGGTCGGCGTACGACGGCGAGCCGTCGGGCATCGCGATGTCGCAGAACATCCGCGCGGTCGCCGGGCCGTCACCGCGCCAGGGCAGGATCTGGAACGTCGACGGATCGGGGCGGGCCAGCATGTCGGCCTCGGTGACCCGAGCGAAGCCCTCGATCGCCGAACCGTCGAAGCCGATCCCCTCGGCGAACGCGCCCTCGAGCTCGGCCGGTGCGATCGCGACCGACTTCAGGTAGCCGAGCACGTCGGTGAACCACAGCCGCACGAACCGGACGTCACGCTCTTCGAGAGCCCGGAGCACGAAGTCTTCCTGCTTTCCCATGGCCGTGCTCACTCCGTTCCGCGCGGCGATGGGGCCCGATCGCGGCTGTGTTGATCGATTCGCTCGCTGCGCTCGCTCATGAGCACACCTTAGGGGCTGCCCACCGCCCACGACGTACGAGTCCCGCGGCGCCGGCACGGAGGGCCCCAACCCCCTGGGGACGACCTCCGTGCCGGCGCGTCACCCAGTCAGGCCTCCGCTCGGATCTCGTGGTTGGCCAGGAACAGCCCGGTCGGGTCGACCTCGGCCTTGACCCGACGGAGCCGCTCCCACGCCTCGGGCTCGTACGCCGACGCCGGGTCGATCGGTCGCTCGGAGAAGTTCGGGAAGTTCCGGCCCTCCGACCACTCCGACAGCGCGGTCACGACCGCCCCGCAGCCCTCCGCTCCCGACGCGGCCATCTCCGGGGTGAACGCCATCGCCAGGAACATGGCGGCGTGGCTTCCCGGGAGGTGCGAGAGCGCACCCCCACCGGCGGCGGGCCGCCCCACCGCGCCGCCGAGCTGGCGCAGCTCGGCGATGAAGACCGGCGTCTCCGCGCCGGGGCCCACGACGTCCAGGAAGGCGTCCACCGCGGCGTCGTCGAACGTCGCCAGCACCATCCCCGCACCGACGGCCGCCGTCGGGTCGACCGGGTCCATGTGGATCTCGGTGACGCCGGCGGCCGGGATCGGGCCGAAGGTGTCCATCTCGGGCTCGAGCGCGCGCAGCGGTGCCAGGTGCCCGGCGGCGGTGTCGGCGTCGGCCAGCACGGCACCGTCGATGACCACCAGGCTGCGGCCCCGGAGGAAGTCGGGCAGCTCGGGGATCGGCGGGAACCGCATCACGCGCAGCGAGGTGGTGACCTCGTCCGGAGCCGATTCGCACCAGGCCGCCCAGGTGCGGACGACCTCGGCGGCTCGGGAGAGGTCCCACAGCAGCATGCCGGCGTACGCCTCCGCGATCGGGTGGAGGCGGAACTCCAGCGCGGTGACGATGCCGAAGTTCCCGCCGCCGCCACGGACGGCCCAGAACAGGTCCACGTTGGTGCGCTCGTCGGCCCGGACGACCTCACCCTGCGCGGTGACGACCTCGACTGCGAGCACCGAGGTCGCGGCGAGCCCGTGCTTGCGGGCGTAGAAGCTCAGCCCGCCGCCCAGGGTGTAACCCGTCACCCCGACGTGGGGCGCCGAGCCGTGCAGCCCGGTCAGGCCGTGCGGAGCCGCTGCCGCGACCACCTCACGCCACAGCGCGCCACCCTCGACACGCGCGGTCCGGTGCGTGGCGTCGACGTGAACACCGTCGAGTGCCGTGGTCCGCACCAGGACCACGTCGTGCAGCCCGCGAGCCACCAGGGTGCCGGCGGCATGGCCGGTGTTCTGCGCGGCGACGCGGAGGCCCACGCGGGCAGCAGCACGCACCACCTGCGTCACCTCGGTGACGGTCCGCGGCAGGGCGACGGCAGCGGGCCGCTGCTGGGCCGTGAGGTTCCACGCGGCGCGGCCCGTGTCGTACGCCGCGTCACCGGGCAGGTGTACGACGCCCGGGAGCGCCGCCTTGAGCTCGGCCGCACGCGCGTCGTTGTCGATGGTCCGTGGTTCTGCGAGGTGGGTCATGATCGGTTCCTTGCTCGTCGTTGAGGTGCGACCAGCGTGGTGGCGCAGCCCGGCGGCCACCATCCCGTGCCGCCGGGGTATCCGGAACCGGTGCGGCAGGGATGACTAGACACCCCACAAAAGTGGGATGTCGCCGCGAGCGCCGGGCCAGGACAATGCCCGCCATGGCCCTTGACCTGACGGCGCAACGCATCGTGCGCGACGTGGACGTCGTCGCCCGCGCCGGCCTGGAGCTCGAGGAGTTCCTCGACGAGTCGCTGACCTCGCTCGCCCGGGCGGTCCCCCATGTCGCCGCGTGCTTCGCGACCGTCGACCCCAGCACGCTGCTCCTCACCGGGAGCCTGAAGTTCGGCGACCTCCACCAGTACACCGACACCAGGGACCACCAGTGGGGCCTGATGGAGTACGGCACCGCGGAGGCCACCTCCTTCATCGAGCTGGCCCACCGCGCCGTGCCGGCCGTCGCCACGGCGGCCGTCTCCGCCGACTCGCCACGGCTCAACGACTTCATGCGGCCGAACTTCGGGTACGGCGACGAGCTGCGGGTGGTGCTGCGCGACCAGGGCCAGTGCTGGGGCGGTCTGGCGATCTTCCGCGGGGAGTCCGAGGAGCGCTTCGGCGACCGCGACGTGGAGCTGCTCGCCTCGCTGTCGGAGTCGATGTCGATCGGGGTCCGCGCGGCCGTGCTGGGCCGCTTCGCCCACCTGGGGCCCACGCTGCCGCCGATCGGCCCCGCAGTGGTGATCATCGGAGCGGACGACCAGGTGATCCAGATGAGCGCTGGGGCCGAGGAACGCCTCGGTGAGCTGCTGACCCACACCAACGGCAGCGACCCGAGCGGCATCATCACCAGTCTGGTCGGGGCTGCGCGACGGTTCGCCCGGGGCGAGACCGCGCGTCCGCCGCGGTCCCGGGTCCGCGCCCGCAGCGGCATGTGGCTGGTGCTGCACGCGACACCGCTCAGCCCGCGCAACGGGCAGGACGGTGACGTGGTGGTCACGATCGAGGAGGCGCGCCCGCCGGAGATCGTGCCGCTGGTGGTCGCGGCGTTCGACCTGACCCAGCGTGAGCGCGACGTGACCGAACGCGTGCTGCAGGGCATGGACACCAAGGAGATCGCGAGGTCGATGCACCTCTCGGCCTACACCGTGCAGGACCACCTGAAGTCGGTCTTCGCCAAGACCGACGTCCGCAGCCGTCGCGAGCTGATCGCGCGGATCTACTTCGACCAGTACGTGCCCCGGATGGGCACCGACATCGGTCCCTCCGGCTGGTTCGCTGCTCCGGCCTGAGCGGCCCCCTTTTCCAACTCCACCGGACTCCCGGCCGATGGTGCCTGCGAGTGGCCACGGAAGGAACCTGCCCGCCCGCTCCTCGGGAACGGCGTGGGGCTGAGCCGCCGCGGAACGACGCTGCGAACGAGGCTCGAGCGCCGTGCTGGGCTAACGTCGGAACCCATGAGCGATCTCGGACTCGATCTCGTGACCCTCGAACGCGCCGGGTGGGAGGCCCTGCGCGTCGGCGAAGGCGCCGACTTCTACGGCAGGCTGATGATCGAGGACGGGGTGATGGTGCTCGCGCACGGTGTGGTGCTCCGGCGCGACGAGGTGGTGGCGTCACTCCGGGCGGCGCCACCGTGGACGTCGTACACGCTGTCGCAGGTGCATCCGGTGCCGCTGGGCACCGACAGTGCCGCCCTGGTCTACCGCGCCGACGCGGTGCGGCCGGGACAGGAGTTCGCCGCCTGGATGACCAGCTGCTACGTGCGCGACGACGGCGACTGGAGGCTGGCCGTCCACCAGCAGACCGTCATCCCACCGTCGCCGAACCTCTGACCACACGCGTGAACGCAGCGGCCACCGGCTGCCAGGACCGTGCCAGCTCGGTCGTCGCCGCCCGCATCTCGGCCAGTGCCGCGTCGACGACCTGAGCTCCGAGCTGCTCGCGCTCGTCGGCCGCCCAGCGCGCGACGATCGTGTCGTCGACCTCCGGATGGCACTGCACACCCCACACCCGGGGCGCCAACCGGGCCGCCTGGACCGTGCCGTCCGGGGCCATGGCCAGCACCGTGGCGGCCGCGGGCGGCTCGGTCACCACGTCGACGTTCCAGTGGATCGCCCGCGCCGGCAGCTCCCCGAGCACGGGGTCCGTGCGGGCCGGTTCCGTCCAGCCCATCGGCAGTACGCCGAGCTGGCGACCGTGACGGTTGACCTCGACGGTGCCCCCGAGAGCGACCGCGGCGAGCTGGTGGCCCAGGCAGATGCCCAGGGTCGGGGTGGCCCGTTCGGCGGCAGACCGGACCAGCTCCTTGGTCGGACCGAGCCAGGAGTGGGCGGCGTCGTCGTACGCGCCCATCGAGCCGCCCAGCACCACCAGGGCGTCGTGGTGGTGCAGGTCGGCGGGCAGTGGCTCCCCAGCGTACGGGTGGCGGACGTCGAGCGCGCAGCCGGCCGCGTCGAGCCACAGCCCGAGGAGCCCGGGTGGGCAGTCACGCTGGTGCTGGACGACGAGGATCCGCGGGTCAGCGACCATCCGGGACCCGCTCGAGGTCGGCCAGCCACGCGGCCGCGGTGGCGTCGGACGGCATGCGCCAGTCCCCGCGGGGCGACAGCGAACCACCCGCTGCCACCTTCGGGCCGTTCGGGATCGCCGACCGCTTGAACTGGTTGGCGAAGAACCTGCGGAGGAAGACCTCCAGCCAGTGCCGGATCTCCGGCAGGTCGTAGGAGATCCGGCGCTGCTCCGGGAAGCCGGGAGGCCACTCCCCTGTGGCCGGATCGGCCCAGGCGTGGTGGGCCAGGAACGCGATCCTGCTCGGCCTCAACCCGAAACGCAGCACCTGGTAGAGCGTGAAGTCGTGCAGCGCGTAGGGGCCGATCGTGTCCTCGGTGCTCTGCGGCTTGTCGTCCTTCGACGGCACCAGCTCGGGACTGATCTCCTGCTCCACGATCTCGGTGAGCACCTCGTCGACCTCCGCGTCGAACTGGTCGGTGCTCACCACCCAGCGGATCAGGTGCTGCATCAGGGTCTTCGGCACCCCGGAGTTGACCGTGTAGTGCGACATCTGGTCGCCGACGCCGTAGGTGCACCAGCCGAGGGCCAGCTCGCTCAGGTCACCGGTGCCGAGCACGATGCCGCCACGCTGGTTGGCGATCCGGAACAGGTAGTCGGTGCGCAGCCCGGCCTGGACGTTCTCGAAGGTGACGTCGTAGACCTCCTCGCCCCGGCCGAACGGGTGCCCGAGCCCCTCGAGCATCTGCCGGGCCGCGGGCCGGATGTCGAGCTCCTCGAACGTGACGCCCAGCGACGTGGCCAGCCGGTGTGCGTTGTTCTTCGTGTAGTCGCTGGTGGCGAAGCCGGGCATCGTGAAGCCGAGGATGTCGCTGCGCGGCCGGCCGAGCCGGTCCATCGCCTTGGCCGCCACGATCAGCGCGTGCGTGGAGTCCAGCCCGCCGGAGACGCCGATCACGATCTTCGGCTGGTGGTTCGACGACTGGCCGATCGCGCGCAGGCGCTGCTCCAGGCCGGAGACCTGGATGTTGTAGGCCTCGTAGCAGTCCAGCGCCAGCCGCTCCGGGTCGTCCGGCACGAACGGGAATCGGTCGACCTTCCGTCGCAGGCCGACGTCGCCGGTCGGCGGCTCGAGCGCGAACTCGATCCGCTGCAGGCCGGCGTCGCGGATCCTCTCCGCGCGGGCGTTGTCGTCGAAGGTGCCCTGGCGCAGCCGCTCCTGACGGATCCGGTCGAGGTCGACGTCGACCGTCGTGCGGCGCGGACCGGCCGGGAACCGCTCGGTCTCGCCGAGCAGGTCGCCGCACTCGTAGACCATCGTCTGGCCGTCCCACGACAGGTCCGTGCTCGACTCGCCCTCGCCGGCCGCGGCATAGACGTACGCCGCCAGGCAGCGCTGGCTGGCGCTGCGCACCAGGAGGCGCCGGTCCTCGGCGCGGGCGACCGTGATCGGGCTGCCCGAGATGTTCGCCAGTACCGTGGCCCCGGCCAGCGCGGCGTTCGCGCTCGGCGGGATCGGCACCCACATGTCCTCGCACACCTCGACGTGCAGCGCGAGGCCGGGCACGTCGATGGCCGTGAACAGCAGATCGACGCCGAACGGCACGACGTGGTCGCCGAGGAGGATCTCACCGTCGTACTGGTCGGCGCCGGCGGCGAACCAGCGGGCCTCGTAGAACTCACGGTACGTGGGGAGGTAGGCCTTCGGCGCCACGCCGAGCACGGCACCGCGATGGATCACCACCGCGCAGTTGAAGACCCGGTTGCCGTGCTGCAGCGGCGCCCCGACCACGATCACCGGCCCCAGGTCGGCACTGGCCTCGACCAGCGTGTCGATCGCGGCCCGGACCGACTCGAGCAGCACGTCCTGGAGGAACAGGTCGTCCACGGAGTAGCCGGTGAGGCACAGCTCGGGGAACACCGCGACCGCCACCCCGTCGTCGTGGCACGCACGTGCCTCGGTCAGGACGGACGCAGCGTTCGCGGCCGGATCGGCCAGCGCGACCGGGAACGTGCACGCCGCGACGCGCGCGAACCCCTGGGCGTAGATCGATTCGAAGTCCACCCGGCCAGTCTCGCAGAGGCCCGGCCCCGACCCGGCGGTCGCGCCTGTCGAACCTCCTCCCGGCGCTCGCGGCTCAGCCGAGCAGGTCGGTGGCCCAGCTCGAGTCGCGCCAGTACTGGTCGACCGAGGCCACGCGGCGTACCTGGCCCGTCGCGGTGTTCCAGGTCAGGTAGTACTCCACCGGCGGCGTCGTCGTCCCGGGCGGCGGCGGCTCGACGGAGAACAGCAGCTCGTGGTCGGACAGCCAGCCACGCGCGGTCAGGCCGCCCGTCAGGAGCGTGAACAGGTTGCCCGGCGGAGTCATCGGCAGGAACGCCTGTCCGGCGTAGTCCTTCCGCGAGAGGACGAGCAACCCGATGTCACCGCAGCAGTCCCGGCCGCGTCCGAACACGGGGCTGGCCGAGCCCACCACCGTGTCACTGGTGGCCCGCAGATCGGTGATGTCGTAGGCGTCGGCCCGGGCGCGCCCGGCTGAGACGGCCACGCCACCGGACCGCAGCTCGACGAACGCGGAACCGCCCCGGTTGTTCACGACGGTGACCAGCGTGTCGCCGCTGTACGTCGCCGCGAACGCGCGACCTGCCTCGGTGCCGGTCTGCGGCGAGGCGGTCCTCGCACCAGTCCTCGTGTCCACGACGTCACCAGTCGCCGCGTCGTCGGCCAGCAGCAGGTGGCGGCTGTCGCCCTGCCACAGCGGATGCGTCCCCCCGGTGCTGCGGTAGCTGCGGACCGACCCGTCGCCGAGATCGACCACGTACGTCGCGTCGGCGCCGCGCAATGCCACCTTCGTGCCGTCGGGCGAGAGCGCGGTCGAGTCCAGCATCGGCCCGAGCCCGTTGCCGATGTCCGCGGGCGCGTCGACGCGGAGACGGTGCCAGCGGCCGGCTGGGTCGAGGGCGTAGAACACGTGCTGGTCGCCCTGACGCTCCTTGGTGACCATGAGTGCGGTTCCCGGCGGCGTGTCGCTGGCGTCGTGCGGCGTGAGGTCGGTCGGTAGGTCGCCGGACGCGGCCGGGAGGCTGCCCAGCCGGTGGAGATCGAGAGCCGCGGCCTTGATCGCCGGGTCGAGCTGCGGGACGCGGATGCTCCTCGTCGGCGCGGGCGCGCCGGTGTGGGCCGGCGCGGGCTGGCGGGTCCGGTCCACGCCCTCCGAACGCAGGGCTGCCGGGACGCCGATCGCGGCCGCGACCAGGGCCGCTGCGGCGAGGACTCCCCCGACGCGCCGCGCCCGGCGGACCCGTCGTGCCCTGAGCAGCGCCTCTGGCACCAGGTCGTGGAGCGGCAGTCCGCGGGTGGTCTCGCGCAGCAGCTCACTCAGGCGTGGCTCGGTCATGATGTCCTCCCGATGAGGTCCTGGAGCTCGGGCGCTCCCTCCCGCAGCCGCGCGAGAGCCGCGGCGTTCTGGCTCTTCACCGTGCCGATGCTGACGCCGAGCACCTCCGCGGTCTCCCGCTCGGTGAGGTCGTCGAGGTGGCGCAGGACGACCACGGCACGCTGGTTCGGGGTGAGGCGGGCGAGCGCGCGGCGTACGACCAGCGTGGTGTCGGTGTCCGGTGGCTCCGCCGGCTGCTCGCGCGGATCGGCCGCAGTCTCCCGCCGGTGGCGCCGCCACCAGGAGATGTTGCTGTTGACCACGACGCGGCGGGCGTACGCCTCGGGATGGCCGTCGCGGAGTCGTTCCCAGCGGAGCGCGACCTTCACGAGGGCGTCCTGGACGAGGTCCTCCGCCCGGTGGAGGTCACCGCAGAGCAGGAACGCCGTGCGGACCAACCGGTACTGCTCCTGGCGGGCCCACTCGCTGAACTCGGCTTCCCGCACCCCGTCACCCTTTCACCGCGTCGCCGCCCGGTCGGCCGCCTCGCCGGGACAACGCTGCACGGGGCCGACATGGTTGGGGCGAATCCACGGCCGTCGGTGGCCTCCCCCGATCCCGGTCGGCACACTGGCCCATGTGAATGCCGAGTCACCGCTGCCGGAGCCGCCGTACACCGCGGTGATCTTCACCAGCGTCCGCACCGAGGGCGACCACGGGTACGCCGTGATGGCCGCCCGGATGGACGAGCTTGCCGCCCGTCAGCCCGGCTACCTCGGGATCGAGTCGGTCCGCGACGGCGCGACCGGCATCACGGTCTCCTACTGGGTCGACGACGCGGCCGCCGCGGCGTGGAAGCAGGTGCACGAGCACGTCGTCGCGCAGGAGCGCGGCCGCACGACCTGGTACGCCGACTACCGGGTGCAGGTCGCGACGGTCACGCGTGCCTACGGGCCCTCCTCCGCTGGTTGAGAACGACCGGTGGTTGAGCCTGTCGAAACCCGGTGACCAGCACCACAGGGCGAACCGGCCGCCGCACGGCTAGCGTTGATCGCGGTCCGGAGACTCCGACAGGGAGCTTCGAGAGCGAACAGCGAGGAGCTCGACGATGAGCGAGAAGAACAACCCCGAGGTCGCCGCGCCGTACGGCACGGGCCCGGCAAGCGCGCAGTCCGGCACCGCACCGGTCAAGCGGATCCGCACGCACCACCTGCGCGAGATGAAGGAGCGCGGCGAGCGCTTCGCCATGCTGACCGCCTACGACATGTACACCGCGGCCACCTTCGACGAGGCCGGCATCGAGGTCCTGCTCGTCGGTGACAGCGCCTCCAACAACGTCCTGGGCAACGACACCTCCCTGCCGGTGACGGTCGACGAGCTGCTGCCACTCACCCGGGCGGTCGCGCGCTCGACCCGGCGCGCACTGGTCGTCGGCGACCTCCCGTTCGGCTCCTACCAGCGCTCGCCTGAGCAGGCCTACGACACCGCCGTGCGGTTCATGAAGGAGGCCGGCGCCCACTGCGTCAAACTCGAGGGCGGCCGCGAGATGACCGCACAGATCGAGCTGCTCACCCGCGGCGGCATCCCGGTGATGGCCCACATCGGCTTCACCCCGCAGAGCGAGCACGCCCTCGGCGGCTACCGCGTGCAGGGCCGCGGCGACGCCGCGCAACGGATCCTCGACGACGCGAAGGCGGTGGAGGCTGCCGGGGCGTTCGCCGTGGTGATGGAGATGGTGCCGGGCGAGGTCGCCGCCCAGGTCACCCGTGAGCTGACCATCCCGACCATCGGCATCGGCGCCGGCAACCAGTGCGACGGCCAGGTGCTGGTCTGGCAGGACGCGTTCGGTCTGCGCACCGGCCGCATGGCCCGTTTCGTCAAGCAGTACGCCGACCTGCACGGCGTCCTGCTCGACGCCGCCCGCACCTTCGCCGATGACGTCAGGGCCGGCACCTTCCCGAGTGAGGAGCACACCTTCTGATGAGCGGACCGCACCACCACGGCGACCACGACGCCGACGTCAGCCAGATGTTCACCCAGGAGACCTGGGACGCCCGGTACGCCGAGTCCGACCGGATCTGGAGCGGCCGGCCGAACCCCCGGCTGGTCGAGCAGGTGAGTGCGGTGACACCGGGGCGGGCCCTCGACATCGGTGCCGGCGAGGGCGCCGATGCCGTGTGGCTGGCATCGCAGGGCTGGGAGGTCACGGCCGTCGACATCTCCGAGGTGGCGCTCTCCCGCGCAGCCGCCCACGCCGCTGAGGCCGGTGTCGCCGATCGCGTGACCACGCTGCACCAGGACGTCCTCGGCGACGACCCGTTGCCCGGTGACGCGGACCTGGTCTCTGCGCAGTTCCTGCACCCGCCGGTGGAGCGGTTCGACGCGATCATGCAGCACCTCGGGGAGGCGGTCCGTCCCGGCGGTCTGCTGCTGATCGTCGGCCACCATCCCGAGGACGTCACGTCGGGAGTGCGCAGCGGTCACGGTCATCCGGAGCTGTTGTTCACTCCCGACCGGGTCGTGGCCGCGCTGCCCGCCGAGGCGTGGGACGTGCGGGTCGCCGAGGCGCAGCCGCGCACCGTGGACGGCCCCGACGGTCCCGTGACCGTGACCGACACGGTCGTGCTCGCGGCACGTCGCTGACGGCTCGGGGCCTTCTCCACCCGGCGCACCGCCCGTAGCGTGTGGGCATGCGGCGAGTCTCCGCCCTGCTCCTGTGCTCCGTGCTGGCGTTCCCGCTGCCCGCGTGCGCGACGTCGTCACCCGACGAGCCGGCAGGATCCGGCGCGCGAGCCGGTGCGTTCCCCGCCTTGCACGTGTCCCGCCCGGTCGGCGGACTGCAGACGCCGTGGGACGTCCAGCAGCTGCCCCACGGGCGGCTGCTGATCAGCGAGCGCGACACCCGCCGTCTGCTCCTGTGGCACCGCGGCCGCACGCGGGTGCTGCACTTCCCCTCCGCCCGTGTCTGGGCGAGCAGCGAGACCGGGCTGATGTCCCTCGCCGTCGACCCCGGGTTCCGGAAGAACCGACGGGTGTACACCTGCCAGGGCGGCTTCACTGCGACCGGGCACGACGTGCGGATCGTCGCGTGGCGGCTCAACCGGCACTGGTCCGGCGTACGCCGTGCCCGGGTGCTGCTCCGAGGCCTGCCGGCCACGAGCGGGCGGCACGGCGGCTGCCGGCTGCTGATCACGCCGGACGGCGCGCTGCTGGTCGGCACCGGCGACGCCGCGACGGGCACGAACCCGGAGAACCTCGACTCCCTCGGCGGCAAGGTGTTCCGCCTGAGCCGGTTCACGGGCAAGCCGCTGCCGAGCAACCCCTTCGCTGCCTCGGCCTCGCGCACTCGTCGCTACGTGCTCAACTACGGGCACCGCAACGTCCAGGGGCTCGCCCTCCGGGCCGACGGCACCGTCTGGTCGGTCGAGCACGGTCCCGACCGGGACGACGAGATCAATCGGGTGGTGCCCGGCGGCGACTACGGCTGGAACCCGGTTCCGGGCTACAACGAGTCGGTGCCGATGACCGACGACTCGCTGCCCGGCACGCAGATCCACGCCGCGTGGAGCTCGGGCTTCCCCACCGTCGCGACCTCCGGTGCCGCCTGGGTGCGTGGGTCCCGGTGGGGCGACTACGACGGCACCCTGGCCGTCGCCGCGCTCAAGGGAAGCCGGCTGATGTTCTTCCGGTTCGACGCGGCCGGGCACGTCGTCTGGGTGCGTACGCCGCCCGAGCTGACCAGCTTCGGGCGCCTGCGCTCGGTCACCCGAGCGCGCAACGGCGACCTGCTGGTCACGACGTCGAACGGCACCGGTGACTCGGTGCTGCGGGTGTCACCGGGCTGAGCCGGCCCGGGTCAGCGGGCGAGCAGCACGGCCACCAGCCAGGCCGCCAGCGACAGCACGCCGACCAGGAGCACCCGCTTCGGCCGCGGCATGAACCACCGGCAGCCCAGACCGAACAGCACCAGCCACACCACCACGAGGACCACGGTCCCGAGTGCGCCGTACACGGGTGCGGCCGCGAGGATCAGGAACGTCGCGCAGACCAGCAGCACCATGCCGACGAACGACGACCGGTAGACGCGGATGTCGTGGATCCGGCCGCCTCGCTGGGGAGGCTCCACCGGGCTCAGTCGTCGTTCCAGTTCGGGTCGTTGTCCCACTCGCGGTTGCGCTCCTCGACCTTCTCCAGGGCGTGGGCCGCCTCGGCCTCGGTCGGGTACGGACCCAGCCGGTCGGCGTAGGCACAGCCCTCGGGGCCCTCGACCGCGTGGTGGTTCAGGCAGTACCAGAAGCCGCTCATAGTCAGGAAACTACACTCGCGTCCGTGACTTCCGTCGTTCCCGGCACGATCTCGCCGCGCCGCCCCGTGCCCGCGCACATCCCGC
>DATAKN010000275.1:0-3233 GCA_036261595.1 Marmoricola sp.
CGAGACCAAGCCGCTCTTCGGCTGGCGGGTGCTCGTGCCGCGCACGAAGGAGCAGGCCGGCTCGCTGTCGGCCCGCCTGCGCGGCTACGGCGCCGAGCCGGAGGAGGTGCCGACCATCTCGGTCGAGCCGCCGCGCAACCCGCAGCAGATGGACAAGGCCGTGCGCGGCCTCGTCGAGGGCCGCTACGAGTGGATCGCGTTCACCTCGGTCAACGCTGTCCGTGCGGTCCGCGAGAAGTTCGAGGAGTACGGCCTGGACGCCCGGGCGTTCTCCGGCCTCAAGATCGCCGCGGTCGGGGAGAAGACGGCCGCGTCGCTGCTCGACTGGGGCCTGCGCGCCGACCTGACCCCCTCGGGTGAGCAGTCCGCCCGCGGCCTGGTCGAGGACTGGCCGCCGTACGACGAACTGCTCGACCCGATCAACCGGGTGTTCCTGCCTCGTGCCGACATCGCCACCGAGACGCTGGTGGCCGGCCTCGTCGAGCTCGGCTGGGAGGTCGACGACGTGACGGCGTACCGCACCGTGCGGGCGGCCCCGCCGCCGGCGCCGACCCGAGAGGCGATCAAGGCCGGCAAGTTCGACGCGGTCGTGTTCACCTCGTCCTCGACCGTGCGCAACCTGGTCGGCATCGCCGGCAAGCCGCACGCGTCGACGATCATCGCGGTGATCGGCCCGCAGACGGCCAAGACCGCCGAGGAGCACGGTCTCCGCGTGGACGTGATGGCGCCGAACCCGTCGGCCGAGGAGCTCGCCGACGCGCTCGCGGACTTCGGAGCCGCCCGTCGAGCCGCGATGCTGGAGTCCGGTCAGCCGGTGACGCGTCCCTCCGAGCGCCGGCCGTCGGGTCGCCGCCGGGCGAGCTCGAAGTAGCCGGGAGGCAGGCTGCGATGGCGTTCCCCGACATCCGACCGCGCCGGTTGCGGCGCACCCCCGCCCTGCGGCGGATGGTGTCCGAGACCGACGTCGCGGCCCGCCACCTGGTGCTGCCGCTGTTCGTCCGCGAGGGCGCCACGGAGGTGGCGCCGATCGCGTCGATGCCGGGCGTCGTGCAGCACACGCGCGACACGCTGAAGAAGGCGGCGGTCGAGGCGGTCGACGCCGGGGTCGGCGGCGTCATGCTGTTCGGCATCCCCGAGCACAAGGACGCCGTCGGCAGCGGTGCCTGCGACCCGCACGGCATCCTCAACCTCGCGATCACCGACGTGGTCGCCGAGGTCGGCGACCAGCTCACGGTGATGGCCGACCTGTGCCTGGACGAGTTCACCGACCACGGTCACTGCGGCGTGCTCGACCCGGACGGCAACGTCGACAACGACCGCACGCTCGAGCTGTACGCGACCATGGCGATCGCCCAGGCGGCCGCCGGGGTGGACCTGGTCGCCCCGAGCGGCATGATGGACGGCCAGGTCGGCGCGATCCGCCGGGCCCTGGACGCCGAGCACTGCACCGGCACCGGCATCCTGGCCTACTCGGCGAAGTACGCCTCGGCCTTCTTCGGCCCGTTCCGGGAGGCCGTGGACTCCTCGCTGCAGGGTGACCGGCGTACCTACCAGCAGGACCCCGCCAACCGGCTCGAGGGCGTCCGGGAGGCCCGTCTCGACGTGGCCGAGGGTGCCGACCTGGTCATGGTGAAGCCGGCGATGGGCTACCTCGACGTGCTCAGCGCCGTGCGCGAGGCCGTCGACGTTCCGGTGGCGGCGTACAACGTCTCCGGCGAGTACGCCATGGTGGAGGCTGCGGCCGCGCACGGCTGGATCGACCGCGAGGCTGCGATCCTGGAGACGCTCACCTCCATCCGCCGGGCCGGCGCCGACGTGGTGCTGACCTACTGGGCGGTCGAGGCAGCCCGCCTGCTCGCTCGCTGAGCGCGCCTGAGAACGACAGAACCCCCGGTCCTGGCGGACCGGGGGTTCTTCGCGTCTGGGCTCAGAGACCGAGCCAGGCGAGGATCGCCGACAGGGTGTCGGGAATCAGCGCGGCCGCGTCGCTCTCGGTCTTGCCCTGGACCTTGGGCGCGCAGAGGGCCGCTGCGGAGCTGTTCAGCAGGTTCAGCGGGTCGCTGATCGTGCTGAACTGGCTGCTGCAGAAGGTGGTCGCCTCGGCGAGCGTGCTGAGCGTCTTGACCACCGGCTGGGTGACGACCGTGGTGGCGTCCGCGAGGCCGCTGGTGAGGCTCTGCGTCGCCTGCTTGATCGGGTCGGTCGCGGTGCTCGTGCTCGGCGGCTTCGGTGTGCCCGGACCGCCACTCGACGACGGTGCCTGGGATGTCGAGCTGGCGGCGGAGCTGCTCGCCGGCTGCGAGGTCGCGGCCTGGTGCTGCTTGGCCTTGGCGTGCTGCTGGCGCGACTTGATCGTCGAGGCGGCACTCGGGGAGAACACCGTGCCGCCGTACGTGCCGGACGGGATCGCGGTGTAGTCGCCCTGACTGTAGGCCTCCATGATCCGCAGCACGAGGTCGACGTAGGACTGGCTGTGGTTGTAGCGGAAGACCGCCGACTGCTGGCCGGCGCGTGTGCCGAGGTTGTCGTTGCCCGAGCACAGGTACACGCCGGTGGCGAGCGAGGCGTCGTTGATGTCCTGTGGGTTGCGCTGGCCGTCGCCGTCGGCGTCGACCTTCACCGAAGCCCAGGTCGACGGGATGAACTGCATCGGACCCACGGCCCGGTCGTAGACCGGGTCCTTGTCGAGCTGGCCACCGTCGGTGTCCATGATCGCCTGGGTGCCGTTCTTGCCGTCCAGCGTCGGGCCGAAGATGCCCGGCTCGGCGATGCCGTTGCTGTTGAGCGTGTTGCCGCCGTACTGGCCGTGGTTGGACTCCACGCGACCGATGGCCGCGATCAGCTCCCACGGGACGTTGCAGGTGGTGTCGGCGGCGTCGATGATCTGCGCGGCGCGCTGGTAGGCCGACAGCGCGACCGACGGGATGCCGCTGGTCGAGGCGCCGGCGACGGTGGCGTCCGCGGCGCCGTCGGGCACCGCCGGGGCGATCTGGCCGGGGATCGGCACGCTCGCCGGCGCCTTGATCGCCTGACCGGGGACGGCGCTGCCGTCAGGGAGGCCGTGACCGTCGTTCTTGGCCGCGGAGGCGACACTGTCGGCGCCGGCGATGCTGGCCGTCCAGGCGGCGGACAGCAGTGCGAGCGGGACGAGCGAGGCAGCCTTGCTCTTGCGGCCCTTGAGCATTGCGGACATGCGGTGAGTCTCCCAGTTCAGTAATCGGTCCGATTCCCCT
>DATAKN010000277.1:0-4647 GCA_036261595.1 Marmoricola sp.
GGGGAAGCGCGAGTAGTGGATGCCGATCTGCACGGGT
Source organism: Marmoricola sp. (assembly GCA_036261595.1). GTDB lineage: Bacteria > Actinomycetota > Actinomycetes > Propionibacteriales > Nocardioidaceae > Marmoricola. Next base: position 38 of record DATAKN010000277.1, read on the forward strand.
GCTCCTGTCGTCGTCCGTCGCGCCCATCATGGCGCGATCGTGGTGAGTGGCCGATGGCATAGCGTGGCGGCCATGAGCGACGACCTGCTGGAGCGCGCCCGGGACTGGGCCGCCGAGGACCCCGACCCGGTGACCCGCGAGGAGCTCGAGCGGCTGATCGCCGCGGACGACCGCGACGAGCTGGCGGACCGGTTCAGCGGCACCCTCGAATTCGGTACCGCCGGTCTGCGCGGGGCGCTGGGGGCCGGACCGCGACGGATGAACCGCGTGGTGGTCCTGCGCGCGGCAGCCGGGCTGGCGGCGTACCTGCACGACACCGGAGCGGCCGGTTCGAGTGAAGAGCGCCAGGGCGCCGCCGTCGTGATCGGGTACGACGCGCGCCACAACTCCGACGTGTTCGCCCGGGACACTGCCGAGGTGATGGCCGGGGCCGGCATCCGTGCCCTCTTGATGCCGAGGCCACTGCCCACGCCGATGCTGGCGTTCGCGATCCGTGACCTCGGTTGCATCGCCGGGGTGATGGTCACCGCGAGCCACAACCCCCCGCAGGACAACGGGTACAAGGTCTACCTGGGCGACGGCAGCCAGATCGTGCCGCCCGCCGACACCGGGATCGCCGACCACATCGCGGCCGTCGGCGCGCTCGCCGACATCCCCCACGGCGACGACATCGAGGTCCTCGGCGAGGACGTCGTCGAGCGCTACGAGCAGACGGTGGCGGCACTCGTCGCGGCCGGTGATCCGGCTCCCCGTCGCGACCTGCGCATCGTGTACACCCCGCTGCACGGCGTCGGTGGCACCACCGTGCAGCGCGTGCTCGAGCTGGCCGGGTTCCCCGCGCCCCACGAGCCGCAGCCGCAGGCCGAACCCGACCCCGACTTCCCCACGGTGAGCTTTCCCAACCCCGAGGAACCCGGTGCCATGGACCTCGCCATGGCCCTGGCCGCGGAGGTGGACGCCGACATCGTCGTCGCCAACGACCCCGACGCCGACCGGTGCGCGGTCGCGCTGCCCGTCGGAGAGATGGCACAGCCCGGGGCGCACGGATGGCAGATGTTGCGCGGTGACGAGGTCGGGGCCCTGCTCGCGCACTACCTGCTCGACCACGGCAAGCAGGGCGTCTATGCCCAGTCGATCGTGTCCTCGAGCCTGCTGAGCGCCATGGCCGCGGCGGCGGGGCAACCGCACACGCAGACGCTCACGGGATTCAAGTGGATCGGACGCGTCCCGGGGCTGGCGTTCGGCTACGAGGAGGCGCTGGGCTACTGCGTCGACCCCGACCACGTGAAGGACAAGGACGGCGTCTCCGCGATCCTGCTGGTGCTGGAGCTCGCCGCGACGGTCAAGGCGCAGGGGCGCACGCTGCGCGACGTGCTCGACGACATCGCGCGTGCCCACGGGCTGTACGCGACCGACCAGCTGAGCGTGCGCTTCGCCGACCTGGCCGCGATCCCGGCGACGATGGCGCGGCTGCGCGAAGCGCCACCGACCGAGCTGGGCGGCCTCGCCGTCGAACGGGTCGACGACCTGTCGCTGGGCTCGGCCGACCTGCCACCGACCGACGGCCTGCGCTACACGTTGGCCGACCGGGCCAGGGTCGTCGTGCGGCCGTCCGGCACGGAGCCGAAGATCAAGTGCTACCTGGAAGTGGTCCTGCCGGTCGACGCTTCGGCAGGCTCAGGGGCCGATGACGCCGGTGACGTCGACGCCGCGCGCATCGCCGCGGTCGGCCGTCTGGACGCGATCCGCGCCGACGTGCAGAAGGCGGCGGGACTGTGAGCGGCCTGGTCTCGCGGCTCTACAACGACCACGTCCTGCCGCGTCTGACCGGGATTGCCTGTTCCGACCGGGCCACCGGCCGCTGGCGCGACCAGCTCGTCGAGGGCGTGTCCGGCGAGGTGCTCGAGGTGGGTTTCGCAAACGGCACCAACCTGCTGCACTACCCCGCCGCCGTACGCCGGGTGTACGCCGTCGAGCCGTCCGACGTGGCCTGGCGCCGGGCGTCCCACCGGATCAAGGACTTCGGCCGGCCGGTCGAGCGGATCGGTCTGGACGGCGCCAGCCTCTCGCTGCCCGACGACAGCGTCGACGCCGTGGTGTCGGCGTTCACGATGTGCACGATCCCGCACGTCGAGGCCGCGCTCCACGAGATGCGTCGGGTGCTGCGACCCGGAGGGTCGCTGCACTTCGTGGAGCACGGCCTCGCGCCGGATGCCGAGGTCGCCGCCCGGCAACGTCGGTGGACGCCGCCGTGGAGCAAGGTGGCCGGGGGTTGCCACCTGGACCGGGACATCCCCCGCATGGTCGAGGAGGCCGGCTTCAACCTCTCCGACCTCGAGTCGTCCTACCTGCCCGGGCCCGACCTGGCGAAGCCCTGGGGCTGGCTCACTATCGGCCGCGCCGAACCCATGCCATGAGCCGGCCGGGCTCCCGCGGCTCGTTCTCGTGACCGGCGCACCGGTCGGCCTTCGGCACGTTGCGCATCACCTGGTCGACGTGCATCCCGCACCCGCCCCAGGTGGTCTTGCCGCACCTCCGGCACCGCTTCGCATGGCACATTCGGCTGTTCCTCTCGACGATTGGTCAAATACCCTGGGGGGTATCGTAGCGGCCCGTCCAAAACGGCTCGAATCGCTCGGTCACGCGGCAGCGCCCCGAGCCCTGCCTCCACGCGGGGGGCGCGGTCTCGTCCGGCCCGTCGTCAGACCAGCAGGCTGACGGCCAGGGCGACCACGAGCGCGGCGAGCAGGCCGAGCTCGAGCCACGCCCAGGTGCGGGTCGGCGTACCGGGAGGATGAGCGGCCGCCCGAGCCCGGTCGGCGGCGGCGAGGATCTGCTCGACCACGAAGTCTGCGGTCATGTCGGGGTCCAGGTCACCCCTGGGCCGACGCGCCGGCTCAGCGGGCAGCGTGCGATGGGTCGCCCCGAGGCCCGGTACGCCGAGCGTCTGCCGCTGCGTCCGGCGACCGCGCGCCAGGGAGCGGACGGGACGGCCGACGGCGATCCCGTCGAAGCGACCCTCGTCGGTGTAGACCCGCGTGATCGCCCGGACGGCGACCCGGCGTACGCCGGCCAGCGGCACGTGCCAGGAGCCGAACGGGTTGCGCAGCTCCAGCTCGGCCGACCTGATCACCAGCCGCGGCCGCAACAAGAAGCACCAGACCAGCAGCCCGAAGATCGCCGCCCCGAGTGCGAACCGGATCCCGCTGAGGGTGTGACCGTCGACCAGCACGTCGACGACGGCGACCACGACGACCACGATGCCGACCCAGCCCACGGCGGTGCCCGAGGTCGGACGGAACGACCTGGCGGCATCCCCCTCCGCAGCACTGGTACTCACGTCGATCAGCCTAGACTGACGAGGGTGACCACCTTGAAGGCAATGGCGCCCTCAGGCGGTGCGACGGCGTTCACCCAGGAGACCTCCAGCAACGCCTCGCTCCGCCGATTCCTGCACGGACTGCCGGGAGTCGATCAGGTCGGCGCCGAGCAGCGCGCCGCCTCCCTCGGCACCCGATCGATCAAGGCCGACTCCAAGCGCCGGGCGATCGACCTGGCGATCCGGATGGTCGACCTGACCACGCTCGAGGGCATGGACACCCCCGGCAAGGTGCGGGCACTGTCGGCGAAGGCGATGCGACCCGACCCGGCCGACCCGACCTGTCCACCGACCGCCGCCGTGTGCGTGTACGGCGACATGGTGGGCGTCGCGAAGCAGACGCTCGGCGACAGCGGTGTCCACGTGGCGGCCGTCGCAACCGCCTTCCCGAGCGGCCGGGCTCCCCTGGACGTCAAGCTCGCCGACACCCGTGACGCGGTCGCGGCCGGGGCCGACGAGATCGACATGGTGATCGACCGCGGAGCGTTCCTCTCCGGGCGTTACCTGCAGGTCTACGAAGAGATCCTCGCGGTCCGCGAGGCCTGCGCACGGCCGGACGGCAGCAGCGCCCACCTGAAGGTGATCCTGGAGACCGGCGAGCTGCAGACCTACGACAACGTACGCCGGGCCAGCTGGCTCGGCATGCTCGCCGGCGGGCACTTCATCAAGACCTCGACCGGCAAGATCCAGCCGGCCGCGACGCTGCCGGTCATCCTGGTGATGCTCGAGGCCGTGCGCGACTTCCGCGACATCACCGGCGAGCAGGTCGGCGTCAAACCGGCCGGCGGCATCCGCAGCAGCAAGGACGCGGTCAAGCACCTCGTGATGGTCAACGAGGTCGCCGGCCCCGACTGGCTGGACCCCGACTGGTTCCGCTTCGGCGCCTCGACGCTCTTGAACGACCTGCTGATGCAGCGCACGAAGATGCAGACCGGCCGCTACTCCGGCCCCGACTACTTCACCCTGGACTGACGATGCCCAACCCGACCAACACCTTCGACTTCGAGTACTCCCCCGCCCCCGAGGCACGCAGCGTCGTCGACCTCAAGGCGTCCTACGGCCTGTTCATCGACGGGGAGTTCCGTGACAGCGCCGGCGGCAACGCCTTCAAGACGGTCAGCCCGAGCACCGAGGAGGTGCTCGCCGAGGTCGCGGAGGCCGACCAGGCCGACGTCGACGCGGCGGTCAAGGCCGCCCGGCGCGCCTACACCCGCGTGTGGTCGCGGATGTC
>DATAKN010000265.1:0-7518 GCA_036261595.1 Marmoricola sp.
GTCGGCCACGATCGCCTCGAGCGACCAGTACCGGTACCGGTCCACCACGTTGCGGCGGTCGCCCTCGGCCAGCAGCTGCGCGTCGTACTGGGGTCCGTCCGGCCACGGCCCGACCCAGGGCCCGACGCCCACCTCGGCGGGTCCGTGCGGCATCGGGTCGTACGGCGCCCGCTCCTCGTCCACCGGTTCACCCTAGAGAGCCCGGGACGTCAGCGATCGTTCAGGTGGGGCCGGTTACGCTTCGGTGGTGATTCTTGACGTCGTCCACCTCGCGGGCGCGAGCTGGATGGACCCGCAGTGGTGGCTGGACAGCTTCGGCCAGGCATTCTTCTGGGTCAGCGCCGCCATCATCTTCGCCGAGTGCGGACTGTTCTTCCCCTTCCTGCCCGGCGACACGCTGCTGTTCGCGCTGGGGCTGTTCATCTCCGGCGACAAGCTCGACGTGATCCCCGGAGGGCACGGCGTCGACCTGATCGCGGCGCTGGTCATCCTGTCCGTCGGCGCGTTCCTGGGCAATGTCGTCGGCTACGAGATCGGCCGCAAGATCGGCACCCCGCTGTTCGAGCGTGACGGCAAGATCCTGAAGAAGAAGTACCTCACCCAGACCCACGCGTTCTTCGAGAAGTACGGCAACGCCGCGCTCGTGATCGGACGGTTCGTGCCGTTCGTGCGCACCTACGTGACCGTGGTGGCCGGGATCGGTCAGATGGACCGACGCCGGTTCCTGACCTGGAGCGGCGTCGGCGCCGCCCTGTGGGTGCTCGTCGTCACGCTGCTGGGCTTCTTCCTCGGCTCGGCGTTCCCGAACCTGGCCACGAACATCGACAAGGCGACGATCGCGATCCTCGCGTTCTCGGTGGTCCCGGTCGCCTACGAGTGGTGGAAGCACCGCCGCAACCGCGCGGCCGCGCGACGCGCCGGACCGCACACCCAGGCGGACCTGGACAGCGCCGTCGACTCAGATGTCGAGGTCTGAGATCCCGACCGCGTAGCGGTACTCGAGGCCCTCGGCCTCGACCGCCTGCTTCGCCCCGGTGTCCCGGTCGACCACGACCGCGACCGCGACCACCTCCGCGCCGGCCTCGCGCAACGCCTTCACCGCCTCGAGCACGGACCCACCTGTGGTCGAGGTGTCCTCGACGGCGAGCACCCGCCGCCCCTCGACCGAGGGTCCCTCGATCAGCTTCTGCAGCCCGTGCACCTTCTGGGACTTACGGATCACGAACGCGTCGAGGCTGCGGCCCGCGCCGGCGGCCTGGTGCATCATCGCCACGGCGACCGGGTCGGCCCCGAGGGTCAGACCACCGACGGCGTCGTACTCGAGGTCGGCGGTGAGGTCGAGCATGACCCGGCCGATCGCCGGCGCAGCCTCGGCGTCCAGCGTCACCCGCCGCATGTCGACGTAGTAGTCGGCCTCGCGGCCGGACGACAGCGTCACCTTCCCGCGGACGACCGCCTTGGTGTTGACCTGGTCGAGGAGGACGTCGCGATCAGCCATGCCGGAAGGCTAGCGGCCGGACACCGGGCGGGACGCGGAGGTCTTGCCCGCGGAGCTCATCGACGCCTTGGCCGGAGCCTTCGAGGTCACGGTGAGCAGGTGTCCGAAGGCGATCATGCGGTTGTCGGTGTGGAAGATCTCCGAGCAGGTGGTCAGCGTGATCAGCCGCTGCCCCTGCACCTGCTTGGGCTCAGGTCCGCCCGGCGTCGGGTTGTGCGGCAACGGGTCGAGCACCCAGACCCCGGTGAACGGGATCACCAGGTCGTTGGGATTGGTGTCCAGCACGTAGGTGTACGTCGCGTCGACGGTCTCCACGATCACCTTGTCACCGGGCCGGAGGTCGGGCATGTTCCGCAACGGCTCACCGTGGGTGACGCGGTGCGCCGCGACGGCGTAGTTGCCGACGTCGCCCGGGTAGGCGACCTTGGCGCCGCCCACGCCCCCCGACTGGAAGTGGCCGTACCCCTGGGCCAGGATGTCCGCGGAGATGGTGCCGTCGGCGGCGCCCTCGAGCACCGGGACGACGTACTTCCTGCCGAACTTCGGGATCCGGATCAGCGCCGACGCCTGCCCGGTCGGCACGAACCGCGGCTTCTTGCCGTGCCCGGAGGCCCACGCCTTCTCGAGCGAGCTGGTGATCTCCCGCTGATGCCGCTTGGAGACCCAGTTGGTGCCCCAGAACTGCCAGGCGACGTAGCCGAGGAGACCGAGGCCCGCGAGGATCAGCCCGATGCCGATCCAGAAGGTGATCCGGCGGCCGGTCCCGCGCGCGTCGGTGCGTCGGTCGTCCTGCGCAGCATCCTCGGCCGGGGAACCAGGCTCGTCGGCGTCGGTCACGGGGCCATTGTGGACCACTACGGTGGAGGGCATGCGGGAACCGGCAGAGCGGCTCACTGGCGTGGGCAGCACGATCTTCGCGGAGATGTCCGCCCTCGCGGCACGCACCGGCTCGGTGAACCTGGGGCAGGGCTTCCCGGACGAGGACGGCCCGTCCGAGGTGATCGAGGCGGCCGTGGCAGCCCTGCGCGGGGGTCGCAACCAGTACCCGCCGGGTCACGGCGCTCCGGAGCTGCTGGACGCGGTGGTCGCCCACCAGCGCCGGCACTACGACCTCGAGCTCGACCACAGCCAGGTCGTGGCCACTACCGGTGCCACCGAGGCGATCGCCGCAGCACTGCTCGGCCTGGTCGACCCGGGCGACGAGGTGATCGTGCTGGAGCCGTACTACGACTCCTACGTCGCGATGATCCAGTTCGCGGGCGGCGTACGACGGCCGGTGACGCTGCGCGCTCCCGACTTCCGGCTCGACCCGGCGGAGCTCGCGGCGGCGGTGACCGGTCGCACGAAGCTGATCCTGCTGAACACACCGCACAACCCGACCGGCACGGTGCTCACGCGAGCCGAGCTCGAGGCGGTTGCCGCGGTGGCGATCGAGCACGACCTGCTCGTCGTGACCGACGAGGTCTACGAGCACCTGACCTTCGACGAGGAGCACGTGCCGCTGGCGACGCTGCCCGGGATGTTCGAACGCACGGTCTCGATCTCCAGCGCCGGGAAGACGTTCTCCCTCACCGGCTGGAAGGTCGGCTGGGCCAGCGGGCCGGCCCGGTTGGTCGCGGCGGTCGAGGGTGCGAAGAACTGGCTGAGCTACTCCTCCGGGGCTCCACTGCAGCCCGCGGTCGCTGTCGCGCTCGACGACCACGACGCCTTCCACCAGGCCCTCGCCAAGGAGCTGCGGGAGAAGCGTGACCGACTCTGTGCCGGGCTCGCCGAGCTGGGGATGACCGTGTACCCACCGGCGGGGACGTACTTCGCGACCACCGATGTGTCCGGGTTCGGTCACGCCGACGCACGCGCGTTCTGCACCACGCTCCCGGATCGGGCCGGCGTCGTGGCGATCCCGTCGCAGGTCTTCTACGACGATCCGGAGGAGGGGCGCCACCTGGTGCGGTGGGCCTTCTGCAAGCAGCGGGAGGTCATCGACGAGGGGCTGCGGCGGCTGCGCGCCGCGGACCTCCGGGCCTAGTCACCAGACCGGCGGTTTGCCCGAGGGCATCCCGTGCGGCTGCTGGTCCTCCGCAGCCGGCGGCTCCGCGCCCGGCGCCTGGTCGGGCGCGTCCGGGCCGTGGGCGCCGGGCGTCGGGGACGCCGGCGGAGGAGGGGGTGCCCAGCCGGACGGAGGACCCCAGCTCGGCGGAGGACTCCAGCCCGCGGGCGGCGGCGTGCCGTGGTGGTCGGCACCGCGGAACCACGCCCGCACCGGCGGCATCAGCAGCATCCGCAGGGAGATGGCAGCCGCGGCCAGGTGCAGCAACGAGTAGGGGAAGGCGGCCAGCTCGACGACGAAGGCCGGGCCGAGCGAGACCATCAGCAGGATCCAGGCCCAGGAGTGCCGGCGCCAGGCCAGGAGCGCGAGCACGCAGGCGGCGAGGCACCAGAGGATGATCAGCGCGGCCACGGCCACGATCACGGTGACCAGCTCGTCGTCGGACAGCTTGCTGTCGCGGACGGTGGGATTGTCGCGGAGCAGGTTCAGCATGTCGCCGCGGTCGACGAGCAGGGCGACCGCGATCAGCGCGTAGAGGCCGGCGGTGACCAGGCTGAAGACCCACGTCAGGATCGCGGCGATCCGGACCTGCTTCGGCACCTCGTCGGGGGCGGGCGGCGCCGGCTGAGGGGATGCGTACGCCGGCCACGCCGGCGGCACGGTCGCGCGCTGGCCCCACCCGGGAGTCGGCGAGGGCGTCGGCGCGTCGGGCGTCGCATCCGGGCGCGGCGGCGTGATCGTCGGCGGCGCCCAGGCAGCCGGCGGGTGTGCCGGCCCCACGTCGGGCCGTTCCCGCTGCACGGGTGCCGCGTGCACCGCGCGCGGCGCGGGCGCGCGTCCCGCGAACCAGTCCCGCGCCGGGCGCGACCACAGCAGTGCCGTGCCGCCAGCGACGAGGATCGGCAGGAAGCCACCCGAGAAGGGCGACGTCAGCACGAGGGGTACGGCAGCGATCGTGAGCACGATCCGGGCCGCGGCGTGCCGCTGGAGCACGAAGATGCCGAGGATCGCGGTGATCGCGGCAGCCGTGCCGGCAACGAAGAGCGCTGCCCGGACGACGTCGAGGGCGTCCGCGACGCTGATCCCCAGATCCTTGGCCGATCCGGTCGTGAGCACCCTCGTCAGCTCGTCGCGGGTGTCGACCGAGCGCAGCCGGCCCATCGAGTCGAACACCGACACCACGAGCATGGCCGAGGCGATCGCCACCACCCAGCCACCGATGGTGACCTGGCGGGGGCGGGGGCCCGGCGCGCTGTTGCTCATGTGTTCATTCAATCAAGCGCACGATGGGGCTCCCGGACCAGCCGGTCCGGGAGCCCCACGTCGTCGTGCGCGTCCTCAGTCCTGCACCCGCAGCGCCAGCCCGCTGTGACCGTCGGGGCCGGGTTCGGTGTCGACCACCACGTGCTGCCCGTCGAGGACCTGCCCGGCGATGAGCATCCGCGCCAGCGGGTCGCCGATCGCGGTCTGCACCAAGCGGCGCAGCGGCCGGGCGCCGTACGTCGGGTCGTAGCCGTGGTCGGTCAGCCACACCCGGGCGTCCGGCGTCACCTCGACGGTGATCCGGCGCGCGGCGAGCCGCTGGTCGAACGCCTTCAGCTGCAGGTCGACGATGTGGGCGAGCTCGTCCTTGCCGAGCGCCTCGAACAGCACGATCTCGTCGAGCCGGTTGAGGAACTCCGGCTTGAACGCCTGCCGAACCATGGTCATCACCGACTCGCGCTTGGCCTCCTCGTCGAGCAGCGGGTCGACGAGGAACTGCGAGCCCAGGTTGCTGGTCAGGATCAGCACCGTGTTGCGGAAGTCCACCGTGCGGCCCTGGCCGTCGGTGAGCCGGCCGTCGTCGAGCACCTGCAGGAGGATGTCGAAGACCTCGGGGTGGGCCTTCTCCACCTCGTCGAGGAGCACGATCGAGTAGGGCCGGCGGCGGACGGCCTCCGTGAGCTGGCCACCCTCCTCGTAGCCGACGTAGCCCGGAGGGGCGCCGACGAGGCGAGCGACCGAGTGCTTCTCGGAGTACTCGCTCATGTCGATCCGCACGATCGCGCGCTCGTCGTCGAAGAGGAAGTCGGCCAGCGACTTGGCCAGCTCGGTCTTGCCCACGCCGGTCGGACCGAGGAACAGGAAGCTGCCGGTCGGCCGGTTCGGGTCGGAGATGCCGGCCCGCGAGCGTCGTACGGCGTCGGAGACCGCGGCCACCGCGGCCTGCTGACCGACCAGCCGCTCGCCGATGATGTCCTCCATCCGCAGCAGCTTGGCGGTCTCGCCCTCGAGCATCCGGCCGGTCGGGATGCCGGTCCAGGCCTCGACGACCTCGGCGATCTCTGTGGGACCGACCTTCTCGTTGACCATGGGGTTCTCGACCGGTTCCGCGGCGTCGGCGGCGCTGATCTGCTGCTCCAGCTCGGGGATCCGGCCGTAGAGGATCTCGGAGGCCTTCGCCAGGTCGCCCTCGCGCTGCAGCCGGTCGGCCTCGACGCGAAGGCTGTCGATCTGCTTGCGGATCTCGCCGGAGCCCTCGAGCGCAGCCTTCTCCCGCTCCCAGCGGCTCTCCAGCCCGCGGAGCTCCTCCTGCTTGTCGGCGAGGTCGGCGCGCAGCCGCTCCAGGCGGTCGACCGACGCCTCGTCGGTCTCGCGCTGCAGCGCCAGCTCCTCCATCTTCATCCGGTCGACCTGCCGGCGGAGCTGGTCGATCTCGACCGGCGAGGACTCGATCTCCATCCGCAGCCGCGAGGCCGCCTCGTCGACGAGGTCGATGGCCTTGTCGGGCAGCTGCCGGCCGGGGATGTAGCGGTCGGACAGCATGGCGGCGGCCACCAGCGCGGCGTCGGTGATCTCCACGCCGTGGTGGGCCTGGTACTTCTCCTGCAGGCCGCGCAGGATCGCGACGGTGTCCTCGACACTCGGCTCGCCGACGAAGACCTGCTGGAACCGACGCTCGAGCGCCGGGTCCTTCTCGATCCGCTCGCGGTACTCGTCGAGGGTGGTCGCGCCGATCAGCCGGAGCTCGCCCCGGGCCAGCATCGGCTTGAGCATGTTGCCGGCGTCCATCGCGGAGTCGCCGCCCGCGCCCGCACCGACGACGGTGTGCAGCTCGTCGATGAACGTGATCACCTGGCCCTCCGCGGACTTGATCTCCTCGAGCACGGCCTTGAGCCGCTCCTCGAACTCGCCGCGGTACTTCGCGCCGGCGACCATCGCGGCCAGGTCGAGGCTGAGCAGCCGCCGACCCTTGAGCGAGTCCGGGACGTCGCCGTCGACGATCCGCTGGGCGAGCCCCTCGACGACGGCGGTCTTGCCGACACCGGGCTCACCGATCAGCACCGGGTTGTTCTTGGTACGCCGGGACAGCACCTGCACCACCCGACGGATCTCGGCGTCGCGGCCGATCACCGGGTCGAGCTTGCCCTCCTGGGCACGCTCGGTGAGGTCGACGGCGTACTTCTCCAGCGCCTCGTACGACGCCTCCGCGTCCTGGCTGGTCACCCGCCGGTTGCCCCGGATCGCGGTGATCGCCTCGCGCAGCGCGGGCTCGTTCGCACCGGCCCGGGCGAGCGCCTCCTTCACCGGGCTCTCCACGATGGCCAGCGCGAGCAGCAGGTGCTCGGTGGCGACGTACTCGTCGCCCATGCCGGTCGCCAGCTCGAGGGCCTTCGCGAGCACACGGGTCAGCGACGGCGAGGTCGTGGGGTTCTGCACGGTCGCGCCGGAGGCCTTGGGCAGCCGGACCGCGAGCTCGTCGACCTCCTGGCCGAGCTTGTCGATGTCCACGCCCGACTTCTCCAGCAGCGACGGCGTGATGCCGCCCTCCTGGCGCAGCAGCGCGAACGCAAGGTGCACCGGCTCGATCTGGGCGTTGCCGGCGGTCACCGCCGCGGTGTGGGCAGCGTTGATCACCTCGACGCTGCGCGAGGTGAACTTCGATCCGTCCATGCGGGCCTCTCCCCCTTGGGTTCCTCATCCGATCGTGACG
>DATAKN010000269.1:0-5473 GCA_036261595.1 Marmoricola sp.
GATCGACACCGCGGCCGTCTACGGCTTCGGCAAGTCCTCGGCCGGTGTGCTGCGTCGCACGCTCGCGCTGCAGCTCGACCCGTACACCGTGCAGCCGCTGTGGGCCGACACGGTCTCCCTCAACGGCTTGCAGGCACGCGAGGGACTCGAGAAGGGCCTGTGGGACGAGAAGGCGACCGCCGAGGTGGTGGCCCGCTCCATGACCGACGCCGCCGCCAACGAGTGGGCGATCCGCAAGGGTGAGACGTCGGTCGACGACGTCCTCGCCCAGCCCATGTACGCCGACCCGCTGCGCCGCTGGGACATCGCCCCCGTCTCCGACGGGGCTGCGGCCATCGTGATCGCGGCCGGCGACAAGGCCTACGAGGCCCAGGACAACCCTGCCTGGATCACCGGGTTCGAGCACCGGATCGAGCCGATCGCCCTGAACGCTCGCGATCTCACCACCTCGGCCAGCACGGCTCTCGCCGGACGCGCGGCCGGCGTCGACGGCGTCGACCTGGCCGAGCTGCACGCCCCGTTCAGCCACCAGGAGCTGATCCTGCGCGAGTCGCTCGGCCTGGCCGCCGACGTCACCGTGAACCCCTCCGGTGGCGCGCTCACCGCGAACCCGATGTTCACGGCGGGCCTGAACCGCATCGGCGAAGCCTCCCGGCGGATCTGGGCCGGGGAGTCGGAGAAGGCGCTCGCCCACAGCACGTCCGGTCCGGTGCTGCAGCAGAACCTCGTCTGCACGCTGGCTTCGAAGAAGGGGAGCAACTGACATGGCCAAGGTTCCTGCCGCCGTCATCGGCGTCGGCCAGACCAAGTACCAGGCGGCCCGCAAGGACGTGTCCATGGCCGGCCTTCTCCGCGAGGCGGTCGACCGCGCCCTGGCGGACGCTCAGCTCACCTTCGCCGACATCGACGCCGTCGTCGTCGGCAAGGCGCCCGACCTCTTCGAGGGCGTGATGATGCCCGAGCTGTACCTGGCCGACGCCCTCGGTGCCGCCGGGAAGCCGCTGCTGCGGGTGCACACGGCAGGCTCCGTCGGTGGCTCGACGGCGATCGTGGCAGCCTCGCTCGTGCAGGCCGGCGTACACGAGCGCGTGCTCACGGTCGCGTTCGAGAAGCAGTCGGAGTCCAACGCGATGTGGGCGCTCTCGGTCCCGGTGCCGTTCATCATGCCGGTCCACGCCGGTGCGGGCGGCTACTTCGCCCCACACGTGCGCTCCTACATCCGCCGTTCCGGTGCACCGACGAACATCGGCGCCATCGTGGCAGCGAAGGACCGGCAGAACGCTCTGAAGAACCCCTACGCGCACCTGCGCAACGAGAAGACGACCGTCGAGTCGGTGCTCGCGTCGCAAATGCTCTGGGACCCGATCCGGTACGACGAGACCTGCCCCTCGTCCGACGGCGCCTGCGCCATGGTGATCGCCGCCGAGGGTGCCGTGGCGAAGTCCGACGTGACCAACCCGGCGTGGATCCACGGCACGCAGATGCGCTCCGAGCCCACGACCGCCGCCGAGCGCGACCAGGTCAACCCGCAGGCGGGTCGCGAGGCGGCCGCTGCACTCTGGAAGCAGGCGGGCATCACCAGCCCGATCGACGAGATCGACTGCGCCGAGATCTACGTGCCGTTCTCCTGGTTCGAGCCGATGTGGCTGGAGAACCTCGGCTTCGCGGCGGAGGGAGAGGGCTGGAAGCTCACCGAGGCCGGCGAGACCGCGATCGGCGGCCGCATCCCGGTCAACATGAGCGGCGGCGTGCTCTCGTCGAACCCGATCGGGGCCAGCGGCATGATCCGGTTCGCCGAGGCCTCGCTGCAGGTGATGGGCGAGGCCGGCGAGCACCAGGTGGACGGTGCCCGCAAGGCCCTCGGCCACGCGTACGGCGGCGGCTCGCAGTTCTTCGCGATGTGGGTCGTCGGGGCCGACAAGCCGTCGAACTGATTCGGGGCGATCACGCGTCGGGCCTAGGCTCGGCGCGTGATCGAGCTCTTCAACGCCTCCGAGATCGACAAGCTGCGGACCGCGGGGCACTTCGTCGCCGACGTCCTCGACGCCCTTCGCGCCGCCGCGGACGTGGGCGTGAACCTCCTCGAGCTGGACGAGCTCGCGGAGCAGATGATCGCCGAACGAGGCGCGGTGTCCTGCTACGTCGACTACCACCCAACGTTTGGCGCGATGCCGTTCGGCAAGGTGCTCTGCACGTCGGTGAACGACGCTGTGCTGCACGGCCTCCCCCACGACTACCAGCTGCGCGACGGCGACCTGCTCAGCGTCGACTTCGCCGCCTCGGTCGACGGCTGGGTGGCCGACTCCGCCCTCAGCGTGGTGGTCGGCACTCCTCGCCCCGAGGACCTCGAGCTGATCGCGACGACCGAGCGCGCCCTCGCCGCAGCGATCGAGCAGGCACGCGTCGGCAACCGCCTCGGTGACATCAGCCACGCGATCGGCACCGTGGCCCGCCAGGCAGGGCTCGGCGTGAACCTCCAGTTCGGCGGCCACGGCGTGGGCCGCACCATGCACGGCGACCCGCACGTGCCCAATGACGGCCGACCCGGCCGCGGGCTGGCCCTCCAGGCCGGTCTGGTGATCGCGATCGAACCGTGGTTCCTGCTCGGCACCGACGAGATCCGCACGGACCCGGACGGGTGGACCCTGCGCAGCGCGGACGGGTCCCGCGGCGCCCACAGCGAGCACACGGTGGCGATCACCGAGGCCGGGCCGGAGGTGCTGACCGCCTGACCCTGAAACCTCTTGACCGATGTGATTACATGATTACATCGTTGCAGGAGGTGGTCGCCATGGGTGCGACGGAGCAGGAGCAGGTGGCCGGCTGGATCCACGGGCGGCTGCCCGACGAGTGGTTCACCGAACCGGCCGAGGTCAGCGTGGACCGCGACGAGATCGTGGTGATCGGCCGGATCGCCGTACCGGAGGGACCCGGCGCAGCGGGGACCGACGAGGCGCGGGAGGCGGCGCTGGGCCGGATCACGCGGTTTCGGGAGGACACGCGCGACCAACGGATCCGGATCGCCCGCGAGGCCGAGCATCGCTTCGAGCGGAAGGTCTCCTGGGGCGCGGCCTGTGGGGACACCCGGGCCCTGTTCACCAACGTCGCCGCGCCGGTGATGACGCGGCTGCGCCAGCCCGAGCGGCAGGTACTGGACACGCTCGTCGAGGCCGGGGTCGCCCGGAGTCGGGCCGACGCGCTCGGCTGGTGCGTCCGCCTCGTGGGTCAGCACGCCGAGGACTGGCTGACCCAGCTGCGCGAGGCGATGACCAGCGTGCAGCGGCTGCGTCAGGAGGGCCCCGGCCTCTGAGGATGCGCTGAGCGGGCGGTTGCGTACGCCCGCCACCCGCCGAAAGGGCGTCTGCGTACGCCCGAAACGCGCCGACCGGGCGCTTGTGTTCACTCGTCGCTGCATCTGCCGAAGGCGCAGTGCGCGCGACCGCCCGCTCAGGACGAGTTCGACGTACCCAACTGCCCGCTCGGCGCACCGGACTGCCAGAACTCTCAGGTCGCGGTGCTCCTACAGTGGGAGACGTGACCAGCGCGACGACGCCCCACACCAGGCCCGGCCGGCAGCGCCGGGGACCGGGCTGGGTGCCCAACCAGCACGGCGCGTGGGCCATGCTGGCGTCCCCGCTGCTCGTGGGGGTGCTCGCCGGAGGGGTTGCCTGGGTCCAGCTGCCGCTGGCGGCGTTCTGGTTCGCTGGCTACTTCGCCTTCTTCGCGACGTCGCTCTGGCTCAAGGCCCGAAGACGGGCGAAGTGGTTCCCTCCAGTCCGCGCGTACGGCGTGCTGACCGCACTGCTCGGCATCGCCGTGCTGGCCATGCAGCCCAGCCTGGTCCGCTGGACACCCCTGTTCGTCGTACCGCTGGGCATCGGCCTGTACGCCGCGGCGCAGCGCCGGGACCGCGCCCTGG
The DNA here is from genome assembly GCA_036261595.1 of Marmoricola sp. GTDB lineage: Bacteria > Actinomycetota > Actinomycetes > Propionibacteriales > Nocardioidaceae > Marmoricola. The sequence continues at coordinate 3,920 of DATAKN010000269.1, forward strand.
TCTCCGGTCTCGCCACGACGGCCGGCTCGGCGCTCATGACCGTCGTCGCGTACGACGCCGGCCCCGGCTCCGACCTCACCCGCGCCTGGGAGCTCGCGCTCGTGCAGTTCCTCTACTTCGCCGGCACCATCTTCTACGTCAAGACGGTGATCCGCGAGCGCGACAACGTGCACTTCCGATGGGTCAGTGCCGGCTTCCACGCGGCCGCACTGGTCCTCGTCGCCATCCTCTTCGGCATCGTCGAGAACAACAGCCTCGCCTGGCCGCTGCTCGTGGTGTTCGCAGCCCTGCTGGCACGAGCGATCCTGGTGCCGCCGTACCGACCGACGCCGAAGCAGGTCGGGATCGCCGAGATCGCCGCGACCGTGGCGGTCGCGGCGACATCCCTGCTGCTCTGAGCCCCAGCCGCGCCCGTGGCTTCGCCTACGCGTGATCGGCGCTGGCGCGCCTCAACGCTCACTCGCTCGGCCCGAGATCGAGCAAGCTCGACTCGGCCTCGCTCGCTTACGGTCGGTCGCTTCGCTCCCCCGTGGCTTCGCCTACGCGTACTTGACCGGGAGCTCCTTGATGCCGTTGATCCAGGCGTGGCGCAGCCGGCGCGGCTGGCCGGTCTTGGCGATGTCCGGCATCCGGTCGGCGATCACGTTGAACATCACCTCGACCTCGAGGCGGGCGAGGTTCGCGCCGATGCAGTAGTGCGCCCCGTGTCCGCCGAACGCCAGGTGCGGGTTGGGGTCACGCAGGATGTCGAACTTGTCGGGGTTGACGAAGACCTCTTCGTCGTGGTTGCCGCTCGCGTAGTACAGCCCCACGCGGTCGCCCTTCTTGATCGCCTGGCCGCCGATCTCGATGTCGTTGAGTGCCGTGCGCTGGAACACGGTCACCGGCGTCGCCCAGCGGATCACCTCGTCGACCATGGTCGAAGGGCGCTCGCGCTTCCACAGCTCCCACTGGTCGGGGTTCTCGAGGAAGGCGTTCATGCCGTGGGTGATCGCGTTGCGCGTGGTCTCGTTGCCGGCGACCGCGAGCAGGATCACGAAGTAGCCGAACTCGTCCTCGGACAGCTCGCCGTGACCGTCGACGTTGGCGGTCACCAGCTTGCTGATGATGTCGTCCTTGGGGTTCTTGCGGCGCTCGTCGGCCAGGGCCATCGCGTAACCCAGAATCTCCGCGGCCGCCACGTCAGGTTCCGCGTTGTACTCGGGGTCGTCGTAGGCGAGCATCTGGTTGGACCAGTCGAACAGCTTGCGCCGGTCCTCCATCGGTACGCCGAGCAGGTCGGCGATCGCCTGCAGTGGCAGCTCGGCCGCCACCTCGAAGACGAAGTCGCCCTCGCCGCGCGCGAGCGCGTCGTCGACGATCTTGTTCGCCCGCTCGACCAGCACCTCGTGCAGCGCGCCGATGGCGCGCGGAGTGAACCCGCGGCTGATGATCTGACGGGTCTTCGTGTGGTCCGGCGGGTCCTGGTTGACCAGCATCACGCGCTGCAGCTCGATCTGCTCGCGGGTCATGTCGGCGGCGAAGCGGATGATCACGCCGTTCTCGTTGGCCGAG
>DATAKN010000270.1:0-5056 GCA_036261595.1 Marmoricola sp.
CCGGGCCGAGCAGATCGCCCGCGAGCGGGGCATCATCCTGGCCGACACCAAGCTCGAGTTCGGCGCGCGGGCCGACGGCACGATCGTGCTCGCCGACGAGGTGCTCACCCCGGACTCCTCGCGCTTCTGGCCCGCCGACGAGTGGCAGCCGGGCCGCACCCAGCCGTCGTACGACAAGCAGATCGTGCGCAACTGGCTGACCTCGGCCGAGAGTGGCTGGGACCGCTCGTCGGGCGAGGCACCACCGCCGCTCCCGCAGGAGGTGGTCGACCGCACTCGGGCGCGGTACGTCGAGGCCTACGAGCTGCTCACCGGCGAGCGGTTCTGATGCGACCGGTGGCCTTCGACGTGCCCGTCGAGGTCGCCTTCGACTATCTCGTCGAGCCCCGCAACCGGCCGCAGTGGCAGTCCTCCCTGCGCCGCGTCGAGGTCGACGCGCAGGTCGAGCCCGTGGTGGGCGCGCGCTGGATCGACGTGACGCACGTCGGGGTCCGTGCCCACATGCAGCTGGTCGAGGCCAACCGTCCCGAGCTCTGGTCGGAGTGGGGGGAGTGGCGCGACCGGGTCCGAGCTCGCCTCACCCTGGCCTTCGTGCCGACGGCCGGAGGATGCACCGTCGTGCCCGACCTGGCCCTCGGAGTCGACGGCCCGCTCGGCCGCCTGTTCACCGCGGTGCTCCTGCGGATCGCGGGACCGGCGATCCGCTCCGACCTGCGGCGGGCATCGCGCATCCTTTCGGCCCGCGCACGCGGACACTAGGTTTGCCCCAACCGAGCACAGGAGGCCCTCGCCCGTGTACAACCTCTCGATCGTCCTCGAGGACAGCGCCCGCCACTACCCCGAGCGCGACGCGCTGGTGCTCGGTGACACGCGTCTGACCTACGCGCAGGTCAACGCGATGGCCAACCAGGTGGCGAATCTCCTCGTCGACCTCGGTGTCGAGCCCGGCGACAAGGTCGCGCTGACCTGCCCGAACCTGCCGTACTTCCCGATCGTCTACTTCGGGATCCTCAAGGCCGGCGGCGTCGTCGTCCCGATGAACGTCCTCAACAAGGGTCGCGAGGTCGCCTACTACCTCGACGACTCCGGCGCGAAGGTCTACTTCTGCTTCGAGGGCACCCCCGAGCTGGCCATGGGCCAGGAGGGGTACGCCGGCGTGCAGCACGCCGACGGGACCCCGGAGTTCATCCTGATCACCGCCGACCCGGGCGCAGCCTCGCCGATCGACGGAGTTCGCACGCTGGGAGAGGTGCTGAAGGACCAGCCGCCGGTGTTCGAGAGCCGGCTCGTCGCTGAGTCCGAGACCGCGGTGATCCTCTACACCAGCGGCACCACCGGTCAGCCGAAGGGCGCGGAGCTCACCCACTCCAACCTCGTGCTGAACGCGCTGACCTGCAACCGGCTGTTCGGCTCCAAGCCGGGCACCGACACCCACCTGGTCACGCTGCCGCTGTTCCACTCCTTCGGCTCGACGGTGCAGATGAACGCCGGCTTCTCGATGGGAGCGACCCTGGTCCTGCTGCCGCGGTTCGAGCCGCAGGCCGCGATCGGGCTGCTGCAGCGGGAGAACGTCACCTTCTTCGCCGGCGTCCCGACGATGTGGTGGGGGCTGCTCGGTGCCCTGGACGGCAACGTCGACGTGGAGAAGATCGCTCGCAACCTGCGCGTCGGCGTCTCGGGCGGTGCGAGCCTCCCGGTCGAGATCATCAAGGAGACCAAGGCACGGCTCGGGGTGACCATCCTCGAGGGCTACGGCCTCTCCGAGACCTCCCCGGTCGCGACCTTCAGCGACCCGGACCGTGAGCCCCGGCCCGGCTCGATCGGCATCCCCGTCTGGGGTGTCGAGTGCAAGCTGATCGACCCGGACTGGAACGAGATCACGGACGACGCGAACGGCGCCATCGGCGAGATCGCGATCCGGGGGCACCTCGTGATGAAGGGCTACCTCAACCGGCCCGACGCCACCGCCGAGGTGATGCGTGACGGCTGGTTCCGCACCGGCGACCTGGCCCGGCGTGACGAGGACGGCTTCTACTACATCGTGGACCGGTCGAAGGACATGATCATCCGCGGCGGCTACAACGTGTATCCGCGTGAGGTCGAGGAGGTCCTGATGACCCACCCCGACGTCTCCCTCGCCGCAGTGGTGGGGGTGCCCCACGAGTCGCACGGGGAGGAGATCAAGGCGTTCGTGATCCGCAACGCCGGTGCGACGGTCACCGAGGACGAGCTGGTGGCCTGGAGCAAGGAGCAGATGGCGTCGTACAAGTACCCGCGCATCGTGCAGTTCGTCGACTCGCTCCCGATGACGGCCACCGGCAAGATCCTCAAGCGCGAGCTGGTCGACTGAGGTGCTGCCACGGTCCGCACGCGCCCGCTAGGGTCAGCCGATGGCGTCGACGTACCTGCTCTCCTCCTCCAGCCTGCTGCCCGGCGACCCCGAGTCCGCGTTCCAGTGCCTGGCCGACGCACCGCTGGAGGACCTGTTCACGACCCGTTCCGGGCTGATCCCACGGGTCCGCGGCTGCGAAGGCCAGCAAGGTCCGTGGGGCACGGTCGGCCAGACACGCACGGTCGTGCTCGATGACGGCAGTCGCAACGTCGAGACGTTGGTCGCGGTGGACCCACCCAGCGACTACCGGTACACGCTCACGGACTTCACGGGGCCGATGAAGCTGCTGGTCCGCAAGGTCGAGGGGCGGTTCACCTACGTTCCCGAGGGTGACGGCACGCGAGCCACGTGGAGCTGGACCCTGCACCCGACCAGCCCGCTCGCCAGGCTCGCGTTCCCACTCCTCGGCGCATCCTGGCGGACGATGGCGAAGAACATGTGGCCGAGGTTCGCTGCGCGCATGGCAGCCTGACCCGGGCGTGCCCCGAGGGGGCCAGTAGGATCAAGACACGTCAGCCCGATCCTTTCTGAGCAGGAGCACCCCGTGGCCCGTGTCGTCGTCGACGTCATGCCCAAGCCCGAGATCCTCGACCCGCAGGGCAAGGCGGTGCTCGGTGCGCTGCCCCGACTGGGGTTCGAGGGTGTGACCGACGTCCGACAGGGCAAGCGGTTCGAGCTCGAGATCGAGGGCGAGCTCACCGACGCCCGGCTCGCAGAGGTCGAGAAGATGGCCGAGACGCTGCTGTCCAACCCGGTGATCGAGGACTACGCGGTCCGCGTCGTGGCCGAGGAGACCGGCGCGTGAGGATCGGCGTCGTCACCTTCCCGGGCTCGCTCGACGACGTCGACGCACGTCGGGCCGCGCGAGCCGCCGGGCACGAAGCGGTGGCCCTGTGGCACGGCGACCACAGCCTCGACGGCGTCGACGCGGTGATCCTGCCGGGCGGCTTCTCCTACGGCGACTACCTGCGCTGCGGGGCGATCGCCCGGTTCGCGCCGGTGATGAGCGAGGTCGTCGACGCCGCGCGTGGCGGCATGCCGGTCCTGGGCATCTGCAACGGCTTCCAGATCCTCTGCGAGTCCCACCTGCTGCCCGGTGCGCTGATCCGCAACGACCACCGCAAGTTCGGCTGCCTGGATCAGCGGCTGGTGATCGAGAACAACCGCACGGCCTGGACCACGGCGTACGACGCCGGCCAGGAGGTCACGATCGTGCTGAAGAACGGCGAAGGCTCGTTCGTGGCCGACGAGTCGACCCTGGACATGCTCGAGGCCGAGGGCCGCGTGGTCGCCCGTTACGTGGGCAACCCGAACGGCTCACAGCGCGCGATCGCCGGGATCACCAACGAGGCGGGCAATGTCGTGGGCCTGATGCCTCACCCCGAGCACGCGATCGAGGCGCTCTGTGGTCCGGGCACCGACGGGCTGGGCTTCTTCACGTCGCTGGGCGCGTCCGGACTCGTCTCCGCCTGATCGCCTCCCCCGAGAATCATCGGCTACCGCCGCCCTCGCGAGAGCGCGCGCCAGGTCAGTGTCGCGACCACGCCGGTGCGCTTGATACCCAGCCGCTTCTGGTAGGCGAGGACCGCCCGCTGGGTGGCCCGGTTGTAGGCGCCGCTGATCTTCAGGCGTGAGAACAGGGCCGCGTTGAGCGCACGCTGCACCCGGATCACGTCGGGGTTGCGCGTCCACGGCTTGAGCACGGTGCCGCTGTTGCCGGCGGCCAGCAGGGACGTCCAGTCCGACGGCGTGAATGCGCGTTGCGCTCGGTGGTGCACGCGCGCCTGCCACGCCTTCACCGCGGCGGTCGTGGCGGGGTTCCAGGTGCCGTTGACCGGACGGGTGTAGAGCCCCTGCTGCTTGAGCAGGCACTGCAGCGGCACGTGCAGGCCGGTGCGCTGCCGCGGCGCGGTGTACCCGTACGCCGAGCGGTTGATCGACGCGGTCGTGCAGTTGGGATCACTGAGCTTGTCCGAGGTCGTGCTGGACGGAGGCGGCGGCGGTGGCGGTGGTGCGGGCGCCCCGGCCGCGCTGAGGTCGAGGTAGTCGTTGTCGATGTTGATCGTGGTGCCGCCCCAGGTCTCCGTGTGACCACCCTTGTACTGGTGGATCCGCCGTCCCACCCAGCCGTCGGGCCGGATGTAGGACGAGTTCGGGTCCGCCACACCGTTCCAGTCGGCGATCCAGATCTGGTCGGGAAGCGTGATCGGGCTGCCCGGCGTCACCCGGGCGTCGTCGAGGATCTTGATGCCCGACAGGGCGCTGGAGTAGACACCGGAGACGTAGCCGAGCTTGTGGATCTGGCGGGTCCAGGCGGTCAGGAACCACAGCGAGGAGTCGCGGCAGGAGGCGATCCCGGCGTTGAACGCCTCGAGGTCGTAGTAGATCGTGCTCTGCGGGCTGATGCCGAGGTTCTTCGCCGCGGTGACGGCGATGTTGGCCTCGTTGCGGCCCTGGCTGCGCGCGGCCGAGTACGTGGTCGTCGGGTCGTCGCTGATCTTGTCGTTCTGGTAGCGGGCGCGGGTCGTGCACGACGCCTGGGCGCCGAGGTGGATCGGCAGCAGCCGCCATCCGGTCGCCAGCTGGGTCGCCACCCACGTCGGGGTGAGATTCGCTTGGGTCTGGCAGAACCTCAGGGCGCCGGACATGTAGATGCCGACGGCG
>DATAKN010000005.1:0-17527 GCA_036261595.1 Marmoricola sp.
GGGCTACGACTCCGCCGGCATCGCGCTGGTCGACGGTGGCACGCTCGCGATGGACAAGCGGGCCGGCAAGCTGGCGAACCTCGAGAAGGCGATCGAGGAGTCACCGCTGCCCGCGTCGACCACCGGCATCGGGCACACCAGGTGGGCCACCCACGGCGCGCCGAACGACACCAACGCCCACCCCCACGCCGGCCCGCACGGTCGCGTGGCGGTGGTGCACAACGGCATCATCGAGAACTTCGCCCAGCTTCGTGACGAGCTCGAGGGCCAGGGCCACGAGCTGGTTTCCGAGACCGACACCGAGGTGACGGCTCACCTGCTCGAGGCGGAGGTCGAGGCCGGTCTCGACCTCACCGTCGCGATGCAGCGTGTGTGCCGGCGGCTCGAGGGCGCGTTCACGCTGGTCGCGATCGACGCGCAAGACCCGTCTCGTGTGGTCGCCGCCCGGCGGAACTCGCCGCTGGTCGTCGGCATCGGCGAGGGTGAGAACTTCATCGGCTCGGACGTGGCTGCCTTCATCGAGCACACCCGCGAGGCACTCGAGCTGGGCCAGGACCAGGTGGTCACGATCACCCGGGACGCCGCGTCGGTCACCGACTTCGACGGCAACCCGGCCGAGGGTCGCCGCTACCACGTCGACTGGGACCTCGCAGCTGCCGAGAAGGGCGGCTTCGACTGGTTCATGCGCAAGGAGATCTTCGAGCAACCCGCCGCGATCGCCGACGCCCTGCTCGGAAGGCACGACGAGGAGGGCCAGCTGCAGCTCGACGAGGTCCGGATCACCGACGACGAGCTGCGCGACATCGACAAGATCATCATCATCGGCTGCGGCACGGCGCACTACGCCGGCCTGGTCGCCAAGTACGCCATCGAGCACTGGACCCGGATTCCGTGCGAGGTCGAGCTCGCCCACGAGTTCCGCTACCGCGACCCGATCCTCACGCGGCACACGCTGGTGGTCGCGATCAGCCAGTCGGGCGAGACCGCCGACACGCTGATGGCGATCCGGCACGCCATCAAGCAGCGGGCCCGCGTGCTGGCGATCTGCAACACCAACGGCTCCACGATCCCGCGCGAGTCCGACGCGGTGATCTACACCCATGCCGGGCCCGAGATCGGGGTCGCTTCCACCAAGGGGTTCCTGACCCAGCTGATCGCGTGCTACCTGCTCGGGCTCTACCTCGCGCAGGTGCGCGGCACGAAGTTCGGTGACGAGATCGCCGAGGTGGTCCACGAGCTCGCCCAGATGCCGGCGAACGTGCAGTCCGTGCTCGACGACGCCGAGTCGGTGTACGCGCTGGCCGAGCGGTTCCGGGAGACCCGCTCGGTGCTCTTCCTGGGGCGTCATGCCGGCTACCCGGTGGCGCTGGAGGGAGCGCTGAAGCTCAAGGAGCTGGCCTACATCCACGCCGAGGGGTTCGCGGCCGGCGAGCTGAAGCACGGGCCGATCGCCCTCATCGAGGAGGGACTGCCGGTCCTGTGCGTCGTACCGCCTCGGGGTCGGGACCAGCTGCACGACAAGATGATCAGCGCGATCCAGGAGATCCGGGCCCGAGGGGCTCTGACCGTCGTCCTCGCCGAGGCGGGTGACACCGAGGTGACGCCGTACGCCGACGTGCTGATCTCGCTACCGACGGTCCCGACGCTGCTGCAGCCGGTCGTGGCGACCGTGCCGCTGCAGCTGTTCGCCTGTGAGCTGGCCACGCTCATGGGTCACGACGTGGACCAGCCGCGCAACCTGGCCAAGTCGGTCACGGTCGAGTAGGGCGGCGTCGCCGCGTGATCATCGGCCTGGGCATCGACGTGGTCGAGCTCGTCCGCTTCGAGGCCTCGCTGGCCCGGACGCCGGCGCTGCGCGACAAGCTGTTCACTGCGGCCGAGCGCGAGCTGCCGTTGCAGTCGCTGGCGGCACGATTCGCCGCCAAGGAGGCGCTCGCCAAGGCCCTGGGCGCCCCGGCGGGCCTGCACTGGCACGACGCGGAGGTCGTCTCGCTCGATTCCGGCGACCCGACGTTCGAGCTGCGCGGCACCGTCCAGGCCCGCGCCACCGAGCTCGGCGCCACCCGCACCCACCTCTCACTTAGCCACGACGGGGGCATCGCCAGCGCCGTCGTGATCCTGGAGCGTTGAGTCGCCAGTTCGTGATCGTTCAGTGGGCAGTTGCGCACCGCCGCCGGTGGTGAACTGACGACTCAACGGTCCGCAACTGGCTACTCGACGGTGCGGAACTGGCGACTCAACATAATGGGGGGCATGCGGGCAGCACACAGCGTCGGTCAGGTGCGGGAGGCAGAGGCGGCGCTGATGGCACGGGTGCCTGCGGGGACGCTGATGCAGCGGGCGGCGTACGGATTGGCGACGGCGGTGGCCGACCTGCTGTGCGGCGAGGCCGAACCCGGTGTGCGCAGCGCCGGCGTGTACGGCGCCCGGGTGCTGCTGCTGATCGGTTCCGGCGACAACGGCGGCGACGCCCTGTACGCCGGCGCGCTGCTGTCCCGCCGGGGCGCGCGCGTCGAGGCGGTGCTGCTGTCCGACCGCGCTCACGGGGCAGGGGTGGCAGCGCTTCGCAGCGCCGGTGGACGGGTCGTCGGCCTCGACGCCGCCCATGAGCCGGACGTGGTGGTCGACGGCATCGTCGGCATCGGCGGGAAACCCGGCCTGCGCCCGGAGGCCGAGGCGGCGGTGACCCGGTTCCCGCGCGCGGCCGTCGTCGCCGTCGACGTGCCGTCGGGGGTCGACGTCGACACCGGCCAGCTGGCCGGGCCGCACGTGCACGCCGACGTCACGGTCACCTTCGGCACCCACAAGGCCTGCCTCCTGCTCGACCCCGCGGCCGAGGCGGCCGGCGTGGTCACGCTGGTCGACATCGGCCTGGACCTGCCCGAGCCGACGGTCACCGCGCTGCAGGCGGAGGACGTCGCCCGGCTGCTGCCGGTGCCGGAGCCCTTCGACCACAAGTACACCCGCGGCGTGGTCGGCGTACGGGCCGGCTCGGCGATGTACCCGGGCGCCGCCGTGCTGTGCACGTCAGGTGCGTCGTCGGGTCTGGTCGGCATGGTCCGCTACGTCGGCGAGGCGGCCGACGCCGTGCGTGCGCGCCACCCGGGTGTCGTCGCCGGCGCCGGCCGGGTGCAGGCCTGGGTGGTCGGGTCCGGTGGCGACGACGAGGCGGCCGAGGGCGTGGAGCGCGCGATCGCGGACTGCGTACCGACCGTCGTGGATGCCGACGGCCTGCAGCACGCGCCGCGTCGATCGGGCGTCCCGCTGGTGCTCACCCCGCACGCCGGCGAGCTCGCCGCGATGCTCGGCGTCGGGCGGGAGGAGGTCGAGGCGCGCCAGCTGGAGCATGCGCGCCGTGCCGCCGACGAGTACGACGCCGTGGTGCTGCTCAAGGGGCGGCACTCGCTCACCGTCGCGCCGGACGGCCGCGTGAGGGTGACGACCAGCGGTGTGCCGTGGCTCGCTGTCGCCGGGGCGGGCGACGTGCTCGCCGGCGTCGTCGGGTCCTTGCTCGCCGCCGGTCTCGAGCCGTTCGACGCCGCCTCCGTGGGGTCCTGGCTGCACGGGGCCGCCGCCACGCTCGCCGGGCGAGGCGGGCCGGTCACCCCCGAGGCCGTCGCCGACGCCGTCCCGTCCGTGGTGCGTGCCCTCATCACCTGACCCCGCGGATGGGAGGATGGTCGGGTCATGGACCTGCCCGCCACCTCTGCCCGCGCCGAGATCGTCGTCGACCTGGGGGCGATCCGGCACAACGTACGCCGACTCCGGGAGCTCGTCTCGACCGGTCCGGACCCGGCGCCCGCGCTGATGGTCGTGGTGAAGGCCGACGGCTACGGGCACGGCATGATCCCGGTGGCTCTCGCCGCGCGCGCCGCCGGAGCCGAGTGGCTGGGGGTGGCGACCGCCGACGAGGCGCTGGCGCTCAGGGATGCCGGTGACACCGGCCGGATCCTCAGCTGGCTCGCCGCGCCCGGCGACGACTACCGGGTCCCGATCGCCGAGGACGTCGACGTCACCGCCTACTCCGTGGCCGAGCTCCGCGACGTCGCCGAGGCCGCCCGCGCCGTCGGACGGGTGGCGCGGGTGCAGCTGAAGGTCGACACCGGGCTCTCCCGGGGTGGCGCACCGCGCGACCAGTGGGTGCCGCTCTTCGAGGCGGCCCGCAAGGCCGAGGTGTCCGGCGAGGTCACCGTCACGGGGCTGTGGTCGCACTTCGCCTGCTCCGACGAGCCGGAGCACCCGGCCAACGACGCCCAGGAGACCGCCTTCCGCGAGGCGCTGGCCCTGGCGACCGACGCCGGTCTCAGCCCGGAGGTCCGGCACCTGTCGAACTCGGCGGCGGGGCTGCTGCGGCCGAGCTCGCGGTTCGACCTGGTGCGGTTCGGCATCGCCGCGTACGGACTGGCACCCGCGCCGGGCGTCGCCAGCAGTGACGACCTGGGCCTGGTCCCGGCGATGACCCTGCGGGGCCGAGTCGTGATGGGCAAGGACCTCGAGGCCGGAGCCGGGGTGTCCTACGGGCACACGTTCGTGGCCGACCGGCCGATGCACGTGGCCCTCGTCCCGATGGGGTACGGCGACGGCATCCCGCGGGCCGCGTCCTCGAGGGCCGAGGTCCAGATCCGGGGGGAGCGGTGCCCCGTGCTCGGCCGGATCTGCATGGACCAGTTCGTCGTGGCCTCCGCGGCCGGGCAGGCCGGCGACGAAGTCCTGGTGTTCGGCTCCGGGAGTCGCGGTGAGCCGACTGCCCAGGACTGGGCCGAGTGGTGCGACACGATCAACTACGAGATCGTCACCCGGATCGCTGGACGGCAGCGACGCGTGTGGCTCGACCCGGACGGAGTGACCCAGGACGTGAGCGCGTGACCGAGATCTTGCAGGTCGACGCCACCCGCGCCGACGACGTGCTGGCCGTGATCCACGAGGCGTTCGCGGGCCGGCCCGTGCTCGACCCGCCGGCCACGGCGCTGGACGAGACCGTCGAGTCGGTGGGCAAGGCGCTGGCCGAGCACGGCGGCCTCCTCGCGGTGCTCGATGGGGAACCGGTCGGCGCGTTGCTGTTCGACGACCACGGCTCGTTGCTCGGTCTGCGCCGTGTGGGCGTCCTCGCGCGAGCGCGGCAGCACGGGGTTGCGCGCATGCTCGCGGCGGCGGCCGCCCGGGTCGCGGCCGATCGCGGCAAGGACGGCATCGTCCTCGAGGCGCGCGCCGAGCTGCCCAACACGGTCGCGTTCTGGCAGAAGCACGGCTACGTGGAGATCCGTCGCGACGGCCCCCGGCTGCAGATGCTGATGCTGCTGCCGGTCCGGCTCACGCTGCCCACCGCCGAGGACACCCGCGCGGTCGGCGAACGGCTCGCCGGGGTGGTGCGGGCCGGTGACCTCATGATCCTCACCGGTGACCTCGGAGCCGGGAAGACCACGCTCACCCAAGGGCTCGGGCAGGGACTCGGCGTGCGCGGGGCCGTGACCTCGCCGACGTTCGTCATCGCCCGCGTCCACCCCTCGTTGTCGGGCGGTCCCGCGCTGGTCCACGTCGACGCCTACCGCCTCGGTGACGCCGCCGAGCTGGACGACCTCGACCTCGACACCGACCTGGACGAGGCGGTGACTGTGGTCGAGTGGGGTTCCGGGCTCGCCGAGACGTTGAGCAGCGACCGGCTCGAGCTGCGTCTGGAGCGGGCCGACGACGACGTGCGCACGCTCACCCTGACCCCGGTCGGTGGCCGCTGGCTGGACGCCGGGCTGCGCGAGCGACTCGGCCTCGAACGGCTGCCGTGATCGTTCGCTAACCTCGGCTCCGTGCTTCTCGCCTTCGACACCGCCACGCCGCAGGTGACCGTCGCCCTGCACGACGGCGACCGCGTGGTCGCCGAGTACTCCGCCGGCGAGGCGATGCGGCACGGCGAGATGCTCGCCCCCGGCATCGCCGACGTGCTGCGCCGGGTGGGTGCGTTGAGCCAGGACATCACCGCGGTGGCCGTCGGGGTCGGCCCCGGGCCGTTCACCGGGCTGCGGGTCGGCCTGGTCACCGCCCGCACGATGGCGATGGCCCTCGACATCCCCGTGTACGGCGTCTGCTCGCTGGACATCATCGCGGCCGAGGCCGTCGACCAAGGGCTGGAGGACTTCCTGGTCGCCACGGACGCACGCCGCAAGGAGGTCTACGTCGCGTCGTACGCCGACGGGCGGCGCGTCTCGGGGCCGGAGGTCGTGAAGCCGCTCGACGCCGCGACGGATGCCGTCGTGGTCGGACGGGGCGCCACGCTCTACCCGGAGGCGTTCCCCCACTCCCGTGGTCCGGAGGGACCCAGCGCCGCGGTGCTCTGCGACGTCGTGGTCCGCGAGCGCTACGAGCTGCTCGATCCCGAGCCGCTCTACCTGCGCCGCCCCGACGCGATGGAGCCGCACCAGCCGAAGCGTGCCCTTCGAGACGCCTCCTCCGTCGGCTCCTCAGGAACCACGTCATGATCCGCCGGGCCACGGCGGACGACGTCGACGCCGTCACGACGCTCGAGTCCACATGCCAGGGCCCGGACGCCTGGAGCGCGTGGTTGGTCCGGGACGGGATCGAGGGCGGCCTGCCGACGATCCGCTACCTGGTGGCCGAGCAGGACGGCCAGGTGGTGGGATATGCGGTCGCCTCGCTCGGGGGCGACATCGCCGAGCTGCAGCGGATCGGCGTGGCGCCCGGCTCGCGGCGTACCGGGGTCGCCACTGCTCTGCTCGACGAGGTGGTCGCCGGGGCGCCGGCCATGGGCGCGAACCGCCTGCTGCTCGAGGTGCGCGAGGACAACGCCGGTGCGCTGGCCTTCTACGCCGACCGCGGTTTCATCGAGATCGACCGCCGCCCGCGCTACTACCGCGACGGCGCCACCGCCGTCGTCCTCCGCCTGCCCCTGGTGAAAGGCTGCGGCTGACGCCGCAGCCCTTCACCACCCGATCTACGGCAGGTAGTAGGTCGGGTTGGGCAGCTTCACGGTGCGGTCGGCGTACCCGCCGATCAGGTCGGAGAACTGGTCACCGAAGTTGGCGATGATGTCGTAGCCCTGGCTCTCGACGTAGGCACGTGTCGCGGACTTGTACTCGATGGTGGTGCAGACGCCGTCGTGGCAGGGCGTGCCCGCGGGGTAGATCGCCGGGTCGGCCGCGGTGCCGTTCCACTTGGTGTAGTAGTTCTCCGGCTTGAAGGCTCGGTAGCCGACCTTCCACAGGTTGCCGAGCGTCGCATCGCGCTGGTCGGCGCGGCGGCCGGTCAGGCCGACCACGGTGCAACCTGCCTGGCCGACCGCGTTGACGAGGTGGACCATGCCGGGCGTGGCCGGGAACTTCTCACCGAAGACCCAGGGCTCCTGGGCCGCGAGCGTGAAGTTGAACCGCATGTCGCCGTCCTCCATGTCGTAGGTCCACAACGTGGTGTCGTCGGCGTCGAACACGACCGCAGGCTGGCCGCCCTTGCGCACCTCGCGACGGCACTGGTTGACCAGCCGCTGGGTGTTGGCGCGTTCGAGGTGCCTGAGCTCGGAGATGTACGGCGAGCTGACCTTGTCCGCGATGCCGGTGTACGGCCCGCTCGAGGGCGCGTTGTAGTAGGTGCGGATCGTCGACTTCACCGAGTCGATGTTCGGGATGCCCTCGCCACCCTGGGTGAGGCCGCTGGAGCCGTCCGGCTTCATCGTGAACTCCGTACGCGGCGTGAGCGAGGCGTCGCTCGCCGGTGCCCCGGCGATGTCAGGGCTCGGCAGGTAGTACGTCGGGTTCGGCAGCTTCAGCGCCGCGTCGGCGTACCCACCCTGCAGGTCGGAGAACTGGTCACCGACGTTGAGGACGATGTCGTAGCCGAGGTCCTGCTCGATGTGCTTGCGGGTGAACGCCTTGTACTCCACCGTCGAGCACGACGACGCGTTGCCGTCGGCCGCGCAGTCCACGTAGGCGGGGACCGGCTCGGAGGAGGTCCACTTGGTGAAGAAGTTGGCCGTGTCGAAGCCGGTGTACCCGACGTTCGACAGGTTGGTCAGCGTGGCGGTCTCCTGGCCGGAGTTGCGGCCGGTGATCCCGAAGACGGCGTAGCCCTTCGCCTGCACGGCATGCTCGAAGCCAACCATGCCGGGCGTCGCGGGGAACATCGCGTCCTGGACCCAGGTGTTCTGCAGCGTCGGGTTGAAGTTGAAGTGCATCGCGTTGTCTTCCATGTCGTACGTCCACAGCGTGGTGTCGTCGGCATCGAAGACGATCGCCTTGTGCGCGGTCGGGTCCACGGTCGGCAGCGACGCGAGTGCGGAGGCCTCGATCGCCCCCATCTCGGAGATGTACGGCGAGTTCGTCTTGTCGGCGATGCCGCCGGTCGCGTTGTAGTAGGTGCGGATCGTCGACTTCACCGAGTCGATGTTCGGGATCCCGGCGCCGTGCGGAGCGAGCCCGCTCGAGCCGTCGGGCGCCATCGTGAAGTGGGTCTCCGGTGCCAGCGGCGGCCCTGGCTGGTGGTGGCCGTGCGCGCCCTTCGCGTCGGCAGGTCCTGCCAGTGCGAGGGTCAGCGCGGTGGCCGTGGCGACGAGGCCCGCGGTGGCGCCGCGGACCGACAACGGATGGGACATGTGTTCTCCCTGTACGAGATGTGCCGGTGTCTCCGGACGTCGCGACGCTATGGCAGGGCTCGGGCGAGGGGAAGGGGGCCGGCGGCCCCGTGCCGCCGAACGGGCAGAATGGCGGGGTGAGCGCCACCGACGAGCCCCTGGTCCTCGGCATCGAGACGTCCTGCGACGAAACCGGTGTCGGCATCGTCCGGGGTCACACCCTGCTGGCCGACGCCGTCGCCTCGTCGGTCGACGAGCACGCCCGCTTCGGAGGCGTCGTACCGGAGGTCGCGTCGCGGGCGCACCTCGAGGCGATGGTCCCCACGGTGCAGCGCGCCTGCGACACCGCCGGGATCGCCCTGCACGACGTCGACGCGATCGCGGTGACCGCGGGCCCTGGCCTGGCCGGCGCCCTGCTCGTCGGCGTGGCCTCGGCCAAGGCCCTCGCGCTCTCCCTCGGCAAGCCCCTGTACGGCGTCAACCACCTCGCCGCGCACGTCGCGGTCGACCAGCTCGAGCACGGCGCTCTGCCGGACCCGTGCCTGGCACTGCTGGTCTCCGGCGGGCACTCCTCGCTGCTGCGGGTGGACGACGTGACCGAGCGGGTCACCCCACTCGGATCGACGATCGACGACGCCGCCGGCGAGGCGTTCGACAAGGTCGCCCGGCTGCTCGGACTGCCCTTCCCGGGCGGCCCGCACATCGACCGCGCGGCCCGTGAGGGGTCGTCGGTGTACGTCGACTTCCCGCGTGGCCTCACCTCTCGTCGTGACCTGGAGCGGCACCGCTTCGACTTCTCGTTCTCCGGCCTGAAGACCGCGGTCGCCCGCTGGGTCGAGGCCCGGGAGGCCGCCGGGGAGCCCGTGCCGGTCGCCGATGTGGCGGCGTCGTTCCAGGAGGCGGTGTGCGACGTGCTGGTCCGCAAGGCCGTCGACGCGGCTGCGAGCGAGGGGATCGAGGACATCCTCATCGGGGGCGGGGTGGCGGCGAACTCGCGGCTGCGCGCACTCGCCGAGGAGCGCGCCGGCCGCCAGGGCATCCGGGTCCGCGTGCCGAGGCCCGGGCTCTGCACGGACAACGGTGCGATGGTGGCGGCGCTCGGCGCCGAGATGGTGGCCCGCGGGCGGGGCCCCTCGACGCTCGACCTCCCGGCCGACTCCTCGATGAGCGTGGAGCTGGTCCGGGCCTGACCGGTGGGTCGCCTACGGCAGCCGGACGCGCAGGAACCGGGGTCGGTACAGGGACGGGTCCTTCAGCAGGCGCTGCAGATCGGCCACGTTGCGGCTGTAGGACACCACGACCGTCCCGGCCTCCGGCAGCAGGTCCGGATGGGCCAGCGGCATGTAGCGCAGCAGGCCATCGGCGGAGTCCGACGGGAGCTCGGCCAGCGGTGCGCTCGGCACGAAGGGTCCGGTGGGCGCAGGCGCCTTCCAGATGATCAGGTCGTGACCGAGGAAGTCGTCGCGCTTGCTGACGGCGTACCAGCTGCCGCCCCGTTCGAAGACCGACAGCACTTGCGAGACGCCACCGGCTGCCGGGATCAGCACGGCCGCGCGGTCGGCGTGGCGTTGCCAGCGGTGCCCGTCCCAGTAGCGCCAGGCCGCCTGGTTCTCGACGTCGGTGATCGGGGCGCGGGCCACCTCGAGTAGCCGCCCGAACGAGTGGCCACCAGGCGGTAGTGCGGTGCCGTAGATGTAGACCGCACCCGGCGCCGTCTCGATCGCGGCTCCCCACGTCGGTCGGGTCGGGTCGGGGTCGTCGGGGCCGATGTCGCGCACGGAGATCAGGCGGGGGACGCCGTGGACGGGCACCGTGAACAGCGCAAGAGCGGGTCCGAGTGTCTCGAAGTCGAAGGCACCGCTGCCGGTGGAGCGCACGCGCTGGAGGCTGACGCCGACGACGTCGTACCCGACCTGGTGGACGACGCCGAGGTCCATCGGCCAGTACCCGACGCCGTCGTCGCGGTCCGGTACGACGGCGCCGTGGTCGCGCGGCATCACGACGGTGGCGCAGCCGGGGGAGAACATCAGCATCGAATTGCGCACGATCCGGTCGCCGTGGAACGCCTGCTGGCGGAGCGTGTCGCCGAAGACCCAGAGCCGCCGCCCGTCCTGGAGCTGCACGTCCGCTCCCACGTCGGCACCGACGAAGCCCGGCACGGCGCGGTACCGGGCGATCATCCGGTTGAGCCCCTCGACCGTGCGCGGCTCGGTGAACGGCAGGCAGCTCAGCGAGAGCCCGTCGTCGGGAGCCACCTCCCGGTCCGAACGCAGGCCAGCGACCGCGGCGGCCGCCACACCGATGAGGAAGACCAGGACGAGGAGCACGCGAAGGCGGCGTCGTACGCGACTGACCCAGGCCACGACCCACCTCCGCGAGCCAGTGTCTCGCAGGAGGCGTCGCTCAGTGGGAAGGAAGCACGAACGGCGACTCGTAGGGGTCGCCGGTGACGGGCGCCACGGCATACTCCCGGCGGCCGTCCAGGCCGATCCGCAGCACCGCATTGCGCTGACGCTCCCCCACGGCCACGAGCAGGTGCTCGTCGTCCTCCCACATGATCTGCGTGATGAACGCGCCCTTGGCGGTCGTGAGGTCGAGCCGCACCTTGCCCGTGCTCGAGTCGAGCACCGCGAGTTCACTGTCACCGGCACCGTCCCGGTACGCCGCGGTCGCGACCACGTGCTGGGCATCGGGGGAGAAGGACAGCGGCGCGTGGTCGCAGGTCTTCCACAACGGCGGCCCGCCGCCGATGACCTCCGCCGTCGAGCACGACCCGGTGTCGCTGACGGAGACGATGCCCAAGGTCCGCTGGTGGGCGTCGACGTCGGCGACCTGGCGTTGGCCTGTGTCGACCTTGCGGGTCGGTCCGTCGGCGTTCGCCACCCAGACGGCCGGCCGAGATCCCTGGCTGTTCACCCAGACGGTGCAGCCGGAGAGGTTCGATCGGGTGCAGTCCGTGCCCGTGATCGCCGCGACGGTGAAGCCTGCTCCGGTGGGGACGCGCCCGAGCTCTCTCGTGTCACCCTCAGCCACCAGCACCGGGGTGCCGTCGGGCTTCACGAAGGCGGCGACGTCGTCATGGGGCGAGACGGCGAAGCCCCCCTCCATCGGCCACGAGGTCACGCTCTGTGCCGCACCGCTCGCTGGCGGGGTCAAGGTGGCGCGCATCCCGCCGTTGCCCTCGTCGAGGGCCAGCAGCGTCGATGTGCCGACCGTCGCGACCGCGCTCGCACGTCCGTTCGTCCACGTGAACTCCTGGCCATCCGGTCCGTGCCACACCGTGCCCTGCACCCACCCGGTCTTCGGCTTCGCGCCGGTCTTCAGGTGGTCGAGGGTGATCGCGGTGTGGTCGATCTTCGGGGCCGGCGCGGGGGATGGCTCGTGCGTCGTGTCGCGTTGCGTCGCGACCAGCACCGTCGGCACCGCGATCGCCAGCACACAGGCAGCCATCAACAGCGTTGCTCGCATCCGGCGCCCCCGCCGGATCTCGCCGGCCCGCTCGAGGACCTGGCCCAGCTCGAGCTCGGTGCCGCCCCGTCGGGTGAACTGGTCCGCCTCGTGGGCGAGCCGCTGGCTGAGGTCGTTCATCGGTGTGCCTCCCAACCGGTGAGGTCGTCGCGGTCCCAGGAGGAGTCGCCCAGACGGGTGCGGAGCGTGCTGAGGGCACGGCTCGCCTGGGACTTCACCGTCCCGACGTTGACGCCCAGCGTGTCGGCGGTCTCGCGCTCGGAGAGCTGCTCGTAGTAGCGGAGCACGACCACGGCGCGTTGCCGGTCGGGCAGAGCGCGTACCGCACTCCAGAGCGCCGCGCTGACGCCGTCGTACTCCTCGCCGGTGACGGGGACGTCATGGGTGCTGGTGTCGGTGACCACCTCGCGGTGGCGCCACAACCGCCGCCAGCTGGACGTGTGCTCGTTGACCAGGATCTTGCGGGCGTAGGCGTCGACCGACGGTGCGTCCGAGACCCGGTCCCAGGCCAGGTAGAGCTTGGCCAGCGCGGTCTGGACCAGGTCCTCTGCGGCATGCACGTCGCCGGTCAGCAGGTACGCCGTACGCAGCAGCCGGCTCTGGCGGGCGACCATCCAGGACTCGAAGTCCCGAGCGGCATCCGGCCGGTCGTCCATCCGCGTCCCCTTCACGGTCGTGAGCATCATGCACCTCCTCCGACCGTTCCCTACGCGGCTTTCGGCGGAAAGGTTGCACGAGCCTCAGGGTTGCCGCGCGAACGCGAAGGGCGCGGTCTCAGATGTGCCCGGCACGACTCCCGTGGCCCGGTCCACCGCGCCACCGGCCGAGAGTCGGAGCAGGGCCCAGCTCGAGCCGCCGCGGTAGGGGATCAGCAACCGGTCGCCCGCCTCCCACGCGGTGGGCGGAGAGGGCAGCGACTGGAGACCCGGCGTCTTGCTGGTCGCCACGACCGCGCCGGTGTGGGCGTCGAGGATCGCGACCGTCTCGAACTCACCCCCGGTGGCGGTGCGGTAGGCGGCGAGGTACCGGCCGTCGGGGCTGAACGCCGCGGCGAACCACCCGGCCTTGTTCCACAGCACCTGTCCGGTGGAGGCGGACACCACCCGGATGCTGTCGCCCTGGCCGCCACCGCTGCCGGCGACGAGGTCGCCGTCGGACGACGTGGCCCACGCCTGCGACAGTCCGGGCACCACGGTCTCCTTGCCGACGTCGTCCACCACACGCACGGTGCCGCCCGCCGCGTACACCACCCGGTCGCCCAGGAAGCCCACGAGGCGGGCGTGCGGGTCCACGGCGTGGGTGGTCTCGCCCTCACCCATGCCGCTGCTGATGCCGACCAGGATCTTGCCGCCCAACTGGAACGCGGTGCGCATCAGGTCGGGACTCACCGCGAGCGCGGACTCGCCGTCGTGGGAGCGGCGCACCTCGGTGCCGGTGTTGTCGTACTGCGTGAGACCGCCGACGCTGTCCAGCACGATCCAGCCGCCGTGGTACGGCGTGAACGCGACGACGTCCGTCGCGGCGGCGGGCAGCCGGCTCGTGCTGCCGTCGAGCCCGTGGACGACGCCGTCCTGGAGGTAGGTGACTCGCGGATCGGCGCCGCGCGGGATCGCCTCGAGCCCGGTCGGCGTCGGCACGCCCGAGGAGGGTGACGTGGTCAGCGACGGCGACGGCGACGGCGAAGGCGCCGGACCCGGCTCGTCGCTCGGGCGGAGCAGCAGCGCGGTCGGGACCGCGATTGCGACGACTGCGGCCGCAGCCAGGCCGACCAGTACCCGACGCCGCACGGTGCGTCGGGTGGCCCGGCGCCGGATGTCGTCCAGGCTCGGGCCGTGGGGGGCGTCGTCCGCCTTGGCCCGCAGCGTCTCGCGAAGCAGGTCTTCGTGGTTCATCGCTCCTCCTCCCGGGCCGGTACGCGCTCCCGCAGCGCCGCGAGCGCCCGGCTCGCCTGGGACTTCACCGTCCCGGTGCTGATCCCGAGCAGGTCCGCGATCTCGGCTTCGGACAGGTCCTCGTAGTAGCGCAGCACGATGACCGCGCGCTGCCGTGGCGGGAGGCCCTGCACGAATCGCCACACGGCCTCGCGCTCACCGTCGTACTCGGCCGGTGCGAGCGCCGACTCGGGCACCGCCCCGGAGAGGATCTCGGGCCGACGCTGGGCGCGACGCCACGCCGACCGGTGCTCGTTGACCAGGACGCGGCGGGCGTACGCGTCGACGTGCTGCCGCTCCGCGATCCGTGCCCATGCCAGGTACAGCTTGGTCAGGGTCGCCTGGACCAGCTCCTCGGCGGCGTGCTGGCTGCCGGTGAGCAGGTACGCCGTGCGCGCCAGCCCGGCCTGCCGGGCCGACATCCACTCGGCGAACCCGTCGTCGTCGGCGCCGGTGCCTCCCCGAGATCGCATCTGCACCCCCTGGGCTGCCATCGCCGGTCCTCCATGCTCTCGCGTCGTCCACCCTCTACACGCCCACGACGCGACACGGGTTGCACGGCACCTTGCGCCCCGACCGGCGCGGCTGGAGAGTGACCGCTTGACGGGGCGACGGGGTGTCGTCGGAGGCACGCACGGGAGGCGCCATGCAGCAGGTCAGGGGAGTGGTGGCACGCAGCGTCGGTGCGCCCGTCGAGCTGGTCACCATCGACGTACCTGACCCGGGACCGGGAGAGGCGCTCGTCCGGGTGCAGGCATGCGGGGTCTGCCACACCGACCTGCACTACCGCGAGGGCGGCATCAACGACGACTTCCCGTTCCTCCTGGGCCACGAGGCGGCGGGCGTCGTCGAGTCGGTCGGGCCCGACGTCGTCGACCTCGCGCCCGGCGACTTCGTGATCCTGAACTGGCGCGCGGTCTGCGGCCGCTGCCGGGCCTGCGCTCGCGGCGAGCCGTGGTACTGCTTCGCGACCTTCAACGCCACGCAGTCGATGACGCTTGCCGACGGCCCCGAGGCCGGCCGCGCGCTGACTCCTGCCCTGGGCATCGGGGCGTTCGCGGAGAAGACACTCGTCGCCGCGGGACAGTGCACCAAGGTGGACCCACGGGCGCGCCCGGCAGCTGCGGGCCTGCTCGGCTGCGGGGTGATGGCCGGGCTGGGCGCGGCGGTGAACACCGGAGGCGTGCGCCGTGGGATGTCCGTGGCCGTGATCGGCTGTGGAGGAGTCGGGTGTGCCGCCGTGGCGGGCTCGGTGCTCGCCGGGGCGGCCCGGATCATCGCGGTCGACCTGGACGAGCGCAAGCTCGCCCGGGCGCGGGGTCTCGGAGCCACCCACACGGTCGACGCGACCGTCGCCGACCCGGTCGAGGCGATCCAGGAGCTCACCGGCGGTCACGGGGCCGACGTGGTCATCGAGGCGGTGGGTCGACCCGACACCTGGCGGCAGGCGTTCTACGCCCGCGACCTGGCCGGCACGGTGGTGCTGGTCGGCGTACCCACTCCCGAGATGCGTGTCCCGGACATCCCGCTCCTGGACGTCTTCGGCCGTGGGGGCTCGCTGAAGTCCAGCTGGTACGGCGACTGCCTCCCCTCGCGCGACTTCCCGATGCTGGTCGACCTGTACCTGCAGGGCCGGCTCGACCTGGACGCGTTCGTCAGCGAGGAGATCGGCCTCGGTGACATCGAGGAGGCCTTCGCCCGGATGCAGCGCGGCGAGGTGCTGAGGTCGGTCGTCCTGCTCTGATGTCCGAATTGCCTAGTTTGTACTTTTTCCAACTTTTATCCGTTACGCTCTCCCTCAGAGAGACCGCCGGGCACTCGGGCCCGGCCTCTGTGGGGGAGGACAAGATGGCTCTCATTCGGGCGCGTGGGGTTGCGCTCCTCGTCGGCGGCGCGCTGGCCGCTGTGCTCGCGCTGTCCCTGGGTGTCGCCACGCCGGCGACGGCTGCGGGTCGCGGAGCTCCGACCGTGTCGCTGCAGCAGTCCGGCGACGGCACCGTTACGGTGGCGGGCCGTACGCCGGCGCGCTCAGCGAAGCTCCGCATCGTCCGCCGAGTCGGGGCCCGCTGGGTCCTCGCCGCGCGGACGCACTCGCACCGCCACCGCTACGCCGCCACGCTCTTCGTCGCGCCGGGCAGCGCAGCGACGTTCAAGGTGATCAGCAACCGGCGCAGCCGGACGTTCACCGTCCGGACCCCCGCCGTGACGCCGACCGCGCCTCCCGCTGAACCGGCCAAGCCGCAGCCCATCCAGTACGACGCGTGCGGTGCCCGACCGCACAAGGCCGACGGCACGCTGTGGTCCTGCACGTTCCACGACGACTTCGACGGCACCGCGTTGGACCCGACCAAGTGGGTGCCCCAGACGGCGTTCCTCACCGGTGACCCGAACGGGGCGTTCGCCTGCTACACCAAGAGCCCGAACAACGTCTCCGTCGCCGACGGCATGCTGAGCCTCACGGTGCGCAAGGAGGCCGCGCCGCAGCCCTGCGGATCCCCCGACTCCACGATCACCTCCTCCTACACGTCGGGCTCTGTCGCGACATACCAGCTGTTCAGCCAGGAGTACGGCCGCTACGAGGCCCGGATCCGCAACACCGCGACCACCGAGTCGGGCCTCCAGGAGACGTTCTGGCTCTGGCCCGACGAGCGGGACGGGGCGATCGATCCTCGGACCGGCGACACCGGGGAGATCGACGTCAGCGAGACCTACTCGAACTACTCCTCGGTGACCGTTCCCCGCCTGCACTATGCGGCCGATCCCAACTCCGACCCGGGCGTGAACACCGCCAACTGCGACGCCGACCGCGGCGTGTGGAACACCTACACGCTGGAGTGGACGCCGACGACGATCACGGTCTTCGTCAACGGGCACCTCTGCCTGACCAACACATCGGCGGACCCGGTGTTCCACCGGCGCCACATCATCCTCCTGACCCAGGCCCTCGGGGACGCGAACAATCCCGTGACGGACGCGACGCCGATCCCGGCGACGATGGACATCGACTACGTCAGGGTCTGGCAGTGACGCCGCACTGTCGGATCCCACTTCTGGGGTATCGGACCAGCGAGCGATCGATATCCTGACGGTCACAGACGTTGGGGAGGGGCCCGACATCTGAGAGGACGACATGGGTCTCGGACACGCGCGTGGGGTCGCGCTCCTGCTCTTCACCCTTGTGGCAGCACTCCTGGGGCTCGCTCTCGACACCTCGGCCACGGCCGCGGCGCGTCGGGCGCCGTCGGTGGTCGTTCGGCAGGTCGACGCCGAGACGGTCGTCGTCTCCGGTCGCACGTCGACCGCTTCGCCCACGGTGCGGATCGACCGCCGCACGAACTCTCGCTGGACCCCGGTCAAGCGCGCGCGAGCCCACCACCACCGCTACGCCTCCAGGCTCAGGGTCGCGCCCGGTACGACGGAGACCTTCCGCGTGAGAAGCGACCAGCGGGGACGGAGGTTCGTCGTGCGGATGCCGGCCCTGGCTCCGCCTGTCACGCCGCCCGCGCCTGAGCCCCCGGCCCCGCCCGCCGCGCCTGAGCCCCCGGCCCCGCCCGCC
>DATAKN010000010.1:0-30228 GCA_036261595.1 Marmoricola sp.
GGCGATCGCCAACCTCGAGATCGAGTCGCTGCGCCACGTCGCCCCGACCTTCCACGGCGACACCCTGTACGGCGAGACCACCGTGCTCGACAAGTGGGAGAGCACCTCCAAGGACGACCGCGGCGTGGTCCACGTGGAGACGATCGGCTACAACCAGGACGGCAAGGTCGTATGCATCTTCCGCCGCAAGGTGATGGTGCCCAAGAACAACTACCTCGAGTCCCGCGGCGGCGAGCAGCCCGGCCGCCCCGTCCCGCAGCCGGACAAGAACTGGCCAGGACCGCAGGCATAGCGGCGAGGAATCGGCGCGGCGAATTCACAGGTTGACTTGTGAATTCGCCCCTTCTGCCATGGGATTTCGCATGAGAAGCGGAGACCTCGTGCGAGAAGCAGGATCCATCAACCGTCCACCGGCCGACCAACCGGGGGCTTTGCCCCCAAGCTGACTGAACAGCGTGGTCTCGGCCCGACTCTGCCGCCACCGTTGCCCGATGGATGATCTCAGGACGCTTCACGACGATCAGGTGTCCCGGCGCAGTGAGGCCCTCGAGTGCGGTTACCGGGACAAGGATCTCTATGCCGCAATGCGTGTCGGAGAGATCCTTCGAATCCGCCCCGGCGCCTACACGTTCGTCGACGTGTGGCAGACCGCTGACGAAAGCGGCCGACACCGGTTAAGGGCGCACGCGGCGCTGCGGTCCCACGCTGCGCCGGTGGCCCTGAGCCATACGTCAGCCGCCGTGGAGCACGGGCTGCGGTTGTACGAGCCGGACTTGTCGAAGATCCATCTGACCTGCGTGGATGGGCCCTTGGGTGGAACGACCCCCGACATCGTCTACCACCACGGCGTGTGCCGTGACGAGGAGCTGCGCCCCGTGGCAGGAGGTCTGGTGGTTCCTCCGGTACGGGCGGCACTCGAGGCGGCTTCACTCAGTTCCGTCGCTGCGGGGCTGGTCATCCTCGACTCGCTGGTCGACTTGAAGAAGGGCAGCCTCGACGAGATGCGGGACGGCTTCGGGCGGATGTCTGGGCATCCCAGAGCGCGCCGGCTGCAGGTCACCGTCCGTCTCGCAAGAGAGGGCGCACAGTCAGTCGGCGAGTCGCTGTCGCGGTATGGAATGTGGCGGGGTCACCTCCCCGAGCCTGAGCTCCAGTTCGAGGTCCGAGACGAATGGGGAAGGTTGTTGGGGATCAGTGATTTCGCGTGGCCCGATCACGGTGCGCTCGGAGAGTTCGACGGCATGATCAAGTACGGCCGGCTACGCAGGGAGGGCGAGACGCCTGGCGAGGCTGTCGAGCGTGAGAAGAAGAGAGAGGATCGACTGCGCGAGGAGACGGGCTGGGTCATGGTGAGACTGGTGTGGGCCGAGATCTTCCGCCCCGGCCCGATGGCCGACAAGATCCGCCGCCAGCTCGCACGCGGCCGACGACTCGCGTTCGGCTGACAGCGGCCGACCTTCTGGCACGGATTAGCCGCTTCTGCCACAGAATTCCGTGTGGAAAGGGGCGAATTCACTCGTTGACTTGTGAATTCGCCGCCTCGAACGCGAACGAGCGGGCCAGCGGCAGGATCCCCAGGATCAGCACCATCGGCACGGCGAAGCCGACCCGCAGGTTCCCGGAGCCGACGAGTCCGGTGAGCACTGCGCCGATGAGGGCGCCGACGTAGTTGAACTGGTTGAAACGGGCGATGACGGCGTCCACCCGCGCGTGGCGCAGGTGGGCATCGGTGTCGTCGCTGCCGCCGGCGATCCGGGCCGCAGCGGAGAAGCTCAGGGGTGCGATCACGGCGACGCCGGCACCCATGACGAGGAACCCGAGCACCGCGACCGGCCACGACGGCGCGAACACCACGACCGCCAGTCCGGCGCAGGCGACGAGCGCGCCGATGCGGAGCACGCGCACCGGGCCGAAGTGCGCGACGGCGCTGTCCCCGGCGAGCCGCATCGTCCCGCTGGCCAGCAGGTAGGGGAAGGTCGCGAGCGCCACCAGCGACGACGGCGTCGTGAACACGTGGTCGAGGTACGTCGGTCCCCACGTGAACGCCGCCGTGTCGACCATGTAGAAGAGCACCATCGCGATCCCGACCAGGACGATCGGCCGCCACGGGACCTCGATCGCCGGGGCCGCCGCGAGCGGGTCGCCGACCCGCTTCAGGAAGGGCTGCGCCACCATCACCAGCGGTACGACGGCCAGCGCGGCCGTCGTACCGAGCGGGAGGTGCGCGGTGGCCAGCGTGATCGCGGAGCCGACCAGCCCGCCGAGGGTCCAGGCG
The DNA here is from genome assembly GCA_036261595.1 of Marmoricola sp. Lineage (GTDB taxonomy): Bacteria > Actinomycetota > Actinomycetes > Propionibacteriales > Nocardioidaceae > Marmoricola. Next base: position 2,276 of record DATAKN010000010.1, read on the forward strand.
CCGTGGAACGACGGCAGGATCGGCCGGCCGTAGCGGTGCTCGAGCGCGACCGCCTGCATGTTGGTGCTGGCATCGACGACGCCGAGCGCCACGCCGTACCCGGCCATGCCGGCCACGAAGACGCCGGTTGTCGGCGCGAGCGCCATCACCGGGACCGAGACGGCGATGCCGGCCAGGCCGGCGCGCAGCAGGCCCGCGGAGTCGCGCTGACGAGCCAGCGTCTCGGCGACCACGGAACCTGCGCCCGCCAGCAGCACCATCATCAGCAACAGCCCGGACAGCTCCACCTCGGACAGGTGCCACCGGTCGGAGAAGTCGGGCAGTCGGGTGGTCAGGCTGATGAAGACCATGCCTTGGGTGGCGAAGCCGCCGGCAGCGGCCAGCCGGGCGCGCCGCAACATCGGCTCTGGTGGGTCGACCAGGCTTGTCACCGCCCGATGATCGCAGAAGGCTCTGCACCATGGTTGAGCTTTCGGCCGCGGCCGACGCGACGGACGAGGACCCTTCCGGCGGGACCGAGCTGTGGGTCGTGCGTCACGGAGAGACCGCGTGGAGCGCGGACGGCCGGCACACCTCGGTCACCGACGTGCCGCTCACGCCCGACGGAGAGAAGGCGGCCCGCGCGATCGGGGAGCGACTGGCCCACACACGGTTCGACCTCGTCCTGACCAGCCCCCGCCGCCGTGCGCGACACACCGCCGAGCTCGCCGGGTTCCCGGATGCAGAGGTCGACGACGACCTCGCCGAGTGGGCGTACGGCGACTACGAGGGCGTGACGACGGCAACGATCCGCGAGAGCGTCCCCGGCTGGACGATCTGGACCCACCCGTGCCCCGGCGGTGAGAGCGCCGACCAGGTGGGCCGCCGGCTCGACCGGGTGGTGGCGCGGGTGCGGGACCACGGCGGTCGTGTCCTGGTGGTCGGGCACGGGCACGCGTCCCGCGTGCTCGCGGCGCGCTGGCTCGACCAGCCGGTCGAGGAGGGTCGGAACTTCGCACTGGACACTGCCACGATCTCGGTCCTCGGCTACGAGCGCGAGACGCCTGTCCTGACCCGGTGGAACTGCTGAACCACTAGGCTCGAGCCGTGGCGCTCGCGGCATCCTGCCCCCGTTGCACGTCCCCGATCACCGAAGCGGACGGCGCCTTCACCTGCAAGCAGCACGGAGTGATCGTGCCGCTGTGGCGGCCCAGCGTCGCGGACTACACCTCGTTCGCCGAGCTGGTCGGTCGGGTGGGTGACCTGCCGACGTACCTGCCCTGGCCGATGAGTCCGGGCTGGTCGATCGCCGACTTCGGGTGCGTGGCGTCGAAGGACCGTGCGACGGCCACCGTGACCACCACGGTGGGCACCAGCGACCTGGACGGGCCGGTCGAGGTCACCGTCGTCTCGGAGGACAGCGGTGTCGGCCTCGGGGCGCGCTGCGCCGGCACGGCGTACGACGACCCTGGGGAGCAGGTCGGCCACGGCCCGCACGCCATCCATGTCCGTGCGGGCGGACGCACTGTCCCGCTGTGGGCCGTCGACCCGCGTGACGACGAGGACCTGCTCGCGAAGGCCGTGTTCGCGGGCGAGGCGGAGGGCCGCTGGCTCTGGCTGGTGATCCGGCCCGCCTCAGCCGCGCTGCTGCTGCGCGACGAGTGGTTGCTGGCGGACGTGACCGGCTTCGGACCGGAGGCCCTCGAGATGCCGTTCGGCGGTCCACGCCCGACCTGGTGAGCTGAGCCGCGGCCCGTCGGCCTCCCAGAGCCGCCCCGCACACCGTCCGGTGGCGGGGCGGACCCCAAGTGTCGCCTCGCGCGCCAGAGAGGCGGGGAGGGGGGCGAGGCGACATCCGCCGGGACTCCACCCACTTTGGGGGGCTGGGTGGGTCCTCACGACGACGGTACCCCGGCCGACTCCATTGATGCACCAGTCAGGACCGAAAATCCCAACCCCTAGGCTCCTGCCATGAACTGGGTCATGCTCACCGAGGTCTTCGTGACCCTGTTCGTGATCATGGATCCGGTCGGCACGATCCCGATCTTCCTCTCGCTCACCGGTGGCCGGTCGGCACAGGTGGCGCGGCGTGCGGCCTGGCAGGCGGTAGCGGTCTCGTTCGGGGTGATCAGCGCGTTCGCGTTCTTCGGCCAGCAGATCCTGGAGTACCTGCACATCTCGCTGCCGGCCCTGCAGTGCGCCGGTGGGCTTCTCCTGCTCCTGGTCGCGCTCGAGCTCCTGACCGGCAAGGAGGCGGAGCAGACCGCGGCCGCCGACACGAACGTCGCTCTGGTGCCGCTGGGCACGCCGCTGCTCGCGGGCCCGGGCGCGATCGTGGCGACGATGGTGTTCAGCAAGAAGGTGGACGGGTTCGGCGAGTTCGGTGCGGTCGCGCTCGGCGTCATCCTCGTCCACGTCACGCTGTGGCTGGCGATGCGGTTCTCCCTGCCGATCCTGCACCTGATCCGGGAGAGCGGCGTCCTGCTGGTCACCCGGATCGCGGGCCTGCTGCTCTCGGCGATCGCGGTCCAGATGGTCGCCGACGCGGTCCGCGCCTTCATCGCGGGCGAGGGCTGAGGGACACGCCCGGCTCACCAGCCGGTCTACTTGCGTCCCATCGACTGGAAGCCCTGCAGCACCCGGGACGGGATCAACCTGGTCAGGGTCACGATCGCCCGGTAGTGCGCCCCCGGGGATCGAGGGTCAGCCGCATCACCGCGGTCACCAGCACGTCGAGCATCTCCTGCTCCTGGGCGACGGCGTTGTCCAGGAAGCGTCCCTTGAGCCCGAACCCGGCGTTGTCGACCAGCAGGTCGACCGGGCGGTCCGGGTCGCTGAGCCGGGCCTCCACCCGTGCCAGCGCCGCGCGGTCGCTGAGGTCCGCGGCGAGCACCTCGGCCGTGACGCCGTACGTCGACCGCAGCTCCGCGGCGACCGACTCCAGCCGTGTCTCGTCACGCGCGACCAGCACCAGGTCGTGCCCACGCGCGGCCAGCTGGCGCGCGAACTCCTGGCCGATCCCCGCCGTGGGGCCGGTGACGAGCGCGCGGCGGGTGCGCGGACGGGGGCTCGTGCTCCCTGACGTCGGGTCAGCGGCGGCGTGCGACATGCGGCACAGCATCGCGGTCGGTGGTCGGCACCGGAACGCCGGTGCGGCATGATGGGCCCTGATGTCCACCGTCCGCGTGATCGCCGTCGCCAACCAGAAGGGTGGCGTGGCCAAGACGACCACTGTCGCCTCCCTGGGCACGGCCCTCGCCGAGCTGGGCCAGCGGGTGCTGCTTGTCGACCTGGACCCGCAGGCCTGCCTGACCTTCAGCCTCGGCATCGACCCCGAGGACCTCGAGCTGTCCATCCACCACGTGCTCACCAAGGGGCTCGAGCCCCGCGAGGTGATGGTGACCACCGAGGACGGCGTCGACCTGCTCCCCGCCACCATCGAGCTCGCCCGGGCCGAGGCCGACCTGCTGACCCGGACCGGTCGTGAGTACGTCGTCCGCACCGTGGTGGAGGACCTCGACGAGGACTACGACTGGGTCCTGCTGGACTGCCCGCCCTCGCTCGGCGTGCTCACCGTGGCCGCGCTGACAGCCGCGACCGGCGTCCTGATCCCGCTGCAGTGCGAGACCCTCTCCCACCGGGGCGTCGGCCAGCTGCTCGACACCGTCCACGACGTACGCCGCTTCACCAACCGGGCGCTGCAGGTCTGGGGCGTCCTCCCCACGCTGTACGACGGTCGCACCAACCACGCCCGGGCCGTGCTCGAGACGATCGCGGAGAGCTACGAGCTCGACGTGCTCGAACCGCCGATCCCCAAGTCCATCCGGTTCGCCGAGGCCCCGGCGGCCGGTCGCTCGATCCTGTCCACGTCCGCCAGCAACAAGGGCGCGGTGGCCTACCGCGAGGTCGCCGCGAACCTGCTTCGCCGGGGCTGAGTCCCGATGGGCCGGCACCGCCTCGAGCAGCCGGCGCGGGTCCGTCCGCGCTTCGGACGGATGGCGGCTGCAGTGCTCTCGCTTTCGGTGACCCTGGTCGCGCTCCTCGGCGGCATCGGCGTGCTCCCGCTGCAGACCGCGCGAGGCGGCAGCGAGCAGCTCCGGACCGCGGCAGACATCGAGCATCCGGCCAAGGCGGCTGCCACGCCCGTCACCCCCGACACAGGGGCCGGTCAGGCCCCGCGCGGAAGCCGCCCGGCCGACGTCTCCGTGCCGGCGTCGCTCGGCAGCACCGGGACCACCCTGCCGAGCGCGAGCGGCCAGGGCCGGCGCGTGGTGTTCTCCACGAGCGCCCAGCGGGTGTGGCTGGTGGAGGCCGACGGCACCGTCGACGCGACGTACCTGGTCTCCGGGAGCCTCACCGACAACCTCCACGCGGGCACGTACGCCGTGTACTCCCGGTCGCGCTGGGCCGTCGGGGTCGACGACTCCGGTGTCATGCAGTACTTCGTGCGGTTCGCGCACGGCCGACACGCCGCGATCGGGTTCCACAGCATCCCCACCAAGCGCGGCAGGCCACTGCAGACCGAGGCACAGCTCGGCACGCCCCAGTCACACGGCTGCATCCGACAGCGGTTCTCGGATGCTCAGCGGATGTGGGAGTTCGCCGGCGTCGGCACGCGCGTCGTCGTGCTCGCCTGAACTGATGCCGGCTACTCCGCTGTCGGTGAAGCACCGCCCGCCGGAGCGCCGCCACGGGTGCGTCGTCGGTTGCGGTTGCGCTTCCGCGCCGGCTTGTCGCCCTCGGCCGCTGCCGGCGTCGAGGCCGTGGCCTCGCTGCGCTCGGAGCGACCCCCGCGAGAGCCGCGGGAGCCGCCGCGGCCACCCTCGCCACGTCCGCCCCGGCCTCCGCGGCCACCGCCCTTGGCGTCGTCCTTGCGCGGCTGGCGGGGGATGACGACCTCGCCCTCGGGGATGAGCCGGCCCTTGGTGCCCTGCGGGATGCCCATGTCGTGGAAGAAGTGCTCGGAGCTGGAATAGGTCTCCAGCGGCTCGTCGAAGGGCAGGTCGAGCGCCTTGTTGATCATCTTCCAGCGGTGCAGGTCCGACCAGTCGACGAACGTGACCGCGATGCCGGTGGCGCCGGCACGACCGGTGCGGCCGATCCGGTGGACGTAGGTCTTCTCGTCCTCGGGGCAGGTGTAGTTGATGACGTGGGTGACGTCCTGCACGTCGATGCCACGGGCGGCCACGTCGGTGGCGACCAGCACCTGGATCTTGCCCTCGCGGAACCGCGTCAGCGCCTTCTCGCGGGCGGCCTGCGCCATGTCGCCGTGGAGCGGGCTGGCCTTGAAGCCACGCTCGACGAGGTCGTCGGCGACGCGCTGGGCCTGCCGCTTGGTGCGGGTGAAGATGATCGTGAGCCCGGCGCCCTCGGCCTGGAGCAGGCGACCGATCATCTCGGGCTTGTCCAGGTCGTGGGCCTGGTAGATGAACTGTGCGGTCGCGGGCACCGTTGCGTTCTCGTACGACGACTCTGCCCGGATGTTCATCGGGTGCCGCATGTGCGTGCGCGCCAGCGCCACGATCGCCGCCGGCATGGTCGCCGAGAAGAGCATCGTCTGCCGGGTCTCCGGCGTGCCGGCGAGCAGCCGCTCGACGTCGGGCAGGAACCCGAGGTCCAGCATCTCGTCGGCCTCGTCGAGCACGAGGCTCTTCACGTGGGAGATGTCGAGGGCCTTGCGGTTCATCAGGTCGATCAGCCGGCCCGGCGTGCCGACCACCACGTCGACGCCGGTCGCCAGCGCCTCCAGCTGGCCCTCGTAGGGCACGCCGCCGTACACGGTGAGGACCCGGATGCCGCGATCGGCACTGGCGATGGTGAGGTCGCTGGAGACCTGGAGCGCCAGCTCACGGGTGGGCGCCACGACCAGGGCCTGGGGCTTGCCCGGAGCGACCAGCTCCTCGTAGTCGGGGTCGTGCGGGGCGACCGTGCGCTGGATGACCGGGATCCCGAAGGCCAGCGTCTTGCCGGTGCCGGTGCGCGCCTGGCCGATCAGGTCGGTGCCCATGAGGGCGACGGAGAGGGTCATCTCCTGGATGGCGAAGGGGGTCACGATGCCAACGCGCTCGAGGGCGTCGGCGATCTCGGGGAGTACCCCGAGCTCTCGGAAGGTGGTCAGGATCTTGCCGTTCTCTGGAGGACGTGTGTCAGGGCAGCTGCCGCAGAGGGGCGGTGTCGAGGGCGTCCCGTGGGGGCGTCCGGAGCCAGCCCAGCGGTCGTCTGCCGACACCAGTCTATCGGTACGCTCCCCTCATGACCGAAATCGCGCAGCCGGCGGCCCCCGACGGACCCACTCCGCCGCCCGCTGCCGAGACGCCTGAGGACATCCCCGTCGCCTTCCAGGACCCGGCGTACCGGGCCGCGGTGGTCGACCTGGTCGGTGCGATCGCGTACGGCGAGATCTCCGCCTTCGACCGCCTCGCCGAGGACGCCCGGCTGGCGCCGACCCTCGTCGACAAGCTGGCCCTGGGCAAGATGGCCACGGTGCAGTTCAACCACGTCCAGCCGCTGCTGGACCGGATCGCCGCCCTGGGTGCCGAGCCAATGACCGCGATGGCGCCGTTCGTGAAGCCGTTCGACGCCTTCCACGCGAAGACCGCGCCCAACAACTGGCTCGAGGGCCTGGTCAAGGCCTATGTCGGCGACGGTCTCGCGGCCGACTTCTACCGGGAGGTCGCGGCGTTCCTGGACGCCGACACCCGCGACCTGGTGATCGCCTCGCTGGTGGACTCCGGTCACGCCGACTTCGTCGTCGACCGGGTCCGTCGCGCGATCGAGCGGGACCCGAAGGTCGCCGGCCCGCTGGCGCTGTGGGGGCGCCGCCTCATGGGCGAGGCGCTCTCGCAGGCGCAGCGGGTGGTCGCCGACCGCGACTCGCTGGCCGCACTGCTCGCCGGCGGCGTCGACCGGCCCGGCCTGGACCTCGCCGCCCTCGGGCGGATGTTCACCCGGCTGACGGAGAACCACGCGAAGCGGATGGCCGAGCTCGGGCTCGCCTCCTGAGGCTCAGACGCGGGTCTTGCTGCGTCCGGTGAGGAACGCAGCGGCCATCACGGCCAGGGCGGCGACCACGACCTGCCAGAGGTGACGCATCCAGTCGATGCCGTTGGTGGCGTTGTTCACGGTTGCCTCGTGGCCGTCGAACGGGGCGTTGTCGTGGCCGAACAGACCCCAGTAGAGGTAGCTGCCGACGAGCATCCCGATGATGCCGCAGACGACCGTGAGCCACAGCGGGATGTTGTCGCGGTCGCCCGGGGCGACCCATTTGCCGAGCAGCCCGATGATCAGGCCGCCGACGAGCGTGACGATGAGGGTCCAGAGCATGACGACACTTCCTTCGCGGTCAGGCAGAAGCCACGGTGCCCAGTCCTGCTGTGATCATGCCGCGCGCGCGGTGGCGACGTCGAGGCCCCGAAGGTGCAGCAGGGTGCACTCCCGGCCCACGTGGGCAGGAAGCGGCCAGTGCCCGTGCCAGGGCGTACCGGTGGTTCCCTCGGACTCCTCGACCGGCGCAGTCCAGGTGAGCGGGCAGCCGCGGCGACGTCGAGCTCCGCGGCACCGCGCGATCAGGAGCGGAAACCGACCTGCCCCACGGTCGAGGTGGTGATCTCGACGTACCCGAGCTTCTCCGCCGGCACGACGACGCGGCGGCCCTTCGAGTCGGTCAGGGACAGCAGGCCGCCCGATGACAGCGCCTCGCGCACCCGGTCCTCCACCTCGGCGGCGTCGAGGCCGGTGTCGATGGTGAGCTCGCGGCTGGCGTGGATCACGCCGATCTTGACCTCCATGCGGGAGGACCTCCTGTGGTGTTCGCTGGATGTTCGAGGTGCGGACCGACCGGGGGTGGTCCGGATGGTTCAGGCCGGCTCGTCGCTGCGCGGGTATCCGCGGATGCCACGCCAGGCGAGGCCGGCGACGAGACCTGCTGCTGCGTCCTGCTCGATCGTGTCGCGACCCTGCAGCCGGTCCTGCAGCCAGAACCGGGCGCTGACCTCGCCCATTCCCACGAGCGCCACGGCGAGGAGCTGACACTGGTCGCCGGGCAGGCCGGTGTCGTCGTGGATGACGTGGGCGATCAGCTCCGCGCACTCGGTGGTGACCCGATCGATGCGTTGCCGGACCGCCGGGTCGTTGGTGAGGTCGGACTCGAAGACGAGCCGGAACTCACCCTCCTCGCTGGCGACGTAGGTGTAGAACGCGTGCATCGTCGCCGCGACCCGCTGCTTGTTGTCCTCGGTCGACTCCAGGGCCGCGCGGGTGCGCGCGATGACCGTGTCGACCGCACGGTCGAGCAGGGCCAGGTAGAGCTCCAGCTTGCCGGGGAAGTGCTGGTACAGCACGGGCTTGGAGACCCCGGCCCGCTCGGCGATGTCGTCCATCGCGGCGGCGTGGTAGCCCTGCGCGACGAACACCTCGAGGGCCGACTCGAGCAGCTGGGCACGCCGGGCCCGGCGCGGCAGCCGGCTGCCTCGCGGCGCGCGCTCGCCGGCGGGACGGGTCGCGGGAGTGGACACGCGGCGGGCCCCCTCGGATCTCGGTGTCGCTTCTCGGTGTCGCAGACGACGGTCGGCGATGACGGAGGCGAGCCTACTCTGCGCGACCGACCGCGACGTCGCCCGGCGCCGTGACCGGGTTCCGGGCGGTCCGCAGGCAGCCGCTCGCCGAGCCGGCCGACCCGGTGTGTCGCCAAGAACACACGAGGTGTCGATGTCCGGGCTATACCGCCCGAAATGTCGCGTTGAATGCCACCTCCGAGTGGGTCTGGAATGGAGTCAGGGAGCGGGCAAACCCGCCCGATCCGGACAAAAGAATCGGGGGCAGAATCATGAGGAGCGGAAGCGGAATCCGCAGAACCGCGGCCCGCCGCTTTGCCACAGTCATGGCTGCCGTGGGCGCACTGCTCATGTCGAGCGGGATCGCCCTGATGGCAGCCCCCATGTCAGCGGACGCCACTGCGTCCACCGGCGGAAACGTCGTGTTGAAGCAGAAGCCGCCCAAGCACCTGAAGGACTGGGTGTGCAAGTACGTCGGCACGCCAGGTGTGGACGAGCGCCTCAAGCAGGGCAACGACGGGCTGGTGTGGGTCGACACCAACGCCTCGGAGCACAGCTGGTTCAACGACGCGCACGGTCGTTCGTTCGTTCTGTACAAGAACGTGGCCCACGACCCGAGGCCGAGTGCCTCGGAGTGCCCGACACCTGACAACGAGCAGGGGCTGGCAACTGCCTCGGTGACCTTCATCGACCCGAACTGCGACAACGACAACACGGCGTCGTACGAGACCTCCGGTGAGCACGTCGTCTTCAAGGTGGTCAGCGGAGACGAGGGTGGTGGTCAGAACCTGACCGCCTCGTCGCCGGTGACGGTGTCGCCGGGTTCGTACATCAAGATCGTCGCCTTCGCGTTGCCGCACTACAAGTTCGAGAACGGCAAGAAGTGGATGGTCTTCGAGCACACCTTCGGCGACGCGGTGATCAACTGCACCGAGGTGACACCGGCCGCACCGACGTACGTCGAACCGACCTGCACCACGCTGCCCTCGGTCACGACGCCGACCAGTGAGCTGGTGACGTACGTCGTCACGGGCAACAAGGTGGCCGGCGGTACCGTCCACATCGAGGCGACCCTGGTGAACAGCGAGACCAGTCACTTCGCCGAAGGCGCGACGACGACGTGGGACCACACCTTCACGGTCCCGACCGGGTGCACCGCCGTGTCGCCGCCCAGCGTCGCGCCGACCACCACGGTGAACCCGCCGAAGACGCACGTGAAGACGCACGTCAAGGCGCAGACCACGACCACCCCGACGGTGGTCAGCGCCGGGCTGGCCAGCACGACGAGCTCGACGCAGGCCGGCCTCGGCCTGACGGCTGCCGGACTGGTGCTGCTGGCTGGTGCTGGCGGCCTGGTCCTCGAGGAAGGTAGGCGCAAGCAGACTGCATGATCCGGAGCCCGGGCGGCGGCGACCCCTCCGGCGCCCGGGCCCCTCTCGAAGGGCGTGACCTGCGCCGGCGGTGCGCGGGTTACGCCCTTTTTCGACATTCAGTCCTAAATGTCCGATTATTCGCGAATCCGGACTAGACCGATCGCACCACGCGCTTGGCGGAAGTCGGCGGCGATCGATTCCATGTATCTGCAGGGGAGTCTGGGGCTCTGTCTGCTCGTAGAAAAATCGCGCCGCTCCGCAGTGCGGATCGGCGGGGGCAATGCCTCGCTGGGGGGCATTTCGAGACATGCCTGAAAAGGCATCGGATCTGGGGCAGGAAAATCATGGGGAACACGAATGCACGGGGGCGCACGTCCGGCCGTCGCGCGGCCGCTCTGCTGGCCGCTCTCGGCGCGCTGGTGATGTCCAGTGGGGTGGCGCTGATGGTCACCGCCACGCCGGCCAACGCGACCGCCGGGGGCGGGTCCACCAAGGTCGGCGTGTGTCACGCCACGAGTTCGGACCACAACCCATACGTGTGGATCGTCGTCGACGACGACTCCACGAAGTACCAGGGCCACCTCAAGCACCGGAACAACCCGGTGCACCACTGGCAGACCGCGGGCACCTGGAACGGCATCGACCACGCCGCCGGGGGTGCCAAGCGTGACTACATCCAGGGCCTGGACGAGGGCGTGACCGAGGCATGGTGCAACGCCCAGACCGACGTTGAGGAGGCGACCGCCGACGTCGACTTCAACGACCCCACGTGCGCCGCTCCGGACAGCGGCACCATCGACACCGCAGGCAACAACGTGGAGTTCACCATCGTCCCGGACAAGGCCACCTACTCGATCGGTGACACCGTCACGGTCGACGCGACGGCGACCGGCGACACCTCCTTTGCCGAGGGCGCCGAGAAGCGCTGGGAGCACACCTTCAAGGCTTCCGACGCGGTCGAGGGGGTCTGCCCCGAGGTCTCGGCGCCGGTCACGCCGTCGGTGAGCTTCACCGAGCCGACCTGCACCACGCCCGCCGGCTACACCGGCACGAACACCGACAAGGTGAAGTACGCAGTCACCAGCGGTAGCGTCGCGCCCGGTTCCGACGTAGTCGTGACCGCCTCGCCGATCGGAGACACCCAACTCGCCGGGGACACGACGTTCCGGCACCAGTTCGCCGGCGTGCCGGCGAACTGCACGACCGTCGCGCCGCCGACGTCGCAGGTCGAGGGCACGACCGTGGTCAGCCCGCCGAAGGCGCACGTGAAGACCAAGACGCACGCCCAGGCCGCGACCGTGACGCCCACCGTGGTCGAGGCGGGTCTGACGAGCACGACCACGCAGGACCTGCGCGGCGAGCAGGGTCTCGCGCTCGTGGCGGCCGGCATGGTCATGCTGATCGGCGCCGGCGGTCTCACGCTGCGTGTCCGCCGGGCTGCGGCGCGGATCTGATCGCGGTACCGACCAGCTGAACCGCGCTGAGGGCGGCGTCCGGAGGAGACTCCGCGGCGTCGCCCTCGGTGTTCTGGTCGCGACGACCACCGTGCTGCTGCCGGGTCGGCAGCTGCGCAAGCACCGCCGTGGAGCAGCGCGATCGGCAGCGCGGGACACGATCCCGGAGCAGACTGGAGAGGTGAGGGGGCGGGCACCGATGACGTCGACGAAGGTCGAGCGGGACACCGTCGGCCTCGACCAGCCGATCCCCGAGGTGGACGCCGAGCTGGAGACCGGCCGGCGGGGCCCGGACGAAGGGCGCGGCGGCGACCGGCACGAGGCGTTCCTGGCCGTCGTACGCGGCATGCTGCACGGTCAGGAGCAGCCGAGCACGCCGCCGGTGGACGACGCCGCCGACCCGAGTGGCCCCGCCGAGCAACCCGTGCCCGAGGAGACGCTCGGCGACTGCCTGCCGGGCCTCGCGAACGCGGGCGGGTCACGCAGACTCCGGCGTGGCCGCCGTCGGCCACCGCGCCGCCCGCGCAGGGCGATCAGGGTGGCCGCAGCCGTGGCCCTGCTCGGCGCCTGCGCCGCGCTGCCGTGGGCCGTGCCCGCGGTGCCGGCGCACCTCGCCGACCTGGTGCCCGGACACGACACCCCGGTGAAGGTGCAGGACCCCGCGGTGTCGCCTCCGACGGACGCCTTCGTGGGTCCGGTCGGTGTCTCCCAGGTGGCCGGACCGTACGACGGCGTACGGCTCGAGGCCGCCGGGATCCCGCGCGAGGTCGTCGTGCCGCGACTGCACGTCGACTCCACGGTCGTGCGGATCAGTGGCCAGAGCGGCTCGCTGCTGCCGCCATCGGATCCCCAGGTGCTCGGCTGGTGGCAGGAGGGTCGCGTCGCCGGGGCACAGTCCGGCAGCGTCGTGGTGACGGGTCACACCGTCCACACCGGCGGCGGCGCCCTGGACCACCTCGGCCGCCTCGTGGTCGGCGACTCGGTGCGAGTGCGCACCGACCACGGCTGGATCCGGTACGTCGTCCAGCGGGCCCGGATCTACTCCAAGGCCGAACTGGCTGACCAGGCAGCGACGATCTTCCGTCTCGGCGGCACCGGCCGCCTGGTCCTGATCACCTGCGACGACTGGAACGGCTCGTCGTACGAGTCGAACGCGGTGGTGTTCGCGGTACCGATCGACGACCAGCCGAGCTGATCCGCATGCTGGGACGCCGGTCCCAGATGTCGGGATCCCCGCCGGTCTGCGGGTGCCCTCCGGGAACATGGAAGCGCGTCGCGATGTTGTCATCGCGAAGTTGTTCCGATCGCTGATCCCCTGAGGAGCGTCGTGTCCCTGCCCGCACTGGTCGAGCCGGCCGCCGAGCTGACCGTCGACGAAGTACGCCGCTACAGCCGCCACCTGATCATTCCGGACGTCGGGATGTCGGGGCAGAAGCGGCTGAAGAACGCCAAGGTGCTCGTGATCGGTGCGGGCGGTCTGGGCAGCCCCGCGCTGCTGTATCTCGCGGCGGCGGGCGTCGGCACCCTCGGCATCGTGGAGTTCGACGAGGTCGACGAGTCCAACCTGCAGCGTCAGGTGATCCACGGCCAGAGCGACGTCGGGCGGCCGAAGGCGGAGTCGGCGAAGGACTCGATCGCGGAGATCAACCCGCTCGTGAACGTGGTCCTGCACAACGAGCGCCTCGACAACGACAACGTCATGGAGATCTTCCGCGGCTACGACCTGATCGTGGACGGCACCGACAACTTCGCCACCCGCTACATGGTCAACGACGCGGCGTACTTCCTGGGCATCCCTTACGTGTGGGGCTCGATCTACCGCTTCGACGGACAGGCCAGCGTGTTCGCGCCGACGCTCGTCGACGACGCCCCGTGCTACCGCTGCCTCTACCCCGAGCCGCCGCCGCCGGGCATGGTGCCCAGCTGCGCCGAGGGCGGCGTGCTCGGTGTCCTGTGCGCGAGCATCGGCTCCATCCAGGTCAACGAGGCGATCAAGCTGCTGACCGGCATCGGCGACCCGCTGGTCGGCAAGCTGATGATCTACGACGCCCTGGAGATGGAGTACCGCAAGCTCAAGGTGCGCAAGGACCCCAACTGCGCCCTCTGCGGGGAGCACCCGACGGTCACCGGCCTGATCGACTACGAGACGTTCTGCGGTGCGGTCAGCGAGGAGGCGGCCGACGCCGCCGCCGAGGCGACCATCTCGGTGGTCCAGCTCGAGCACATGCTCAAGGAGCGCGAGGAGGGCACGCGCGACTTCGTCCTGGTCGACGTCCGTGAGCCCAACGAGTACGAGATCAACCGAATCCCGGGCTCGGTGCTGATCCCGAAGGGCGAGTTCCTCAACGGCAACGCGCTCGAGCAGCTGCCCAGCGACAAGCAGGTCGTGCTGCACTGCAAGTCCGGCGTCCGGTCGGCCGAGGCCCTGGCGATCGTGAAGGGCGCCGGGTACGCCGACGCGGTGCACGTCGGCGGCGGCGTGGTGGCCTGGGTCAACCAGATCGACCCCTCGCAGCCGTCGTACTGACGGGCGCCTGACGGGCGTGGTGCCGGCACCGCCTCGACGGTGGCTGCCGGCATAACCCCGACCGGCGCTGTGTCGTTGCTCACGACATGCGCGCACTTCGGACTCTCGCCCTGCTCGTCCTCCTCGGCGCCGGTCTGGTCGCCGCCCCCTCCGGGGCCTCGGCGAACCCGACCTGGGCGCCCGCCGGGACGGCGGCGATCCATCCCGGGACCATGATGTACACCGAGGGTGCGCAGTGCACCGCCAACTTCGTCTACACCGACGGCGCCGGCAACGTCTACGTCGGGTACGCCGCCCACTGCGCCGGCAAGGGCAGCTCGACCGACACCAACGGGTGCACGACCGACTCGGTCCCGCTCGGCACGCCGGTGACCTTCACCAACGACGGCAGCCTGCTCTCGGAGGGCACCCCGGTCGGTCACGGCACGTTGGCCTACAGCTCCTGGATCACCGAGCACCAGCTCGGCACGACCGATGCCAACACGTGTGCGTACAACGACCTCGCCCTGGTCAAGGTCGACCCCGCCGACGTCGGCAAGGTGAACCCGTCGGTGCCCTTCTGGGGCGGGCCTACCGGCATCGACACCAACGGCACGCAGGCCGGCGACCGGGTGTACACCTACGGCAACTCCAGCCTGCGGTTCGGCATCTCGCTGCTCTCGCCGCACACGGGCATCAGCCTCGGCGACGACCCGGCCGACGGCGGCTGGTCGCACCCGCTGTACACGATCACCCCGGGCATCCCGGGTGACTCCGGCTCCGGCTTCATGAGCGCCGACGGCACCGCGATCGGTGTGCTCTCCACGCTCGGACTCGCGCCGCTGCCGGCGTCGAACAACATCGGCGACCTCGCCAAGGAGCTGGCCTTCGCCCAGGCGCACTCGGGCATCGCGGGGCTGACCCTGGTGCCGGGCACGGAGCCGTTCAAGCCGATCATCTGAACGCTCGGCGCTGGGGCACGCTGTACGCCCGTTGTCAACCGATTCGCCCGAAAAGGCGGAACTGGTCCACTCCGCAAATCGGGCCAAAGCGACACAGGGGTGGATGAGGCCGCACCCTGTGTGCATGAGTAACAAGGCTGTGCGGGCTGGTTCCTGGGCCACCGTCGTCCTCGGGCTGGTCGCGACGCTGCTCGCCGTGGTGGGCACGAGTGGCCCAGCCACGGCCTCCGCGACCGGAGGCCGGGTCGGGCCGGGCACCCAGCTGGTGACCGGCGGGCGCGCCTGCACTGCCGGCTTCGTCTTCCGCGACGCCCGCGGTCACACCTTCCTGGGCTACGCCGCGTCGTGCGCCACCCGGAAGCCGGTGCGGTCGGACCGCGCCTGCGCCGCTCGGCCGCTCCGTGCCGGCACTCCGGTCCGGCTGGCCGACCGCGGCCACACGCTCGGGTACGGCGTGCTGGGGTACTCCTCGCTGCGGGCGCTGCGCAAGGCCGGCGTCACCGACGCCGCGACCTGCGCCGCCAACGACTTCGCGCTGGTCCAGCTGCACGGCTCCCTGGCGCGACGCGTGGGCGCGTCGATGCCCTACTGGGGCGGCCCGGTCGACCTCGGGACCCTGCCGGCGGCAGGCGCCACCGTCTTCGGGCTGGCCCGGCAGTCCTCCGGCGGCCGCACGATCCCGCGAGCCGGCCAGGTGAGCGCGACCAGCGGCAGCTCCGCTGCGGTGACCACGATGCTGCCCAGCACGCGCTCGGATCGGGGGAGCGGCTTCCTCGACGACCACGGCCGTGCGGTCGGCATCCTGTCCCGGTCGTCGGCGACCGGCGACAACGTGGTGACCAGCCTGTCCGCGGCTGTCGACTACGCCCGGACCCACGGCGTCCCCGGCCTGGTCCTGGTCCACGGCGGCGGGTTCAGCGGGTCGGCCATTCTCTGAGGGGCGCGGCCCTGACAGACTCGCGCGCGTGGACGACGAGTACGTCGAGCAGGTGCTCAGCATCGTCGAGCAGGTGCCGTCGGGCCGGGTGACGACATACGGCCTGATCGCAGAGGTGATCGGGCGAGGCGGCCCCCGACAGGTGGGCGCGGTGATGGCGGCGTACGGCGGCCCGGTGCCGTGGTGGCGGGTCGTCCGGGCCGACGGATCGTTGCCGCACTCGCACCTGCCCGAGGCACGCCAGGCGTACCTGGCCGAAGGCACGCCGTTGCGTCCGTCGGGCGCGGTCGACGTCCGTGCGGCGGTCTGGCTCCCCGAGGACCGGCCGGCCTGAATCCACAGGCAAGGCGCCGTACCGGTGGACGAACCGGTGGACAACCGGCCTCTCCTGTGGACCGCCTCCGCAGTTCTGTGGACGACACGCCGTGAGACGAGAATTCGCCGAAATAGTGGACGAAAGTCCCTTGCGCCGGCGCTTCCCGTGGGCGTAGAAATCTCTCACGCGATCCCTCCGGGGAGAGCCGATCAGCTCGAAGGAGAAGGTCCAGGCGACGAGGCAACTCGTCGAGCGAGGCAGTGATGAGCCTCGGGACCGGATTCGGCGAGCAGATCGATCGAAGGCATCACCCGACGATCACCTGAAGGGCCCGTGCAACTCATACTTGCGCGGGCCCTTCGCCTGTTTCCGGAGCTTTCCGCGGTTCCGTGCCGTCGGCTCGGCCGCGGTGTCGCGTCCGGCCGACGGTGTCGGCGGCGGATGGTTGGGTGTACCCGTGAGCAGCAGCCCGTCGTACCGCCTCGTCCGGCCCCGCGCCGACGTGCTCACGGCTCCGTCCCTGGACTCCGAGCAGCGCCGGGTGGTCGACCACCCGGGTGGCCCGCTGCTCGTGCTCGCCGGCCCCGGCACCGGAAAGACCACGACCCTGGTCGAGGCGATCGTCGAGCGGATCGAGGGGCGTGGCGCCGACCCCGAGTCCGTGTTGGCCCTGACCTTCAGCCGCAAGGCCGCCGAGCAACTGCGCGACCGGGTCACCGCGCGCCTGGGGCGCACGACGTCGTCGACACTGTGCTCGACGTTCCACTCGTTCGCCTACGGCCTCGTGCGCCGGTACTCCCCGCCCGAGCTGTACGCCGACCCGTTGCGCCTGCTGTCGGCGCCGGAGCAGGACGTCGTGGTGCGGGGGCTGCTCACCCGCGAGGCGGAGTCGGTCGCCTGGCCGCCGTCGCTGGCCGCGGCGGTGGACACCCGCGGCTTCGCCCGCGAGCTCGGCGCGCTCATGGCCCGCACCACCGAGCGGGGACTGGGCTCGCGGCGGCTGCGCGACCTCGGCCTGGCCGAGGACCGGCCCGACCTGGTCGCGGCGGCCGACTTCATGGAGCAGTACGACGCCGTCCTCGGCAGCCTCAACGCCCTGGACTACCCGAGCCTGATCGCCGACGCGGTCGCCATGCTGCAGGACCCGGACCACCCGGCTCGAGCCGACCTGCGCGCGCAGTACTCCCACGTCTTCGTCGACGAGTACCAGGACACCGACCCCTCGCAGATCGCGCTGCTGCAGGCGATCGCCGGTGACGGGCGAGACCTCACCGTGGTCGGTGATCCGCACCAGTCCATCTACGGCTTCCGGGGCGCCGACGTGCGTGGCATCCTCCAGTTCACCACGATGTTCCCGCGCTCCGACGGCGGCCGGGCCGACGTGGTGGTGCTCGGCACGACGCGACGGTTCGGGCCGCGCCTGCTCGAGGCGTCGCGCCGGATCGCCGGGCGGATCGGGCTGCCCGGCACCATCGGCGAGGCCGAGCAGCGCGCCTTCCTCGACCCCTCCGCGGCCGGCGACCACGGGGCCGGGCGCGCCCAGGTGCTGACCTTCGACACCGCCCGCGCGGAGACCGAGGGCCTGGCCGACCTGCTGCGCCGCGCGCACCTCGAGGACGGCGTGGGCTGGTCGGACATGGCGGTGCTCGTGCGCTCGGGCCGCACGACGATCCCCGGGCTGCGCCGCTCGCTGCTGGCGGCCGGCGTACCGGTCGAGGTGGCTGCCGACGAGACGCCGCTCGTCCGGGAGCCGGCCGTGCTGCCCCTGCTCGACGCGCTCCACGCGGTCGCGGACCCGGACACCTGGCTCGACGCCGACCGTGCCCACGACCTGCTCACCTCTCCCATGGCAGGGCTCGACGCGGCCGACGTCCGGGCGCTGGCCCGCGCCCTGCGCCGACGCGAGCACGGTCGCGAGGGCGGGGTGTCCCGGTCCTCACCGGAGCTGCTGCTCGAGGCGCTGCGCGATCCTGGTGAGCTGGAGGGTCTCGACCTGCCCGCCGCGCGTCGTGCCGGCGCCCTGGGCCGGCTGCTGCAGCGCGGCCGAGCCCGGCTCGACGCCGGTGGCACGGTCGAGGATGTCCTGTGGGAGCTGTGGGCGGGGACCGCCTGGCCGTCGCGGTTGCGCAGCCTGGCAGAGCGAGGCGGGGCCGCCGCCCGGTACGCCCACCGCGACCTCGACGCCGTCGTGGCGCTGTTCGAGACGGCCGCCCGCGCCGAGGAGCAACGTGGCCACACGAGCGTGCCGGCGTTCCTCGACACCCTGCGCGCCCAGCAGATCCCGGCGGACACGCTCGCGGACCGTGGTGTGCGCGGTGACGCAGTGCGACTGCTCACCGCACACCGCTCCAAGGGTCTCGAGTGGCGCCTGGTGGCGGTCGTCCACGTGCAGGAGGAGACCTGGCCCGACCTCAGGCACCGGGCCAGCCTCCTGCGCGCCGACGAGATCAGCCGCGACGGCCTCCAGGCCCGGGCCACCACGCGTGAGCTGCTGGCCGAGGAGCGCCGGCTGTTCTACGTGGCCTGCACCCGTGCTCGGGAGCGCCTGGTGGTCACGGCCGTGCGCTCCGCCGACGACGACGGCGAGCAGCCCAGTCGGTTCCTCGACGAGCTCGGTCTCGAGGTCGAGCACCGCCAGGGTCGCCCTGCGCGACCGCTGTCCCTGGCGGGTCTGGTGGCGGACCTGCGTCGTACGCTCGCCGACGAGCGTCGGCCGGAGCCGTTGCGCGCGGCGGCGGCCCGACGGCTCGCGCTGCTCGCGGCGGAGCAGGGGCCCGACGGCCGGCCCCTGGTCCCGGCGGCCGACCCGGCGACCTGGTGGGGCACCCGCGCGGTGTCCCGCAGCGCGACACCGGTGCGGCCTCCTGACGAGCCGCTGCGCCTGACCGCGAGCGCTCTCACCTCGCTGGGGGAGTGCCCGGCCCGCTGGTTCCTCGAGCGCGAGGCCGGTGGCGAGCGGGTCAGCACGCAGAGCCAAGGCTTCGGCAACGTCGTCCACGCGCTCGCCGACCGGATCAGCCGCGGCGAGCTGGTGACCACCGGAGACCTCGGCGAGGTCGTCGAGGAGCTGATGGCCCACGTCGACCAGGTGTGGTCGGAGATCCCGTTCCGCACCCCGTGGTCGGCCTCCCGCGAGCGCGAGGAGGCGCGGGACGCCCTGACCCGGTTCCTCACCTGGCACACCCGGCCGGGGGCCCGCACGGTGCTCAGCACGGAGGAGGAGGTCCGGGCGAGCGTGACGCTGCCCGACGGCACCGAGGTTTCCCTGCACGGGTACGCCGACCGGCTCGAGCTCGACGAGCAGGGCAGGGTCGTGGTGATCGACCTGAAGACCACCAAGTACCCGCCCCAGGAGGGCGAGATCGCGACGAACCCCCAGCTCGGCCTGTACCAGCTCGCCGTCGAGCAGGGCGCCGTCGACCACCTGGTCGGCGGTGCGGGGGAGCCGGGCGGCGCCGAGCTGTGGCAGCTGCGCAAGGAGACGCGCGGGATGCTCAAGATCCAGCGGCAGGAGCCGCTGGAGGCCGGCGGCGAGCGGCCGATCGACCAGCAGCTCGCCGAAGCGGCCGCGATCATCCGCGGCGAGGTCTTCCCCACCAAGCCGGGCCAGCAGTGCGAGCGCTGCGACTTCACGTTGATGTGTCCTGCGCAGAGCTCCCAGACGGTGCTGTCGTGACCGGCACGACGACCACGCTGCGGATCGACTCACCGCAGGCACTGCAGGCGCTCATGGGCACCGACTACGCGCTGAGCGACCAGCAGTGGGCCGCGGTCTCGGCCCCGATGGAGCCGGCGGTCGTGATCGCCGGAGCAGGCTCGGGGAAGACCTCCCTGATGGCCGCCCGGGTCGTCTACCTCGTCGCCAACGGCCTGGTGCGTCCCGACGAGGTGCTCGGCCTGACCTTCACCACCAAGGCCGCGGCCGAGCTGCGTGCCCGGATCCGCACGTCGCTCACCGACGCCGGATTCGGGCGCGGCGCCCAGGATCCGGGCGCACTGGCGCCCGGTGAGGACACCGAGGTCCTCGAGCCCACCGTGGCGACGTACAACGCCTACGCCGCGGGGCTCCTGACCGAGCACGGGCTCCGCATCGGGCACGAGCCGGACACGCGGGTGATGGCCGACGCGTCGCGCTACCAGCTCGCCGCCCGGGCGGTGGCGCGTCACACCGGCGCAGTGACCCTGCTGTCCGACAGTCCCGCCCACGTGATCACCTGGATGCTGCAGCTCGAGGCCGCCATGAGCGAGCACCTGGTCGGGGTGGAGGACGTGCGCGACCTGGACCGTGCGTATGCCGCCAGGGTCGCGGAGGCGCTCGCGACGGGCACGAAGGGTGAGTTGCCGAAGTTCGCCGACTCCCTGGCCAAGCGTGAGGAGCTGCTCGGACTGGTCGTGGGCTACCGCGCCCTCAAGCAGGAGCTCGGGCTGATGGACTTCTCCGACCAGATCGCGCTCTCGGCGCGCCTGGCCGAGGAGCACCCCGACGTCGGGCGGGAGGAACGGCTGAAGTACCGCATCGTGCTCCTCGACGAGTACCAGGACACCTCCGTCGCCCAGGCCCGTCTGTTGAGCGCGCTGTTCTCCGGGCCGCCGGTTAGCGACGGGCGAGGTCATGCAGTCACGGCGGTCGGTGACCCCAACCAGGCGATCTACGGCTGGCGCGGCGCGTCGGTGTCGAACATCGTGCACTTCGGAGACGACTTCCCCTCGCGGTCGGGCCGCGTGCCGGCGTACGCGCTGACGGTCAACCGCCGCTCCGACGCGCGCATCCTGCAGACCGCGAACCGGCTGGCGAGGCCCCTGCTGGAGCGTTACCCGGTCGTCCAGGCGCTCGAGGCGCCGGCAGACGCGGCGACCGGTGACGTACGCACGCTCGTGCACGAGACGTACGCCGGTGAGCTGGAGTGGCTCTCCGAGCGCGTGCTCGAGACCCAGCAGCAGCTCCTCGACGCCGAAGCGGGCCGGCCGGCGTACGAACGCCGGTCTGCGCTCTGGCGCGAGATCGGGGTGCTGGTGCGGGACAACCGGCACGCAGCCGACGTGTTCGACGCGCTCACCGCGGCAGGCGTGCCGGTCGAGATCGTCGGCCTGCAGGGGCTGCTCCGGCTGCCCGAGGTGTCCGAGGTGGTCGCCACCCTGACCCTGCTCGACGACCTCACCGCGAACGCCGAGCTGCTGCAGCTGCTGTCGGGTCCGCGCTGGGCGATCGGCCCGCGCGACCTGGCGCTGCTCGGGCGACGGGCGCGGGAGCTGGCGATGCAGCCCGGCGGAGGCCGCCGGGAGCGCCCCGCCGAGGTTGCGGCCGAGCTGCGGCTGGCGGTGGCCGGTGCCGACCCGACCGAGGTGGTCGCCCTGTCCGACGCGCTCGACGACCCCGGTGACCTGCCGTACTCCGCCGAGGCGCGGGAGCGCTTCGGCCTCCTGGCCGCGGAGCTGCGCCACCTGCGTGGCCACGTCGGCGAGCCGCTGCTGGAGCTGGTCCGCCGGATCATCGACACCTGCGGCATCGATGTCGAGCTGGCGTCGTCGGTGAGCGAGACGGGCCGGGCCCGACGCGACAACCTCGACCTGTTCGTGAAGGCGGTCGCGGAATTCGAGGCGATCGACGGTGCGGTCACGCTGCCGGCGCTGTTGTCCTACCTGACCGCCGAGGACGAGCTCGGCGGCGGTCTCGACGTGGCGACCCCCAGCGAGTCGGACTCCGTCAAGCTGCTCACGGTGCACCGCGCCAAGGGGCTGGAGTGGGACGTGGTGTTCCTGCCGGGGATGTGCGCCGAGAAGTTCCCGCACAGCACGCTTCGCAACCAGTGGCCCACCAGTGCCCACGTGCTGCCGATCCCGCTGCGCGGCGACGTCGCCGACCTGCCGGCTCTCCCGGAGGTGTCGGCCGACGGGCTCAAGGCGTTCCGCGAGCGCGCCCGCGACCACCAGCAGGAGGAGGAGCTGCGGTTGGGGTACGTCGCCCTCACCCGTCCTCGCCACCTGCTCTGGGTCTCGTCGTACTGCTGGACCGAGCAGCGCAAGACGCCGCTGGGACCGTCGCCGTACCAGGAGGTCGTGCGCGAGGTGATCGCTGGCTGGGGTGCCACTCCCGAGGCCTGGATCGACCGCCCGGCGAAGGGCGAGCCCAACCCTGCGGTCGTGCCGGGGGACGCGGTCAGCTGGCCGGTCACCGACCAGACCGCCGAGGCGCTGCGCAGGATCGCGGCCGCGGAGCGCGTGCGAGCCATCGAGGCGGACGAGCCCGACGGCGACCTGGACCTCGTCGAGCAGGCCCAGGTTGCCCAGTGGGACCACGACCTCGAGCGCCTGCTCGCCGAGGCTCGCGAAGGCAGCCAGGACGTCCTCGAGGTGCCGCTGCCGTCGAGCCTGTCCGCCACGGGCCTCGCCAGGCTGCGCGACGATCCCGACGCCTTCGTCGCCGACCTCGTCCGTCCCATGCCCCGTCAGCCCTCTCCCGCGGCGCGCTTCGGCACGCGCTTCCATGCCTGGGTCGAAGCGCGGTTCGGTCAGCAGCAGCTGCTCGACCCCGACGAGCTGCCGGGCCGCGGCGACGCGGGCATCGAGGACGACGCCGATCTGCGCGAGCTGATCGCGCTGTTCGAGCGAGGCCCGTTCGCCGACCGGGTGCCGACCCGGATCGAGGCCCCGTTCGCGCTCGTGGTCGGCGGCCAGGTGGTCCGCGGCCGTATCGACGCCGTGTACGCCGAGCCGGGCGATCGGTGGCTGGTGGTGGACTGGAAGACCAACCGCGACCAGACCGCCGATCCGTTGCAGCTCGCGGTCTACCGCCTCGCGTGGGCCGAGCTCGCCGGAGTGCCGCTGGAGAGCGTGGACGCGGCGTTCCACTACGTCCGCACGGGCGAGACCATCCGGCCCACGGACCTGCCGGACCGGGCCGCGATCGCGGCCTTCCTGACAGCGTGAAGCTCCGCGGCGCGGGTCAGCCCAGCGCCGCCGCGAGCGCGATCTCGACCATCGCCGCGAAGGTCTGCTCCCGCTCCTTCGCGGTCGTCTGCTCGCCGGTGACGATGTGGTCGGAGACCGTGCAGATCGCCAGCGCGCGCCGGCCGTACGACGCGGCGAGGGTGTACAGCGCGGAGGCCTCCATCTCGACGGCGAGCACGCCGTGGTCGACCAGCGGCCGGGTGAGCTCCGCGGCCCGCGGGTGGTAGAAGCTGTCGGAGGAGTAGATCAGGCCAACATGCGCGTCGACGTCGTCACGAGCCGTCGCCGCGTCGTACGCCGCCCGCAGGAGCCCGAAGTCGGCGACCGGCGCGAAGTCGAGACCGCCGAACCGCAGCCGGTTCATCGACGAGTCGGTGCACGCCCCCGAGGCCAGCACCACGTCGCGCAGCGTCAGCCGCTCCGTGAGGGCGCCGCACGAGCCGACCCGGACGATCGCCTGCACGTCGTACTCGGCGAACAGCTCGTTGACGTAGATCGCCATCGACGGCTGACCCATGCCCGAGCCCTGCACCGACACCGGCCGTCCCTGCCAGGTCCCCGTGAAGCCGTACATCCCGCGCACCTCGGAATAGCAGGTGGCGTCGTCCAGGAACGTCTCGGTGATCCACCGCGCGCGCAGTGGGTCACCGGGAAGCAGGACCGTGGGCGCGATCTGGCCGGCCTCGGCGCCGATGTGGGTGCTCATGGCCGTGAACATATCCGTACGACGACCTCAGGACCGGCCGACTAGCCTGCGACCCATGAGCGTCCTCGAGCCGATCGCCCTGCCCACCGACGCCGACGGCTGGCCCGGCTGGCTGGAGGAGCGCGGACGCGGATCGCTGCGCACGGCCGCCGACCAGGTCGCGGCCCTCAAGACCGCGCCGACCGGGGACGCCGCGATCCTGCAGCTGTGGAACGACGCCTCCGTCGCGCTGGCCAACGCGTTCGCCGCGACCAGCCTGATGTCCTCGGTCCACCCCGACCCCGCCATGGTCAAGCTCGCCGAGGAGATCGAGGTCGAGGCCCGCCGCTTCGCCAGCGACCTGCACCTCGACACGGCGGTGTTCGAGCAGCTCTCGAGCGTGCGTCAGGACCCGCTCGACGGCGGTGCCCGGCGCATGCTTGCCGATGCGCTGCGCACGTTCCGGCGGTCCGGCGTCGAGCTCGACGAGGCGACCCGCGCACGGCTGCGCGAGCTGAACGAGCGCGAGACCGAGCTGGGCCAGGCATTCGCGCGCAACATCCGCAACGGGCGGCGCGAGGCCCTCGTGCCGGTGTCCGCGCTCGACGGGCTGCCGGCCGACTTCGTCGAGGCGCACCCGGCTGATGGGCAGGGACGCGTCCGGATCACGACCGAGTACCCCGACGTGCACCCGTTCCTGACCCACAGCCGCGACGCGGACGCGCGTCGTGCCGTCGCGATGGAGTACTTCAACCTGGCCTGGCCCGAGAACGACGAGGTGCTCCGCGAGCTGCTCGGTCTGCGGGACGCGAAGGCCCATCTGCTCGGCTACGCCAACTGGCCCGACTTCGACGCCGAGGTCAAGATGATCGGCAGTGGGGCGGAGATCGAGAAGTTCGTCGATCGGATCGCCGCCGAGGCTCACGACGCCGGGCGGCGTGACCTCGCGGTGCTGGAGGCCCGGGGTGCGCAGGAGGGGATCGAGCGCATCGACCTGTCGAGCTGGCGCTACTGCTTCGAGGCGGTCAAGCGGGAGCAGTACGGTCTCGACGCCCAGGAGGTACGCCGCTACTTCGACTTCGCGCGCGTGCACCAGGGCCTGCTCGACGTGACCGGGCGCCTCTTCGGCCTGCACTACGAGCCCGTCGACGTGCCGACCTGGCACGACGAGGTCAGCTCCTACGACGTGCATCTCGAGGGCCCCGACGGCACCTCTGAGCGGATCGGCCGGATCCACCTCGACCTGCACCCGCGGGACCGGAAGTACAACCACGCCGCACAGTTCGACCTGGTGCCCGGCGTACGCGAGCGGCAGCTGCCCGAGGGCGTCCTCGTGTGCAACTTCAACCGGGGGCTGATGGAGCACCATGAGGTGATCACGCTCTTCCACGAGTTCGGGCACCTCATGCACCACGTGCTCGCCGGGCGCCACGAGTGGGTGCGCTTCTCCGGGGTGGCGACCGAGTGGGACTTCGTGGAGGCGCCGTCGCAGATGCTCGAGGAGTGGGCGCGGGACGCCTCCGTGCTCCAGCTCTTCGCCCGCGACGCGGACGGTACGCCGATCCCGACCGAGCTGGTCGACCGGATGCGGGCCGCCGATGAGTTCGGCAAGGGCTTCCTCGCTCGCACCCAGATGTTCTACGCCGCACTGTCCTACAAGTTCCACGTCGAGGTGCCCGAGGACCTCACCGCCCGGATGTTCGAGCTGTACCCGGAGTACAGCCTGGTCGAGCCGATGGACGGGACGCACTTCCACACCGGCTTCGGCCATCTGGAGGGCTATGGGTCCGGCTACTACACCTACATGTGGTCTCTGGTGATCGCCAAGGACCTGTTCAGCGCCTTCGACCCCGATGACCTCCTGGCGCCGGAGGTCTCGCGCCGCTACCGCGACACCGTGCTCGCGCCCGGTGGCTCGAAGGACGCCGCGGACCTGGTCGCCGACTTCCTCGGCCGGCCGTACAGCACCGACGCGTTCTCGGCATGGCTGAACCGATGACCTACTCCCGCCCCGTGGGCGAGCCGGTGCACATCGCGCTGTCCCGTCAGGCCCACGACCGGATCGCCGACCGGCGCGTCGACGAGGCATGGTTCCGCGAGACCTGGGCCGACCCGGCCACGCGCGTGCTGGTGATCGCGGGCACCCGGTTCCAGCGGTCCGAGGGACGCGTCGCCTGGGTGTCGCCGCAGGACGCGCCTGAGG
Organism: Marmoricola sp.; assembly: GCA_036261595.1. Classification (GTDB taxonomy): domain Bacteria; phylum Actinomycetota; class Actinomycetes; order Propionibacteriales; family Nocardioidaceae; genus Marmoricola. The sequence continues at coordinate 28,191 of DATAKN010000010.1, forward strand.
GTGTCCCGGTCCTGCTCGGCGAGCTCGGCGGCGTCGTGCACTTCGCGGTGGTGGTCGACCCCGAGGTGGCCGACGACAGCTGGACCGGTCTGCGCGGCATCGTCGCTGACGTCGACGAGGAGGAGGCGGCGCTCGTCGTGCACGCCATCGGCATCGCCGAGTGGATGTTCGCGACGCGCCACTGCACGCGCTGCGGCGGCACGCTCGAGCCGAGGCAGCTCGGACACGTGCTCCGGTGCACCAGCTGTGGGCGCGAGGAGTTCCCGCGCACCGACCCGGCCGTGATCATGGTCGTGGTCGACGGCGAGGCCCCCGACGACCGGTGCCTGCTCGGCCGGCACCCGGCCTGGCCTCCCGGCCGCTACTCGACGCTCGCCGGCTTCGTCGAGCCGGGGGAGTCGATCGAGCAGGCGGTGCGGCGTGAGGTGCTCGAGGAGGCCGGCGTACGCGTCGGCGAGGTGCGCTACTTCGGCAGCCAGCCGTGGCCGCTCCCGCGCAGCCTCATGATCGGCTGCGTGGCGCAGGCCGACTCCACCGAGATCTCGGTCGACGGTGAGGAGATCGAGGACGCGCGCTGGTTCACCCGGGAGCAGATGAAGGCCGAGGCCGAGGCCGGCACGCTCGTGCTGCCGGGCGGCGTCTCCATCTCGCGGTCGCTGGTCGAGCACTGGTACGGCGGTTCGCTGCCCGGCCAGTGGTGACCCGGCGAAGGTTTGGCGGGCGCGCCTGCTCTCAGCAGGTGTGCCCGGATCAGCCGCTGAGCGTGCACCAGCGCAGGCAGCCCGCGCTCAGGCCAGGTCGGACGGATCTGTGTTCGCGCCGCACAGCACGACCCCGACGCGCTCGCCGGCCGCGGGCCGGTAGCCACCCGACGTCAGCGCTGCCCAGGCGGCCGCCGCGCCGTGCTCCACGGGGATCCGCCACCGCGACCACAGCATCGCGCGGGCCGCACGCAGGTCGTCGTCGCTGACCAGCACACCGCGTACGCCGGTTCGGGTCGCGACGTCGAACGCGATCTCGCCCAGACGCCGGGCGCCGAGGGAGTCCGCCGCCACGCCCGAGACGGGTACGTCGACCGGCCGGCCCTGCTCCAGGGCCCTGGACAACGTCGGCGCCCCGGTCGGCTCCACTCCGATCACCTGCACCCGCCCCTCGAGGGCCGCCGCCACGCCGGCCATCAGGCCGCCGCCCCCGACCGCCACGACGACGGTGTCGAGATCGGGCGCCTGTTCCAGCAGCTCCAGCGCCAGCGTGCCGGCGCCCGCGGCGATGTCGGGCTGGTCGTAGGCGTGGCAGTGCAGCGCCCCGGTGACCGCGGCCGACCGCAGCGCCGCCTCGTACGCCGCGGCGTACTCGGAGCCCTCCAGCACGACCTCCGCGCCGAGCTCCCTGAGCCGAGCCACCTTCACCGCCGGTGCCGTCTCGGGCACGAACACCGTGGCCGGCACGCCCAGCGCGGACGCCGCGAAGGCGTTCGCCACGCCCGCATTGCCGCCGGACGCCACGACGATGCCGACCTCGGGATCGAGGTCGCCGTCGGCCTGGGCTCGAAGGATGCGGTTGAACGCTCCGCGCGCCTTGAAGGTCCCGGTGTGCTGGAGCAGCTCCAGCTTGAAGAACCCACCGCCGCCGGGCACGTCGGCGTCGATCTCGAGGACCGGCGTCGTGCGCACCCGGTCCCGGATCCGCTCGCGCGCAGCCTCGACGTCGGACCGGTCGATCACGGCCGGCTCAGGCGGCGAGCTCGGCCAGCTTGGCCTTGACCTGTGCCAGTGACGGGTTCGTCTGGGCCGTCCCGTCGGCGTACACCAACGTCGGCACGGTCTGGTTGCCACCGTTGACCGACATCACGAGGTCGGCCGCGGCGGGGTCGCGCTCGATGTCGACGATGTCGTACGCGATGCCTTCGCGGTCGAGCTGGCCCTGCAGGCGGTGGCAGTACCCGCACCACGGGGTCGAGTACATGGTGAACGTGCCCGCGGTCTGCTCGGTGTGCTCGGGGGTGTGGGTGGACATCAGGATGTGTCGCTCCTCGCAA
>DATAKN010000019.1:0-6470 GCA_036261595.1 Marmoricola sp.
GATCACCCTCAACGAGGAGTTCCCGCGGGTGATGGTCGGCCGGGGTGCGAAGAAGAAGGGCGTGAAGTACTTCGGTCCGTACTCCCACGCCTGGGCGATCCGCGAGACCGTCGACCTGCTGCTGCGGGTCTTCCCGATGCGCTCGTGCAGCAACGGCGTCTTCAAGCGCTCGTCGCAGATCGGCCGGCCCTGCCTGCTCGGCTACATCGACAAGTGCGCGGCGCCCTGCGTGGGCCGCATCGACGCCGAGGAGCACCGCCGCATCGCCGAGGACTTCTGCGACTTCCTCGGCGGCCGCACCGATGCGTTCGTCAAGCGGGTCGAGCGGGAGATGTACGCCGCGTCGAAGGCACAGGAGTACGAACGCGCCGCCCGCCTGCGAGACGACCTCGGGGCACTGCACAAGGCGCTGGAGAAGCAGGCCGTGGTGTTCGGCGACGGCACCGACGCCGACGTGATCGCCCTCGCCGAGGACCCTCTCGAGGTCGCCGTGCAGATCTTCCACGTCCGTTCCGGGCGCATCCGCGGCCAGCGCGGCTGGGTCGCCGACCGGGTGGAGGACCTGGACACCGGCGGTCTGGTGGGTGAGTTCCTCCTCCAGCTGTACGCCGGCGAGGAGGGTGACGCGATCCCGCGCGAGATCCTGGTGCCGGCGCTCCCGGACGACACCGCGACCTTCGAGCAGCTGCTCAGCGAGGCGCGGGGGAGCCGGGTGCAGATCCGGGTGCCCCGTCGCGGCGACAAGCGCACCCTGCAGCAGACGGTCGCCCAGAACGCCGGCCAGTCGCTGGCCCTACACAAGACGCGGCGGGCGAGCGACCTCACGGCCCGCAACCAGGCACTCGAGGAGATCCAGCGCGCGCTCGACCTGCCGTCCGCGCCGCTGCGGATCGAGTGCTACGACATCTCCAATCTGCAGGGCACCGAGGTGGTGGCCTCGATGGTCGTGTTCGAGGACGGCCTGCCCCGCAAGAGCGAGTACCGCCGGTTCGTGATCAGGTCGGTCGGCGGCGAGACCGGTGCCAACGACGTCGCCTCCATGCACGAGGTCATCACGCGGCGGTTCCGTCGGCTGCTCGACGAGCGCATCGAGCACGGCGCCGTCGAGGGTGGCGATCTCGGGTCCGGCAACGGGTGGGGTGGGGAGGTCGATGCGGCGTCGGGCCCGATGCTGGTCGATCCGGAGACCGGCAAGCCACGCAAGTTCGCCTACACGCCGGGCCTGGTCGTCGTGGACGGTGGCCCGCCCCAGGTCGCGGCCGCCCAACGCGCGCTCGACGAGCTCGGCATCGACGACATCCCGGTGTGCGGGCTGGCCAAGCGGCTGGAGGAGGTCTGGCTGCCCGGTGAGCCCGACCCGGTGATCATGCCGCGCACGAGCGAGGGGCTCTACCTCCTGCAGCGCGTGCGCGACGAGGCGCACCGGTTCGCGATCACGCACCACCGCTCCCGGCGCTCGAAGTCGATGGTCGAGAGCCGGCTCGACGACGTGCCGGGGTTGGGCGAGGTGCGCCGCAAGACGCTGATCAAGCACTTCGGCTCGCTGAAGAAGCTGCGCGCCGCGACCGTCGACGAGATCGCCCGGGTGCCGGGCATCGGACCGGTGACGGCTGCCGCGATCGCCGAAGCCGTCGCACCGGACGCGACCGCCCGCAAGACTGTCAGCGTCAACACCGCGACCGGAGAGATCGAGGAAGGCTGAGATGTCTGGACAACTGGGTCCCGGAGTCGACGACCACGGCGAGCCGTGGGCCTCCGGCAAGCCCGGTGAGCCGGGGGAGCTGGTGGTCGTCACCGGCATGACCGGCGCCGGTCGCAGCACCGCCGCCAAGGAGCTCGAGGACCTCGGCTACTTCGTGGTCGACAATCTCCCGCCCGAGCTGGTCACCGAGGTGGTCCGCCTGGTCGACGAGCAGAAGGGCCGTGACCAGCCGATCGCCGTGGTCGTCGACGTACGCGGCGGCACGTCGTTCCACTCGCTGCGCGAGCAGCTGGCCCAGCACCTGCCGACCCGGCGTACGTCCATGTTGTTCCTCGAGGCCGACGACGACATCCTGGTCCGGCGCCAGGAAGCGGCGCGCCGGCCGCACCCCCTGCAGGCAGGCGGCCGCCTGATCGAGGGCATCCACCGGGAGCGCACCGTGATGTCGCAGCTGCGTGGCGACGCCGACGTGGTCATCGACACCACACCGCTGAACGTCCACCAGCTTCAGGACAAGGTGGCGCAGGCGTTCGGAGACCCGGGCACCACCGCGCTCAAGGTCACCGTGGTGAGCTTCGGTTTCAAGTACGGCGTGCCCGTCGACGCCGACCTGCTCGCCGACATGCGGTTCCTGCCGAACCCGTTCTGGGTGCCCGAGCTGCGCGACTGCACCGGGCGCGACAGCGCGGTCGCCAGCTACGTCCTCGACCGCCCGGACACCCAGACGTTCCTCGAGCGCTACATCCCCGTGATCGAGACCGTGGGTGACGGCTACCTGCGCGAGGGCAAGCGGTTCATGACGATCGCGATCGGCTGCACCGGCGGCAAGCACCGCAGTGTCGCGATGGCCGAGGAGATCGCCGCGAGACTGCGAGCCCTCGGCCTGGAGGCCCAGGCGTCCCACCGCGACCTCGGCCGTGAGTGAGGTGGCGACGGGGGCGGTCGGCTGGACCTCCGAGCCGGCCGTGGTCGCGCTCGGCGGGGGGCACGGACTGGCCGCGTCGCTCGCGGCGCTCCGACGCCTGACCCAGGACCTCACGGCGGTCGTGACCGTCGCCGACAACGGCGGGTCGTCGGGCCGGTTGCGCGAAGAGTTCGGCGTCCTGCCGCCCGGTGACCTCCGGATGGCGCTCGCCGCCCTGTGCGGCGACGACCGGTGGGGTCAGACGTGGGCCCGTGTGCTGCAGCACCGCTTCGCCTCCGAGGGCGAGATGGACGGGCACTCGGTGGGCAACCTGCTGATCGTGGCGCTGTGGCAGCTGCTCGACGACCACGTCGTCGGCCTCGACTGGGTGGCCAGCCTGCTCGGCGCCCGCGGCCGGGTGCTGCCGATGGCGGTGACCCCGCTCGACATCATGGCTCGCGTGCGGGGCGTGCGCGCCGAGGCGCCCGACGAGGTCAGCACCGTCCGTGGTCAGGTGGAGGTGGCGACCACCCCCGGCGAGGTGCTCGAGGTGAGCCTGGAGCCGGCACACCCGAAAGCGTGCCCGGAGGCGGTGCGTGCCATCGCAGAGGCCGACTGGGTCGTGCTGGGTCCGGGCTCGTGGTACTCCTCGGTGATCCCGCACCTGTTGGTGCCCGACCTCCGCGATGCCCTGGTCAGCACGCCGGGGCGCGTCGTCGTGACGCTCAACCTCGAGGCGCAGCCGGGGGAGACCGAGGGCTACACGCCCGAGGACCATCTCGAGGTGCTGCACCGCATCGCGCCCGAGCTGCGCATCCACACCGTGGTGGCCGATCCGGCGTCGGTGCCCGACGTCGCCTCGCTCGAGTCCACGGTGCACGACCTCGGCGCCCGGCTGGTGCTCGCGGACGTCGCGCTGGACGGGGCTGCGGGCCAGCACGATCCCGAGAAACTTGGCCGAGCGTATGCGCGCGTCACGCAGGCGAACTAAGGTGGCGCGCATGGCGATGACGGCGCAGGTGAAGGCAGAACTGGCCAACACAGCGGTGACCAAGACGTGCTGCCGGAAGTCCGAGGTCTCCTCGATGCTGCGCTTCGCCGACTCGCTGCACCTGGTCAACGGCGGCATCGTCGTCGAGGCCGAGCTCGACACCGGAGCAGCGGCGCGTCGCCTGCGCAAGGACATCGCCGAGGTCTTCGGCCACGACTCCGAGGTCGTGATGCTCAAGGGCAACGGACTGCGCCGCGGCCCGCACTACATCGTCCGGGTGGCGCGCGACGGGGAGTCGCTCGCCCGTCAGACCGGCCTGATCGACCAGCGCAACCGTCCCGTGCGCGGCCTGCCGCCCCAGGTGGTCTCCGGCTCGGGGTGCGACGCGGTCGCCGCCTGGCGCGGTGCGTTCCTGGCCCACGGCTCGCTGACGGAGCCCGGCCGTTCCAGCTCGCTCGAGGTCACCTGCCCGGGCCCGGAGGCGGCGCTGGCGCTGGTCGGTTCGGCCCGCCGGCTCGGCATCGCGGCCAAGGCCCGCGAGGTGCGTGGCGTCGATCGCGTGGTGATCCGTGACGGTGACGCGATCGGGCAGCTGCTCACCCGTCTGGGAGCGCACGAGTCGCTGCTGGCCTGGGAGGAGCGCCGGATGCGGCGCGAGGTCCGGGCCACCGCCAACCGGCTCGCGAACTTCGACGACGCCAACCTCCGTCGCTCCGCCCGTGCCGCGGTCGCCGCCGGCGCACGCGTCGAGCGTGCCCTGGAGATCCTCGGCGACGAGATCCCCGACCACCTCCAGCTCGCCGGCCGGCTCCGGCTCGAGCACAAGCAGGCCTCGCTCGAGGAACTCGGTCAGCTGCACGAACCGGTGCTCACCAAGGACGCAATTGCGGGCCGGATCCGACGACTCCTCGCCATGGCCGACAAGCGCGCAGAGGAGCTCGGCATCCCCGACACGGAGGCCTCGCTCACGCCCGAGATGCTGGCCGAGGAGGCCTGAGCACCGGTCGGCGTACCGGGAGGGTGCCGGAGGACCCTCCCGGTAGGACCTTCGTCGGTTACTTGCACGTACCCCGGACTTCGGCCGATCTCTGCCGGTCGGTGCGCGATAGGGTCGAGGCACCGACTTATCAATGCCTAACAGGAGTGGATCGCTGTGACTGTCCGCGTGGGAATCAATGGCTTCGGCCGCATCGGGCGCAACTTCTTCCGGGCCGTGCGGGCTTCGGGCGCCGACATCGAGATCGTGGGCGTCAACGACCTCACCGACCCCAAGGCCCTGGCGAACCTGCTGAAGTTCGATTCGATCCTCGGCCGTCTCGACGCTGACGTGAGTGCGACCGAGTCCTCGCTGCGGGTGGGCGACCAGGAGATCTCCGTGACCGCCGAGCGCGACCCGGCCGCCCTGAAGTGGGGCGACCTGGGCGTGGATGTCGTGGTGGAGTCCACCGGGTTCTTCACCGACGCCACCAAGGCGCGCGCCCACGTGGACGCCGGCGCCAAGAAGGTGATCATCTCCGCCCCGGCGAAGAACGAGGACATCACCGTGGTCATGGGCGTGAACCACGAGCTCTACGACCCCGCTGCGCACACCGTGATCTCCAACGCGTCGTGCACCACGAACTGCTTGGCCCCGATGGCGAAGGCGCTCCACGAGGAGTTCGGGATCGTCAAGGGCTTGATGACCACGATCCACGCCTACACCGCCGACCAGAACCTCCAGGACAACATCCACAAGGACCCGCGTCGTGCCCGAGCTGCAGCGCTCAACATGGTGCCCACCTCGACCGGTGCAGCGAAGGCGATCGGCCTGGTCCTGCCGGAGCTGAAGGGCAAGCTGGACGGCTACGCCATGCGTGTGCCGGTGCCCACCGGTTCGGCCACCGACCTGACCTTCGAAGCGGGCCGCGAGACCACCGTCGAGGAGGTCAACGCCGCCATGGAGAAGGCTGCCGACGGCCGGTTCCTGAAGTACTCCACCGACCCGCTGGTGTCGACCGACATCGTGACCGACCCCGCCTCGTGCATCTTCGACGCGCCGCTGACCAAGGTCATCGGCAACCAGGTCAAGGTGCTCGGCTGGTACGACAACGAGTGGGGCTACTCCAACCGCCTCGCCGACCTCATCCTGTACGTCGGCAAGACGCTCTGAGATGGCGGGGATCGCTGCATCTGATCTCTCGGGACTGGGCGATCTTCGTGGCAAGCGGGTGCTGGTCCGCTCGGACCTGAACGTCCCGCTGGAGGACGCCGAGCCGGGCGAGAAGCGGATCACCGACGACGGGCGCATCCGCGCCAGCGTGCCGACGATCCGCCAGCTGCTCGACCAGGGTGCCCGTGTCGTCGTGATGGCACACCTCGGCCGGCCCAAGGGAGCGCCCGATCCGGCGTACTCCCTGAAGCCGGTCGCGGCCCGCCTCGGCGAGCTGCTCGGTACGACGGTCGTCTTCGCCACGGACACGGTCGGCGACTCCGCCCAAGCGGCGGTCGCCGGCCTCGAGGACGGCCAGGTCGCCCTGCTGGAGAACGTCCGGTTCAACGCCGGCGAGACCAGCAAGGACGATGCCGAGCGCGGCGCGTTCGCCGACCAGCTCGCCGCCCTCGGCGACGCGTTCGTCAGCGACGGGTTCGGTGTCGTGCACCGCAAGCAGGCGTCGGTGTACGACGTGGCGCAGCGGCTCCCGCACGCGATGGGCCACCTGGTCGCCGCCGAGATCGACGTGCTCCGCCGGCTGACCGAGTCCCCGGAGCGGCCCTACGTCGTCGTCCTCGGTGGCTCGAAGGTGTCGGACAAGCTCGCGGTCATCGACAACCTGCTCGGCAAGGCCGACCGGCTGCTGATCGGCGGCGGCATGGTGTTCACGTTCCTCAAGGCC
>DATAKN010000033.1:0-6028 GCA_036261595.1 Marmoricola sp.
GTCGGCGAGCCGGTAGGAGAAGGCGAAGAACGCGACCGCCCCGATCGCCACCATCCCCCCGGCCAGACCGTCGAGGCCGTCGACGAAGTTGATCGCGTTGACCGTGCCCACGACCAGCACGACCGAGAACAGCATGGCCTGCGTGGGGTCGAGGGACAGCTGGCCGACGCCGGGGAGGTTCAGCGAGAAGAACTGCACGTCGTTGACCACGAGGAAGCCGGCGGCGACCACCTGGCCGCCGAGCTTGGTGAGCGCATCCAGCTCGATCAGGTCGTCGAGGATGCCGACCGCGCAGATGATCGCTCCCCCGGTCAGCACGATCCCGGCGTCGTGGAAGACCTGCGGCTGCGAGGTGCTCAGGAACGGCAGGTGGTGGGCCAGCAGGAACCCGGCCCCCATGCCACCGAGCATGGCGACCCCCCCGAAGTACGGGATCGGCACGGCGTGCACGTCACGGTCCCGTACCTCCGCCACGGCGCCGGTGCGCATCGCCAGCTCCCGGGCGACCACGCACAGCAGGTAGCTGACCACCGCAGCGGCGAGGAAGACGAGGAGGTACTCACGCACCCTGGTCGGCGCCTTCGTCGGTGAGCTCGGCGAGGTCCGCCTTGCCGGAGAGCAGCATCCGCAGCTCGATCACCGACACCGCTCCGACGCGGAGCACGCGGGGTCGGGCGGAGGTGCAGTCGACGATCGTGGACGGACGGTCGTCGCTGGTGGGCCCGCCGTCGAGGATCACCGAGACCTGGTCGGCGAGCATGTCCGCGGCCTGGTCGGCGTCGGTGGCGGCGGGTCGGCCCGTGAGGTTCGCCGAGCTGACCGCGAGCGGGCCGGTGCGACCCAGGAGCTCCAGGGCGACCGGATCGTGCGGCATCCGTACGGCGACCGTTCCGCGGGTCTCGCCGAGGTCCCACTGCAGGGACGACTGCTCGCGCACGACGATGGTCAGCGGACCGGGCCAGTAGTGCTCGACCAGGTCACGGGCCCAGGACGGCACCGTCGAGGCCAGGGCGTCGAGCGTGGCCACCGAGCCGATCAGCACCGGCGGCGGCATGGCGCGGCCGCGGCCCTTGGCGTCGAGCAGGCGGCTGACCGCGGCCGGGTCGAAGGCGTCCGCAGCGAGCCCGTAGACGGTGTCGGTCGGCATGACGACCAGCTCTCCGGCCCGGATCGCGGTGGTCGCGGCGGCGATCCCGGACTCCCGCTGGTCAGGGTCGGTGGCGTCGTAGCGAGTGGACACGGGGTTCATCCTGCCCGACGAGTCTGAGTACCGCCGACCTAGGGGCGAACGGTCTGCGCGCCGTGTGTCCTCAGCGGGCCAGGCGGGCGGTCAGGTAGCGCGGCCGGCCGGCCAGGTCGCGGTGGTCGCGCACGTCGGACCAGCGGCCGGTCGCAGCGAAGACGCGCGGCGCGGACTCACCCTGGAGGTCGGCGTGTTCGCAGCCCACCCACCCGCCCGGGCGCAGCAGCCGGGCGGCGACCCGCTCGAGCACCCGGATCGCGTCGAGCCCGTCCTGCCCCGACCACAGGGCGAGGTCGGGGTCGTGGTCGCGCGCCTCCGGCGCGACGCCGTCGTACGCCGTCAGCGGGATGTACGGCGGGTTGCAGACCACGACGTCGACCGTGCCGTCGAGGTCGGGGAACGCCTCAGCCATGTCACCCTCACGCAGGTCGACCCCGTGGCCGGCGAGGTTGCGCGCCGCCCACTGGACGGCCTGTGTGTCGAGCTCCACGGCGTGCACCTCGGCACCGACGACCTCCGTCGCGACACTGAGTGCGATCGCCCCCGACCCGGTGCACAGGTCGACGACCACCGGTGCCCGCTCCCCCGCCGAGCGCAGCTCCTCGGCCCGCCCGACCGCCCACCCGGCCAGCAGCTCGGTCTCCGGGCGAGGCACGAAGACCCCGGGCCCCACTGCGAGCTCGGCGTACCGGAAGGCAGCGCTGCCGGTGAGGTGCTGGAGCGGCTCCCGGCGCGTACGACGCTCGACCAGCGCGTCGAACCGGGCCTGCTGCTCCACCTCGACCTCCTCGACCAGCGTGAGTCCGGGGCGGGTGGTGCCCAGGACGAACGCGAGCAGCTCGGCGGCGTCGTGGTCGGGGCTGTCGACGCCGGCCTCACGGAGCCGCGCCGCCGCCTCGCGGGCCAGCTCGCGAGCGGTGGTCATGCTCACCCGCCGACGGACTCGAGCCGGGCCGCCATGTCGGCCTCCACGCAGGACTCGATCACCGGGTCGAGGGCGCCGTCGAGCACCTGGTCGAGGTTGTAGGCCTTGTAGCCGGTGCGGTGGTCGGAGATCCGGTTCTCCGGGAAGTTGTAGGTGCGGATCCGCTCCGAGCGGTCCACGGTGCGCACCTGCGAGCGCCGCGCGTCGCTGGCCTCCGCGGCGGCCTCCTCCTGGGCCGCGGCCAGCAGTCGGGCTCGCAGGATCCGCAGCGCCTGCTCCTTGTTCTGCAGCTGCGACTTCTCGTTCTGACAGCTCACCACGATCCCGCTGGGCAGGTGGGTGATCCGGACCGCCGAATCGGTGGTGTTCACGCTCTGCCCGCCGGGCCCGCTCGACCGGAACACGTCGATGCGGAGGTCGTTCTCGTCGACGGTCACGTCGACCTGCTCGGCCTCGGGCATCACCAGGACGCCGGCCGCGGAGGTGTGCACCCGGCCCTGCGACTCGGTCACCGGGACCCGCTGCACCCGGTGGACGCCACCTTCGAACTTCAGCAGCGCGTACGGCGCCTCCCCCGGCGCGGGCGTTCCCTTCGCCTTCACCGCGACCGTCACCGACTTGTAGCCGCCGAGGTCGGACTCGGTCGCGTCGAGGACCTCGGTGGCCCAGCCGCGCTGCTCGGCGTACCGGGTGTACATCCGGAGCAGATCACCGGCGAACAGTGCCGACTCCTCCCCACCTTCACCGGACTTCACCTCGAGCAGGGCGTCCTTGCTGTCGGCGGGGTCGCGCGGGATCAGCAGCCGGCGCAGGTGCTCCTCGACCTCCGAGCGCTGCGCCGTGAGCTGCTCGGCCTCGGTCGCGAACTCCGCGTCGTCGGCCGCGAGCTCGCGCGCCGCGGCCGCGTCGTCGCCCAGTCGCTGCCAGTCACGGTAGGTCCGCACGATCGCCGACAGCTCGGCGTACCGCTGGTTGACCCGGCGGGCACGCGCCTGGTCGGCGTGCAGCGAGGGGTCCGCGAGCTCGACCTCCAGCGCCGCGTGCTCGGCGATCAGCCCCTCGACTGCTTCGAACATCCCACTCCTCCGACGTACCGGCCCTGGACATGCGGAACGCCGGCCACCGCGGCGGGTGACCGGCGTTCGGCGAAGCTACTTCTTGTCCTTGGCCTTGGCGTAACGGGCCTCGAACCGGGCCACGCGGCCACCGGTGTCCAGGATCTTCTGCTTGCCCGTGTAGAACGGGTGGCAGTTGGAGCACACGTCGGCGTGCAGGTTGCCCCGTGCCGCGGTGCTGCGCGTCGTGAAGCTGTTGCCGCAGGTGCAGGTCACCTGAGTCACGACGTAGTCGGGGTGGATGTCCTTCTTCATGGTTTCCTCTCGGGTCCGCAGCCGCCGGGTCGCCCGCGGGTGCGGGCGTGAACCGGAGCCGACCAACGATTGTGCCATCCGGGGTGCCGGTGGAGAAATCCGGAGAGACGGCACACCGTGTCAACCAGCCGAGAGGCCTCGATGTTCCCGGTCAGCCGACGGGCGTGGGGTCGGGTGAATCGGTGTCGCCGAGCTGGTCGCGCCCGCCCGGTCGGCCTTCGGGTTCGGGGACGTGCAGCGGAAGGCGCACCCACACCGTCGTACCGACTCCCTGCTCGGACCGCAGGTCGACCGTGCCGTGGTGGTTCTCGACGATGGCCTGCACGATGCGCAGCCCGAGGCCCGTGCCGGTGATGCCGAGCTCGACGGCGTTCGAGGCTCGGTAGAAACGCGAACCGAGATGGTCCAGCTCCTCGGGCGGGATGCCGATGCCGTGATCCTGCACGGTCAGGACGGCGTGCCCGTCGTCGCTCACGACGGTGACGGCGACCTCGGAGGCGCCCTGGCTGAACTTCACGGCGTTGCTGACGAGGTTGGTCAGTACGCGGGCGATCTGACCGGCGTCGCCCAGGATCGGCACCGCGCCGCCGGGGCACCCCACCCGGATCTCCACGCCGTGCTGGCTGGAGGAGACCCGGAGGTCGGTGACCACGTCGCGGGTGAGCGCGGCCAGGTCCAACGGCGCCAGCTCCGCGCGCTGTGCCTCGGACCGGGTCAGCGCGAGGAGGTCGTCGATGAGCTCCCCCAGCCGCAGCACGTTGCGCTGGGCCGCGTCGAGCATCTCCGGGCCGGGGCCACCCGAGCGGTCGTCCATCTCCTCCTCGAGCAGCTCGAGGTAGCCGAGGATGCTGGTCAGCGGCGTACGCAGCTCGTGGGAGACGTTCGAGACGAAGTCGGACTTGACCGCGTCGAGGGCGCGCAGCTGTTCGACGACCCGGGACTCGACGTCGCGGGCGCGGTCGTTCTCGTCGGCCATGCGGTTGATCGCGCTCGCCACCTGGACGACCTCCGACGGCCCCGTGACCGGAGCCCGCGCCGCATGGTCACCCCGGCCGAGGCGTTGCGCCGTCTCCTCGAGCGCACGGAGCGGTTCGGTGACCATGCGGCCGGTCCGGCTGGCCACCAACAAGCTGCCCGCAGCGCCGGCGACAAGCACGGCACCCAGCACAATCAGCAGAGAGTTCTGGACGCCCTTCGACGAGCTGTCCGCGCGCGCCGACAGCTCGTCGATGCGCTCGGACACCGCGCGGCTCGTGGCGCGGACCTCGCCGAACAACAGCTTGGCGCGGTCGAACCGGTTGGCGTCGAACGTCTGGACCCCCACCGGACCGGTGGCGCGGGGCTCGGCGTACGCCGTGAACCAGTTCTGTGCCGCGAGGAGGAAGTCGTCGACCAGCAGGCCGAGCTGCGGATCGAACGACCGCAGCTGCCGGAGCGACTGGCTCCGCTCCCAGAAGCGCGTCCGTGCGGCTTCGTACTCGGCGTGCAGCGCGGGCTCACCGGAGATGCCGTAGCCCCACACGTAGGTCTCGGCATCGGTGAGGTCCTGCAGGGCACGGGCGTTCTCCCGCGCTCCCGGGCCCACCTGGCTCGCGAGGAAGTCGACGGAGTCGTGTGCGCGGCTGGTCCCGACGATTCCCGCGAGCCCCACCACGAGGAGGACCAGGAAGTTCGTCGCCACCGAGGCGGCGAGGATCCGGCGGACCGAGCTGCGTCCGCCACCCCCGGCCGCGGACGCCATGTGCTCAGCTGCTCCGGGCGAGCACCGCCGCCACACGCGAGGCGAGCTCCCGCGGGCTGAACGGCTTGACGACGTAGTCGTCAGCGCCCGCGTCGAAGCCCTGCTCGATGTCGGGCTCCTGCGCACGGGCAGTCAGCATGATGATGGGTACGCCGGCCATGGTGTCATCGGCGCGGAGGGCACGCGCGGCGTCGAGACCGCTCATGCCGGGCATCATCACGTCGAGGATGACCAGGTCGGGCTTGTTCGACAGGCAGGCCTCGACGGCGGCAGCACCGTCGGCGACCGGCAGGACCTCGTGGCCAGCATGGCGCAACTTGAACACGACCAGCTCGCGGATGTCCGCATCGTCGTCCGCGATCACAATCCGTGCCATCCGCCCCCCCTTGGAGAACAACCCCTCAATCGGCGTTCAGCATATCGACAGACCTGGACAGAATCGGGGAGAATGCGCCGATTGCCGGTCTCCGCGCTTCCTGTCCGCACCGGCTCAGGCCTCCTGGCCGCTCGCCGTGGGCGTGGTCTTCTGCACCTGCATCAGGAACTCGAGGTTGGTCTGCGACTTCTTCAGTCGCTCCAGGAGCAGCTCGAGCGCCTGCTGCCCGTCCAGGCCCGAGAGCACGCGGCGGAGCTTCCAGATGATCGCGAGCTCCTCCTTGCTCATCAAGAGCTCCTCGCGCCGGGTGCCGGACTGGACGGCGTCGATCGCGGGGAAGATCCGCTTGTCGGCGAAGTCGCGGCGCAACCGG
>DATAKN010000273.1:0-8080 GCA_036261595.1 Marmoricola sp.
GCAGATCACCGCGATCGCCATCAGGATGTTCTTCGACGGCAGCATCGCGTGGTCGCGGCTGTAGGTCATGCCGGTGATCAGCGGGCCGCTCTGCGAGGTCAGGTCGAACCGGTCCAGGTAGTAGTCGGCGCCCTTGAGCAGGACCAGCACGCCGAGCAGCACCGAGATCTGCGCCTGCGCGGCGCCCGAGACCTTGCCGACCCGCGCCTGCAGCCGGATCCCGCCGTACACGTAGTGCACGACCAGGGCCGCGAGCAGGCCCAGGATGAGCGCCGTGATCGCGAAGTTCACCAGGTAGTGCAGCCACGGCAGCGTGAAGACGTAGAAGCCGATGTCCTTGTGGAAGTAGGTGTCGGTCTTGCCGAAGCTCTGCCGGTGCTCCCAGAGCAGGAACGTGCGCCACTTGCCGGCAGCGGAACCGCCGGCGAACAACGTGAAGACCAGGCTCACCGAGATCAGCAGCGCGCGGCGGATCGGCGTGATCACCTCCCGGTAGCGGTCGAGGTTGGCCTGCTCGGCGGAGTTCGCCCGGAACGCCGGCCGCAGCCGGAACGCGATCCACAGGTTGCCGCCCACGACGAGGCCCATGACCAGGCCGAACACGAGGAACATCGCGATCTTGGTCCACAGCAGCGTGCTGAACACGGCGCCGTACCCGATGCTGGTGAACCACAGCTTGTCGGTCCAGATGCCGGCGAAGAGCGAGAACCCGATCAGCAGCAGCGCCAGCACGACGAGCGTCAGCACCAGCGGACGCGGACGGCGCGACTCGTGGCCGGCGGGCATCGGCCGGCGGGGTACCTCGGGGTCGTCGTTGAAGAAGTCGCTCATCGGCTTGGATTCTCCTCGAGGTCGAGCGTGGCGTGCAGCAGCGCCAGCAAGCCAGGGACGAGGTCGGGGCTGGTCAGCACCGACTCGGCGTCGTCGTGTGACCGTAGCCGCAGGGCGCACGCCGAGCCGCCTCCGCGCAGCGCCGCAGCGACGATCCGCACCTCCTGGCGGTCCGGATGGTTCGCCGCGAACGCCTGGGCGTCGGCCGCGTCCTCGGGGATCTGCTCGTCGGCGTCCGGAGGCAGCACCAGTCGCTCGGCGACCGCGGCGCAGCCGGCCACCTCGGCCGGCCAGGCGATCTCCGCCAGCACGTCCTCCAGGCTCGTCCCGGGCGGCAACGGCTCCTGCTCGACCGGTGTGAGCCCGGTCGGCTCCCCCTCCAGCCCGAGCGCGTCGGCCAGCTGGGGCTCACGGCGTACCAGGTCGGCGGTCTCCACCAACGCGAACAGCCGCTCGGGGCGGTCCCACCCCGAGTCCGCGGCGTGCGCCTCGAGCTCGCGTACGACGGCCTGCAGGTCGGCGTCCGTCACCGGCCCGGTCCCGTCACTCATCGCGTGCACCGCGGCAGGTCGGCGTTCGGGTTGTCACGCCAGGCCTCGACGTCCTTGATCGCATCGGTGAGCTTCTCGACCTTCACGAGCCTCATCTTCTTGGGGTCGTAGTGGGAACGCAGTGCCTCCGCGCAGTTCGCAGCGGCCACCAGGAAGAGCTTCGCGCCGTCACGCTGGGCCGCGGGCAGCTTCTGCCCGATGCCACCGATCTCGCCGACCGTGCCGTCAGGGGTGATCTCGCCGGTGCCGGCGATCACCTGGCCACCGGTGAGCGAGCCGGGCGTGAGCACGTCGTAGATCGCCAGCGCGAACATCATGCCCGCCGACGGGCCGCCGACCGTGTCCGGCAGCTGGATCCTGACCTTGAACGGGAACCGGAACGTCTGCCGGATGCCCACGCCGATGCGGGAGGTGGACTTGTCCTTCGGATCGGCCTTCGTAGTGACCGAGACCGTGCGCTCGGCATTGTCGCGCCGGATGCTCAGCTGGGTCGGCGTACCGGGTTTGATCGCCTCGATCAGCTTCACGAGCGTGGCGGGATCCGGGGTCGGCGTGCCGTTGATCGCGAGCAGCACGTCGCCCTTCTGCAGCTTGCCGGCGGACGCGCCGTCGGCTAGCACGCTGTCGATCGTCACCTCGGAGCGGTAGCTGATGCCGAGCGCGGACAGCGCCGCGGCCGTCGCGTTGTCCTGCGAGGAGGTCATCTCGACCGCGGACTGCTGACGGGCGGCGTCGCGGGTCTCCTGCGGCTGGTAGACGGCGTCCTTGGGCAGCACCGCGATGTCCGGGTCGGCCCAGCCGTAGACCATGTTCAGCAGGCTGATGTTCTGGTCCGGCCCGCTGGGGTAGATCGTGACCATGCGCAGGGCACCGCTGTCGCGGTAGACCGGGTGGCCGCTGACCGTGACGATGGTCTTGCCCTCGAACTTGCCGAGCACGTTCATCGTGGGTCCCGGACGGAAGGTCACGTAGTTCACCGGCGTACGCCACGCCGCGGTGCCGAGCACGACGAGCAGGCCGAGCGCGAGCAGGCCTGCGATCGTGCGGCGACTCATGGCGTCAGCCTCTCAAACAGGGGCAACTACGCAGAGCGCCGGGTGCGGTCGCGGTCCAGCGGGTGCCGCTGCTGCTGCCGCCGCTGGGCAACTCCGGTGCTGCGCTCGCGCTGTCGCGGGCGCCGGCGCTCGTCGGGGACCGGGCGCATCACGGCCTGCGCGAAGCGCTCCTGCTCGGCCGCGGACCGCTCGCGCTCGGGTCGCTCGCGGCCCACCCAGCCCACCCACGCCATCGCGGCACAGGTCACCACGACCGACGGCAACAGCCAGAGCAGGATCTCCACCACCACATCATGCCGACCGCGCAGCCCCGTGGGCGGCCCAACACGCGCGACGGGCCGGGTCAGGGGCTGTCGACCCACTCGTCGGTGCCGTCGCCGAAGACCTGGTGCTTCCAGATCGGCACGCGCTGCTTGAGCCGGTCGATGAGCGCTCGGGACGCCTCGAACGCGGTGCCACGGTGCGCAGCCGACACCGCCGAGACCACCGCCAGGTCACCGACCTGCAGGCTGCCGACCCGGTGCACGGCCGCGACCGCCACCACGTCGAACTCCGCGGCGACCTCCGCGGCGACGTCGGCCAGTCGCGCCTGCGCGGTGGGATGGCCGGTGTACTCCAGGAGCACCACGTCCTGATCCCGGTCGTGGTCACGCACCGTGCCGACGAAGACCGCAAGACCACCCGCCGAGGGATCGGAGACGGCCGCGGTCACCTCACCGACGTCGAGCGGCTCCTCGCGGACGTCGATCAGCCGGACGCTGCCGGTGCGGGTCGGAGTCGTGCTCACCCGGCAAGGCTAAGGCTTCCGGCACCGTGGCGCCCCAGCGGCGTCGCGCATCAGCGCGTGGGCGCTGATGACCCATAGGACCGCGAGGTCCCGCCCGGTAACTTGGAGGCATGAGCAACGACGCCGGCAGCGGCTCGGGCAACCCTGACGAGACCCCCGAGAACAACCCCTTCAAGGGCACTCCCTTCGAGCAGATCTTCGGGGCGTTCGGCGGAGGCGGCATGCCCGATCTCGGAGGCATGGACCTCGGCGCCCTGATGGGCCAGATGCAGGCGCTCATGCAGCCCTACGACGGTCCGGTCAACTGGCCGCTGGCGATCGACATCGCGCGGCGTACGTCGGCCCAGGAGCCCGACCCGACGCCGGACCGCGCGGCGCAGGCCCGGGTGGCCGACGCGTTCCGGCTCGCCGACCACTGGCTCGACGACACCACGACCCTGCCGTCCGGCATCACCACCACCGCGGCCTGGAGCCGGGCGGACTGGATCGAGCAGACCACCGACGTGTGGCGCGTGCTGGTCGAGCCGGTCGCCGAGCACGTGGTCGGCGCCATGGGAACGGCGATCCCCGAGGAGGCTCGCGCCCTGGCCGGCCCGCTGATCGGGATGATCAGCAAGGCCGGCGGCGCCATGTTCGGCCAGCAGGTCGGTCAGGCGCTGGGCGGCCTGGCGGGCGAGGTGCTCACCGCCTCCGACATCGGTCTGCCCCTCGGGCCGGCCGGCAAGGCGGCGCTGCTGCCGCACAACATCGCCCAGTTCGCCGAGGGGCTGGACGTCTCCGAGGACGACGTCGTGCTCTACCTGGCGTTGCGAGAGGCCGCGCACCAGCGGCTGTTCGCCCACGTGCCGTGGCTGCGCGACCACCTGATCTCTGCGGTCGAGGACTTCGGCCGCGGCGTCACCATCGACGTGTCCGGCATCGAGGAATCCCTCGGGCAGCTCGACCCGACCAACCCCGAGGCCTTCCAGGAGGCCCTCAACGGCGGGCTGTTCGAGCCGAAGAAGACGCCGGCCCAGGAGGCGGCACTCACCCGGCTCGAGACGACGCTGGCCCTGGTGGAGGGCTGGGTCGACGAGGTCGTCGGCCAGGCCACCGCACAGCGGATGCCCGCGGCCGCGAAGCTGCAGGAGGCGATCCGCCGTCGCCGGGCTGCCGGCGGGCCGGCTGAGGAGACCTTCGCCGCGCTGGTGGGTCTGGAGCTGCGGCCGCGTCGCCTCCGCGACGCCTCGGCACTGTGGGGCTCGCTCCGCTCGCGCCAGGGCCACGAGGCGCGCGACGCGGTGTGGGCTCACCCCGACCTGCTGCCGACGCCTGCGGACCTCGATGATCCACTGGGCTTCCGCGAGGACATGGCGCTCGAGGACCTCACCGACGAGGCGTTCGAGCAGGCGATCGCAGAGCTGCTCGACAGCGAGACGGGCGACAAGCCGGACTCAGACGAGGAGCAGTGAGCCTGCACGCCGACGCGCTGACCGCGCTCTCGAACTGGTCGGCGCCGGACCCGGTCCAGGAGTCGCTTCGGGAGCAGTACGTCGCGCACCTGCGCGACCACCCCGACGGGTGTGCGAAGGCCTGCTTTCCCGACCACCTGACGGCCGGTGCGCTCGTGCTCTCCCACGACGGGGCGCAGGTGCTGCTCAACCTGCACCGCAAGGCGCGGCGCTGGTTCGCCTTCGGCGGACACCTCGAGCCCGACGACCCGACGCTCGCCGCCGCGGCGCTGCGCGAGGCCACCGAGGAGTCCGGGCTGCCCGATCTGCTCATCGACCCGGTGCCGGTGCATCTGTCCCTGCACGACGTGGGCTTCTGCAGCCCCCGCGGCACGGTGCGGCACCTCGACGTACGTTTCCTCGCCCGCCTGGGCGAGGCGACCGAGCCGGTGGTCAGTGACGAGTCGCTGGACCTGCGGTGGTTCGGCGTCGACGACCTGCCGACCGACGAGCCGGACATGCTCGACCTGATCCGCCTCGCCGGCGAGCGCCTGCGCCAGCACGTCTGACGTGCCCGAGGTCCCCCGGACTCAGCCGCAGGCGTCGAGCTCCAGACGGGCTGTCGCGGCGACGCCCTCGAGGTAGCCCTTCGCCCGCTCGGCCTTCGGGTACTTGTCCACCCAGTGCCAGAAGCGGGCGTTGTGGCTCGGCTCGATGAGGTGGGCCAGCTCGTGCAGCAGCACGTAGTCGGAGACCCAGGCCGGCATCGGCTGCAGCCGGTCGGAGAGCCGGATGGTGCCGTCACCGACGGTGCAGGAGCCCCACCGCGTGGACATGTTCGACACCCAGCGCACCGACGTCGGCCGGACCTTGCCGTGGAGGTAGTCGCGCGCCAGCTCGTGCGCTCGACGCATCAGCTGCTCGTCGGTGCGCCGCGCACGCTGCTCGCTGCGGGCGAGCTTGCCGAGCATGGTGTCCACCCACTCGGTCTCCTCCGCCCGCGTGAACCGGGCCGGGATCATCACGATGACCTTGCCGTCCTTGCGGTACGCCGACACGGTGCGCGTCCGCCGGTGCGATCGACGCACCTCCACCTCCGGGCTCATGCCGAGAAGTTACCCTCCGACACCGACACGCGCCCACGACACGAGGCGCTCGACCCGCCAGGTGTTGACGATCCGGTCCGGGTCCAGGCCGAGCTCCTCGGCACGAGCACAGCCGTAGACCTGGAAGTCGAGCTGGCCCGGGGCGTGGGCGTCGGAGTCGATCGAGAACAGGCAGCCGATGTCGATGGCCAGCTGGAGCAGCTTCGTCGGAGGATCCCGGCGCTCGGGTCGGGCATTGATCTCCACCGCGACGTCGTGCTCGGCGCACGCCTCGAAGACGCGGCGCGCGTCGAACTGCGACTGGGCGCGGATCCCCCGCCCGCCGGTGACCAGTCGTCCGGTGCAGTGGCCGAGCACGTTGGTGAACGGGTTCGCGACGGCCGCCAGCATCCGGCGGGTCATGGCGTCCCGGTCCATCGCCAGCTTGGAGTGCACCGAGGCGACCCGCACGTCGAGCGCCGCGAGCATCTCGTCGGTCTGGTCGAGACTGCCGTCGTCGAGGATGTCCACCTCGATCCCCTTCAGCAGCGAGAACCCCGGCCCGCCAGGGGCTGGGGCGAGGTGCTCGTTCACGGCGTCGACGACGTCGAGCTGCCGCCGCAGCCGGCCCACCGAGAGCCCGTTGGCGACCTTGAGCCGCGGGGAGTGGTCGGTGAGCACGAGGTACTCGTGACCCAGCTCCATGGCCGTGAACGCCATCTCCTCGATCGGCGACCCGCCGTCGGACCAGTCGCTGTGGGAGTGCAGGTCACCGCGCAGGGCGGCCCGGATGCCGTCCCCGCCGTCGACGAGCACGCCGCCCGCCTCCTCCTCGAGGCGGGCCAGCCGGCCCGGCACCCTGCCCTGGACGGCGTCGGCGATCACCTCCGCGGTCGAGGCGCCGATCCCGGGCAGCTCCCGCAGCGTGCCCTCCCGGACGCGCATCGCGACGTCGTCGGGGTCCAGCGGCAGGATCGTCGCCGCGGCCGCCCGGAACGCCTTGACCTTGTAGGTCTCGGCCCGCGTGCGCTCGAGCAGGAAGGCGATCCGGCGCAGGGCCGCGACCGGTCCGTCGGCGTACTCGGGTGCGGAGCGGGGTGCCATGCAGGCGATTCTCCCCAACGCCCCCGGACGAGGCTCGTCGTCCACAGCGTTCGGGCGCTGTCCACACGGTTTCCACAGGGTTGTCCACAGGTCGTGGAGAAGCTGGTCCACTGCGGGTCCGGCCCCCGATTGACCGCGCCCGGGCCCTCGCCTAGCGTGGCGACGGACGAGGCCCTCGACCATCGCCGGGCACGTGCTCGCAAGGGGAAGGCAAGCACCGAACGGCGGCGGTCGGGGGCTTCTCCGTGGAGTCTCGACCCGCGCTCAGACGCCGCGGAACTGCGGCCGGCGCTTCTCCCGGGCCGCCCGGATTCCTTCCTGGAGGTCCTCGGTGGCCAACGTGATCGGCTGGGCGAGGGCCTCCCACTGCACCGCGGACTCGAGGTCGCGGTGGCCGCCGTCGCGCAGCGCCACCGTGGTGTAGCGGCTCGCGATCGGGGCGGTCGATGCGATGCCCTCGGCGATCTGCTGCACCTCGTCGGCGAACGTCTCGTCGGCGAACACCCGCGAGACCAGTCCCATGGCCCGGGCATCCTCGGCGTCAACTCGCCGCCCGGTGATCAGCAGCTCCCTGGCCATGGCGTCCCCGACCACGTTCGGGAGCAGGTACGTCGACGCCATGCCGGGGTTCATGCCCAGCCGCACGAACGGCGCGCTCAGCACGGCGCCCGTGGCGGCGTACCGGAGGTCGCAGGCCAGAGCCAGGCACAGGCCGGCACCCACGGCGGGGCCGTTGACGGCGGCGATCGTCGGGACCTCCAGACGCCGGATCGCCAGCCAGGCGCGGTAGAACGCGATCATCCGGGTGCGGAGCTGGTCGACCGAGGCGTCCGGCTCACCGGCGATCCAGCGCGGGTCGCCGCCGGAGCAGAAGGCGCTGCCCTCACCGGTCACGACCACGACGCGGAGGTCGGGATCGCCGGCGAGCGCGTCGATCGCGAGGCCCCACGACCGGGTCATGTCGGCCGACATCGCGTTGCGCTGGCCGGGGTTGTCGAGCACCAGGCGGGCGACGCCGGGAGCCGGACGCTCCAGGCGCAGGTGGGTCAGGGACGGCGGCTCGAGGGGCATGGGCGGAGATTAGCGCCCGGAAAGCCCGGAAAAGGACACACCCCCGAAGGGCGCCCCCTGCGCGACATGGGTGCTCTCGTGGTCTAGGGTCGAACCGGTCCGAAAACTGGACCCCGGCGGGTCTTCCCCCAGACTCCCGCCGCGACGACCAGAGCTACATGGATCA
>DATAKN010000274.1:0-4127 GCA_036261595.1 Marmoricola sp.
TGTCGATGTCCTCGCCGCGGCGCTCGACGAGCCCGTCGGTGAAGCAGAACAACGTGGCGCCCGGCGGCATCGAGAGGGTGGCCAGGGGATACGGTCCGACGCCGGCTCCGAGCGGGCGACCCGGCGTGACGTCGACGTACGTCGGGTCGCCGTCGGTGAGCAGCACCGGCGGCGGGTGCCCGGCGCTGGCCATGGTGAGCTCTCCGGTGCGCCAGTCGCCGATGCCGACGAGGGCGGTGGTCATGTGACCATCCTCCGCGATGTCGAACTGCTGGGAGCACTTCTCCAGGACCAGGGCCGGGTCGGCGTCCTCCAGCAGGTAGGCGCGGATCGTGAACCGGGCGCGCGCCATCACGGCCACAGCGTCCACGCCGCGTCCGGAGACGTCACCCACCACGAAGCCGAACCGACCGTCGTGGAGCTCGATGATGCTGAACCAGTCACCGCCGATGTCGAGCCCGCGGGCGCCGGCGACGTACTCGGCGGCAAGCTCGAGGTTCGGCAGTCGCGGGTTCGCGGCTGGGAGCAGGGCGCGCTGGAGCCGGACGAACAGCTCGCGCTGCTGGCCGTAGTGGGCCTCGGTCTGCTGGTACAGATCGGTGATGATCGCGGCGTCCTCCTGCGCTGCCTGCCGGTCGTGGGCGAGCCGACGGCCCACCAACGTCGCGGTCGCGGTCAGCAGCAGACCACCGACCAGCAGGATCCACGGGAGTGCGCCGCTCAGGTTCGAACCCAGCCGTCCGCTGGGCGTGGTCGTCAAGGTCAGGACGGTGTCGCCGAACGGCACCGTCTGGCGCGAGGTGGTGCCGTGGAACGGCAACGTCCTCGGGTCGACGTCGGTGGTCGAGAGCGCGTTGCTCGTCGTCGTCCGCCCGAGGTAGATCGCGTAGTGGAGCTGGCTGAAGGCGGAGCTGCGATCGACGGGAGAGCGCCGGTTCGCCGGCAGGGCGCGCTCGGCGCACACGAGCCAGCCGCTGGCCGGGTCGGCGCGGGCGTAGGCGACGCCCGAGCGGTGACCGAGCGTGATCAGCCGGACCGTCGTGCTCGGCGTGTCGAAGGCGTGGCGCAGGTAGGCCAGGGTGGTGGGCGAGTGCGGTCGCATGGCCGGGCGCACGCCGACCGTGGTCAGCTGCTCCAGACGGCCACCTTGCCGCCGCCACAGGGAAGCGCTCTGGAACATCTTGCCCGGGCCCACCTGCTCGGTGATCACCTGCTCGAACGGCGCTGCGGATCCAGCCGGCTGGGCGGCACGCTGGGCCGCCAGAGTGGCATCGAGCGGTTGCTGGATCGTGATGATCGCCGTCGAGAGCACCGTCGCGGCCTGGCGGGTCTGGCCGTCGAGCAGACGCTGCTCGGTGTTGCGGTCGACGCGCATCGCGGCCAGCACGGCCGCCGCCGTGAGTGCCAAGCCCACGATCGCGATCATGGCGGGGACCCGCCACGGGCGGCGCCTCCATCCGTGGTCGATGGCGGGTGAGTCGACGGGTGATGTGGCCTCGCCGGGCGTCGTCGAGCCCTGCTGCGGGACAGCACGCTGCGCTCCGCCGGCCCCGGCCGCGGCGACAGACCCGTGAGTCTGGACCAAGGCTCAGTGCCCCGGGTCGGGGAACAGCGGAGACAGGCCGGTCAGGTCGAGCACGCGTCGGACCTGGCGGCCCACGTGGATCAGGTCCAGCCTCTTGCCGCTCTGTCGGGCATGGTCCTGCAGGCGGACCAGCGAGCCCAGGCCGGTGGAGTCGACGAACGTCACCCCACCGAAGTCGAGCACGAGGGCGGTCGCTGCGGCGTCCAGTGCGCCGCTCACCCGGGTGGAGAACTGGTCGACCGTCGCGAGGTCCAGCTCACCGGAGACGCGGAGGGCGTCGCGCTGGTCGCAGCGCGCTTCGACGACGAGCTCAGCCATGGGTCCTCCCGAGATCGGCGGCGGGCAGAGGAGCAAGGCTACGTTCCGAAGTCCCCGGGCGCCGGTCAATGGCTGATCTCACTCCTGGACCAACGAGACGAGCGCGTGATCGGCACGCTGCTGGTCCGCGGGAGCTCCGGACCGTCGACCCCCACTGCCTGTGGCGCTCTGGATACGGTCACGACATGGACCACACGGCAGGCGGCGTTCCGGCAGGCCTGGTGGCGCGGTGAGCGACGCGGCGTACGAGCGCGTGCTGGGCTGGGCGGCGGAGCAGGGGCTGCAGCTCTACCCGCACCAGGAAGAGGCCATCCTCGAGGTCCTCTCGGGCAACAATGTCGTGCTCGCCACACCGACCGGGTCCGGCAAGTCGCTGGTCGCGACGGCGGCGCACATGGCGGCGATGGCCGAGCGGCGGGTGTCGTTCTACACCGCGCCGATCAAGGCGCTGGTCAGCGAGAAGTTCTTCGCGCTCTGTGAGGTGTTCGGCGCCGCGGACGTCGGACTGCTCACCGGCGACGCGTCGGTGAACCCCGACGCTCCGATCATCTGCTGCACCGCCGAGGTGCTGGCCAACATCGCGTTGCGCGAGGGCGCGACCGCCGACGTGGGGCTCGTGATCATGGACGAGTTCCACTTCTACGCCGACCCCCAGCGCGGCTGGGCGTGGCAGGTGCCGTTGCTGGAGCTGCCCCAGGCGCAGTTCGTGCTGATGTCCGCGACGCTCGGGGACGTCCGCGAGATCGGCCAGGACCTGACCCGGCGCAACGGGCGGGCGACTGCGATCGTGGACCGGGCCGAGCGACCGGTGCCGCTGCACTTCACCTGGTCGCTGGAACCGCTCGACGACACGCTGAAGGAGCTCGTCGAGACCGGGCAGGCGCCGGTGTACGTCGTGCACTTCACCCAGGCGGGCGCGGTGGAGCACGCCGGGTCGTTGCTGAAGAGTGGTTTCGGCAAGCTCAGTGGTTTCGAGGCTCGCAAGCTCGCGCCTCAACCACCGGCCCAGGATGCGCTCAAGGAGCGGCTCGAAGGCGTCCGGTTCGGGGCCGGGTTCGGCAAGACGCTGTCGCGGCTGCTGCGCCAGGGGATCGGGGTCCACCACGCCGGGATGCTGCCGCGGTACCGCCGGCTGGTCGAGCAGCTTGCGCAGGAAGGCCTGCTCACCGTGATCTGCGGCACCGACACGCTGGGTGTGGGCATCAACGTGCCGATCCGCACGGTGCTGTTCACGGCGCTGGCCAAGTACGACGGGCATAAGCAGCGGGTGCTGCGCACGCGGGAGTTCCTGCAGATCGCCGGCCGTGCGGGGCGGCCCGGCTTCGACACCAACGGGTACGTCGTCGTACAGGCGCCCGAGCACGTCATCGAGAACGAGCTGGCCAAGGCCAAGGCGGCGGCGAAGAACGCTGCGATGAGCGACGCCAAGCGGGCCAAGCGGGCCTCGAAGGCGCAGCTGAAGAAGCCGCCCGAGGGCACGGTGGTGTGGACCCAGAAGACCTTCGACAAGCTGGTCGCCGGCGAGCCGGAGCCGTTGCGGTCACACATGTTGGTCGACAACGCGATGCTGGTCAACGTCGCCGCGCGCGAGGAGGACGCGTTCCCGGTGCTGCGGCGGTTGCTGATGGACAACCACGAGGATCGGCGTACGCAGCTCAAGCTGGCCCGGCGGGCGTTGCGGCTGGCGCGCGGCCTGGTGCACAACGGCGTGCTGAAGCGGCTCGACGAGCCCGACGAGTTCGGCCGGCGCTACGTGCTGACCGTCGAGCTGCCCGAGGACTTCGCGCTCAACCAGCCGCTCGCGCTGTTCGCGATCGCGGCGCTGGACCTGCTCGACCCGGAGGCACCGACGTACGCACTCGACATCGTGTCGGTGATCGAGGCGGTGCTCGACCCACCGCGCCAGATCCTCTACGCCCAGCAGCACGAGGCGCGCGGCGAGGCGATCGCGGAGATGAAGGCGGACGGTCTCGAGTACGACGAGCGCATGGCCCTGCTCGAGGAGGTCAGCTGGCCCAAGCCGCTGGCCGACCTGCTGGAGCCGATGTTCGAGACCTACCGCCAGAGCCACCCCTGGCTGCCCATCGACGCCCTCGACCCCAAGTCGGTCGTGCGGCAGATGTACGAGCAGGGGATGGGGTTCACCGACTTCGTCGGTCGCCACAAGATCGCCCGGTCCGAGGGCCTGCTGCTGCGCTACCTCTCCGACGCGTACCGCACGCTG
>DATAKN010000036.1:0-5728 GCA_036261595.1 Marmoricola sp.
GAGGACGGCGCCGACTCGGCCGGCACCCACAACCCCGATGCGGGTCATCTGATCGCCTTTCGTTCCAGTCCCTCGCGGGTACCGGACTACTCAATGACGCCATCGAGCGTACGCCGGGCCCGTGACCCCCGTGAACCCGTCTCGCGGGTGGGCTGGGTCACATGGGCTGGGTCGCCGGGGTCGGGCCACTCAGGACGGCCGCGTACGATGCGCCGAGACCGATCCCCGACGAGACGAGCGGATGCAGGCTCCAGCGAACGACGTCGGCCAGCGGGCCGTCCGGACCGACATCCAGGGACTCCGCGCCATCGCGGTCTCCCTGGTCCTCGTCTACCACCTCGCCCCGCACAGCCTCACCGGCGGCTTCACGGGCGTCGACGTCTTCTTCGTGATCTCGGGCTTCCTGATCACGCTGCACCTGCTCGAGCGGATGCCCGCCCGCCCCCGCGACCTCGGCGTGTTCTGGAGCCGGCGGGTGCGCCGACTGCTGCCCGCGTCGTTGCTCGTGCTCGCGGTGACGCTCGTCGCCTCACGCCTGGTCGCACCCGAGACGCAGTGGGCGAACACCGCACGCCAGGGCCGCGCGGCCGCCCTGTACGTCGTCAATTGGGTGCTCGCCCGGGACGCCGTCGACTACCTCGCGGCCGAGAACGCCCCCTCGCCGGTCCAGCACTTCTGGTCGCTGTCGGTCGAGGAGCAGTTCTACTTCGTCTGGCCGGTGCTGATCCTGCTGCTCGGCTTGCTGGCTCGGGCGACCCGGCGCCGCCCGCTTCCGATCGTGCTTGCCGGCCTCACGGTGCTGGTCGCCGCCTCGCTGGCCTGGTCCGTCCACGAGACCGCGACCAACCCGGCGGCGGCGTACTTCGTCACGCCGACGCGGATGTGGGAGCTCGGGATCGGTGGCCTGCTCGCCACGGTCACGCTCCTGCGTCCCGGCCGGATCCGCCGGTGGACGGCGACGCCGTTCGCCTGGCTCGGCCTGCTCGCGATCGGCTGGACCGCCGCGACGTACACCGGGCAGACGCCGTTCCCCGGATGGCAGGCCGCCCTGCCCGTGCTGGGCACAGCCGCGGTCATCGCAGCCCAGCCCGACCAGACCAGGGGCGCGCAGGCGTGGCTCTCCCCCGGGCCCTACCTGGCGCTGCGCCCGGTGCAGTGGCTCGGCGACATCTCCTACTCGGTCTACCTGTGGCACTGGCCGCTGGTCGTGCTCGTCCCGGCCGCCACCGGTCACGCCCTCACCTGGCCGGACCGGGGAGCGATCCTCGCCACCACGCTGCTGCTGGCATGGGTGACCAAGCTGCTCGTCGAGGACCGGTTCCGGGCGGCCCGCTGGGGCGTGCCGCTGCGCAAGCCGTTCGCGCTCGCCACCGCGGGAATGGTGGTCGTCATCTCGCTCGCAGGCCTGCAGCTGCTCGAGGTCCAGCAGCGCAGCGACCGGGCTGCGGCGGTGCTCGCCCGCGGCCTGGCCGGCGAGGACCCGTGCTTCGGGTCGCGCGCGCTGGACCATCCCGACTCCTGCCCCCGGGTCAGCTACGCCGACGTCGTGCCCGCGCCGATCGAGGCCGCCCAGGACAAGTCCGACGCCTACGACAACCAGGCGAACGGCACCGACTGCTGGTCCTACCAGCCGGGCTTCCCCGAGAAGGAGTGCACCTTCGGCGACACCACGTCGACCAAGAACGTCCTGCTGGTCGGCAATTCCCACGCGGGTCAGTGGCTGCCGGCACTGCAGCAGGTCGCGCACGACCAGCACTTCAAGATCACCACGATCCTGGCGTCGCGGTGCGCGCTGGCCGACACCCGCCAGCAATTCGACACCGCGGCGAACGCGACCTCGTGCCTGGGGTGGGTGCACCGTGCGACCCAGCGGGTCGTCGCGCTCCACCCGGACCTGGTCGTGATGTCCAACCGGATCTCGGTCGGGGCGCAGCCGACCGCCGGCAAGAGCAGCGACGAGCTGTACCGCGAGGGCTACGCGTCCGTGCTCGCGGCCTGGCGCGATGCGGGCATCCGCACGGTCGTGCTCCGCGACACCCCGGCGCCCGGGCAGTCGGTGCCGGACTGCGTCGCGGAGAAGCAGAGCTCCTACCAGGCCTGCGACGGCACCCGGAGCAGCTGGCTGCCGAACGCCCCCGAGCAACAGGCGGTGCACGACGTGCACAGCCCGCTGATCACCTTCGCCGACCTGACCGACCACATCTGCGGTCCCACCACCTGCACCGCGGTGACCGGGGGCGTGATCACCTACTTCGACGCCACGCACCTGACCGCGACCTACGCCCGCACGCTGGCGCCGTACCTGGAGCCGATCGTCACCAAGGCGCTGGCCGCGCACTGAGGGCCGGGCCAGCGGG
This sequence comes from Marmoricola sp., assembly GCA_036261595.1. GTDB lineage: Bacteria > Actinomycetota > Actinomycetes > Propionibacteriales > Nocardioidaceae > Marmoricola. The sequence goes on from DATAKN010000036.1 coordinate 2,358, forward strand.
GCTCTCTATGCTTCGAACGGCCCACCCGACCGAGGACCAGGAGGCGACGCGGTGAGCGCACCGGCCCGACCGCGCTTCAGCATCGTCAGCGCCGTGTACGACGTGGCGCCCTACCTCCCGGACTTCATCGCCTCGATCGAGCGACAGGACCTCGACCTCGCCCGCGTCGAGGTGATCGTGGTCGACGACGGCTCGACCGACGACTCGCTGGCCGTGCTCCAGGCCTGGGCCGAGCGGCGCCCGGACCTGGTCCGCGTGCTCAGCCAGCCGAACGCCGGACAGGGCGCGGCCCGCAACGCCGGGCTGGCCGTGGCGCGCGGTGAGTGGGTCACCTTCCCCGATCCCGACGACGTGGTGGACCCCGACTACCTGAGCACGGTCGACGCGTTCCTGTCCGAGCGCCCGGAGACCGTCATGGTCGCCACCCATCGGGTCATCTGGAACGACACCACGGGTGAGGTGACCAACAGCCACCCGCTGCGGCGGATGTTCACCTACGACCGGCTCGCCGACCTCGACCTGGCCGAGTCGACGTTCCACGGGAGCGCGCCCGCGGCGTTCTTCCGGCTGGACCTACTCCACGAGCACGACGTGCGGTTCGACGACCGGATCCGGCCGAACTTCGAGGACGGCCACTTCTGCTCGACGTACCTGCTGCGCTGCGGGCGCCCGTGCGTGGGACTGATCGGCTCGACGCGCTACCACTACCGCAAGCGGGCCGACCAGTCCTCCTCGCTCCAACGCAGCATGCTCGACCCACGGCGCTACACCGACGTGTTCGAGTTCGGCTACCTCGCGGTGGTCGAGGAGGCGCGGCTGCGGCACGGCGGGGTGCCGCTGTGGCTGCAGCACTTCCTCTGCTACGAGATGCTCGGCTACCTGGTCGCGTACGACGTCAGCCGGATGCCCGTGATCGCGACCGGGCCCGAGACCGAGGCCTTCCACGCCGCGCTGCGGCGCGTGCTGGAGGCGTGCGACCTCGAGCGGGTGCTGCCGCGGCTCGAGTTCGGGTCCACCCCGGAGCACCAGGTCGCGCTGCGCCACGGCGCCCTCGGCGACACGTGGCAGGAGGACAGCGTCTGGATCGACACGTTCGACGCCGACCAGCGGCTGGCCCGGGTGCGGTACTTCTTCACCGGCGAGGCTCCCGAGGAGCGGGTGTACAACGGCGAGGCGCCGACCGGACCGGTGCACGCGAAGACCCGCGCACTCGGCTGGTTCGGTCGGGTGCTGGTGCGTGAGCGGGTCCTGTGGGTGCGCTTCGGTCCCGACCTGCGCGTGCGCCTCGACGGGCGCTGGGCCGAGGTCTCGTTCGAGCGCCGTCACCGGGAGATCGACCGGGTGTTGCCCCGCGACGTACGCCAGCTCACCGGGTCGCCCTCGCGTCAGGCGCGCCAGCAGGCCGCGCGCGCCGAGCCGCAGCCGACCACGGACCTGGGCCGGAAGGCCCGCGACCGGGCCGCGAAGGCGTCCGCAGCGAGGAAGTACGCCGACGCCTGGGTGCTCATGGACCGGGTCGACGCGGCCGGCGACAACGGCGAGGCGCTGTTCGCGTGGCTGCGCGCCGAGCAGCCGAGCGTCAACGCCTGGTTCGTGCTGTCGGAGAGCTCGCCGGACTGGGCGCGGCTGCGGCGCGAGCACGGCAAGCGGGTCGTCGCGCACGGCTCGCTGGAGTGGCGGGTGCTGATGGCGCACTGCGTGCACCTGCTGTCCTCGTACGCCGACGACGAGATCGTCCGGCCGCCGGAGGTCGCGGAGTTCACCGCACCGTCGTGGCGGTTCACCTTCCTGCAGCACGGTGTGATCGCCGACGACCTCTCCGGGTGGCTGGGCAGCAAGCCGATCGACCTGCTCGTGACCAGCACGCCGGGCGAGCAGGCGGCGATCGCGGGGGACGGGTCGGCGTACCTGTTCACGACGAAGGAGGTGCGGGTCACCGGACTGCCGCGCTTCGACCGCCTCCTCCGGGTCGGGGAGGCATACCGGCCTGAGTCGCGCGACCTCGTCCTGGTCGCGCCCACGTGGCGGCGCTGGTTGCAGGGGCGCGCCACCGCAGACTCCGACCTCGTGCGGCAGTGGACCGAGGTGCTCGCCTCCCCGGTCCTGGCCGACCGGTGCCGCGAGCTGGGCCTGACGCTCGGGTTCCTGCCACATCCGGACCTGCCGCTGCCGACCGACCGGCTGCCCGAGCACGTCACGGTGCTCGACCGCCGCGACGTGCCCGAGCTCGTCGCCCGCGCCCGCGCCGTCGTGACCGACTACTCCTCGATCGCCTTCGACGCGGCGTACGTCGAGCGCCCGGTCGTGTACTTCCAATTCGACCGCGACTTCGCGCTGGGTGGCGCGCACCTCGGCCGGCCCGGCTGGTTCGACCGCGGGCGGGACGGCTTCGGGCCGGTGACCACGACCCCCGACGACGCCGTGGCGGCGATCGTCGCGGCCCTCGACCACGGGCCCGGCCCTGCGTCGCCGTACGCCGAGCGGATGGCGGCCGCCTTCCCCGAGCGCGACGGGCAGTGCTGCCGCCGGGTGTTCGAGGCGGTCAGCGCCCTGCCGGGACCACGGTGACCGTGCGGGTCGAGGCGAGCACCGCCTCGGTCACCCGCTCGCAGCACCTGCCGTCGCGCAGCGGGAAGGCGTCGGCGATCCGGCGTTGGTACTCCGGCGCCAGCCCATCCACGAGGACGGTCACCACAGCGTCCACGGCCTCCTCCCGATCGAGCACGACCGGCCCGTAGCCGAGGCGCTCGTAGTCGAAGTAGCCGCTGCTGCCCACGTGCTCGCCGCCGAGCACGCGGTCGCGGTCGAACTGGAAGTACACGACCGGGCGGTCCAGGTAGGCGGTGTTGAACGCCATCGAGGAGTAGTCGGTGACCAGGACGCGCGCCCGGGCGAACAGCTCCTGCACGTCGTTGTCGTCGAAGGTCAGCGGCCGCACCCACGCCGGCAGGTCGAGCTGGTCCAGCAGCGGTTGCAGGTTGGGGTGCGGGAGGAAGCCGATCTCGGCGCCCTGCTCCTCGGCGGCCTTCCGCAGCCGGTCGGAGGTGAGCACGTGCAGCCAGTGCTGCATGAACTCCGACTCCAGGGCCTGCGGGGTCACCTCGCGCAGCTGGGAGACGACGTCCATGTCGCCGGTCAGCCAGCTGCGCCACGTGGGCGCGACGAGCACGAGGTTGCGGTCCTGCGGAGCCACCTGCTCCCCCAGCCGCCGGAGCCGGTCGAACCGCGGGAGGCCGGTCAGGATCGCCTCGCGGGTGGTGAAGACGTAGCCGGTGTGGTCGTCGGCGATCGAGTGGTACTCGTCGTGGGTGCTGGTCACGAAGAGGTCGATCGGCTTCACGTTGAGCCAGGTGGAGAGGTCGTCCTTGATC
>DATAKN010000042.1:0-51478 GCA_036261595.1 Marmoricola sp.
GAGGCCGCCGAGAACTAGTACACTTCCGTCTCGGCCCCGGCGGCACGCGTCCGGGGCCTCATGGTGGGTGTAGCTCAGCTGGTAGAGCACCTGGTTGTGGTCCAGGTGGTCGCGGGTTCAAGTCCCGTCACTCACCCCAAGGAGCCGATCCCCCGCAGCGCCTGGTCGCCGCGGGGGATCGTCGTCTTCCCGGCCGTCCTCATCCGAACCGGGGCAGGGTCAACCGGAACGTCGAGCCCCGGCCGTCCTCGCCGCGTTCGTAGGTGAGCGTCGCCCGGTTGGCCTCTGCCAGCCGGCGGGCGATGTACAGCCCGAGGCCGGAGCCGCGCGACGCGTGCAGACCGGGTCCGCGGGTGAACCGGTCGAAGAGGTCGTCCACGAGCTCCTCGGGTACGCCGGGCCCGCGGTCGGTGACCGTCACCATGGCCGTGTCGTCGCCGGGCGCCAGGCAGACCACGACCGGCGGGGCGCCGTACCGGAGAGCGTTGCTGGCCAGGTTCGCGATGACCTGCCGCACCTGGAACGCGTCGCACCAGACCTTGAGGTATCGATCTCCCTCGAGTGAGATGTCGCCGTGTCCGGGCACCTCGCTCAGGGCCTCGACGACGAGCACCGTCAGGTCGTGGTCCGAGGGTTCGGCGACGATCGTGCCGGTCTCCACGGACGCGAGCGCAAGGATGTCGTCCACGAGGGTCCGCAACCTCCCCGCGGCGGCCCGCGCGGCGGCGACGTGAGCGCGCCGGATCTCCTCGGCCGTGGCGGTCCACTGCTCTTCGAGCTCCTCGAGGTACGCCAGGATCACCGTCAGCGGACCACGAACGTCGTGCCCGAGCATGCCGAGCACGTCGGAGTTCAGCTCGTTGAGCTGCAGCAGCTGGTCGTTGGTGCGCATCAGCTCCCGAGTGGCCTGGTTCAGCTCGGTGACGTCCTGCAGGGCACCCGCGAGGCGGACGACACCCCCCTGTGCGTCGAGGACCGGCCGGCCGCGGCTCTGGATCTCCCGCACGGATCCGTCCGGCAGCCGGATCATGTACTCCACGTGGTACTCGGTCTTCTCCCGGACCGCACGCTCCCGCGCAGCGACGACGCGAGGCACATCGGTGGGATCGAGCCGGGCGAGAAGAGCGTCGAGGCTGGGGGTGGTCTTCCCGGGCTCGTAGCCGAAGATCCGGTACAGCTCATCGGACCACCAGATCTCGCCGGTGGCGAGGACCATCTCCCAGCTGCCCACCCGAGCCAGGCTCTGGGCCTCGTCCATCGCGCGCTGCGCCTCGACGCGGGCGGTCACGTCGGTCGCCAGCACGAAGAAGCCCCGCACCTCGCCGTCGACGATGTCGGGGACGTAGGCGACACGGGCGACCCGCGCACGACCCAGGCCGTCGGTGACAGCACGGTCGAAGTCCTGGTGGTCTCCGCCCAGCACCCCGGCGATCACCGGCTCGTCGAGGAGGTACACCTCCTCGCCGAGCACGTCGCGCAGGTGGATGCCGGGCACCTGGTCCGGATCGAGCCCGAACCACTCGACGAAGGTCTGGTTCCCGAGCACGCAGCGCACGTCGCGGTCCCAGTAGGAAATGAGCGCCGGAAGGTGGTCGAGGACCGCGTGCAGCAGCCGGTCCTGCTCGACGGCGGACACTTGTCTCGGCCTCTCCCCGGCCGCTCCCATGCCCAGAGCCTAGGGAGCCGAGCAGGCGCCTCGTCAGGGGCTTCCGTCCCGACCGCTGGACCGGGCGACCCGGTCGACCAGGGGAGGCTCCCCTCACTCGCAGGTCGGAAGGGTGAGCGTGAAGACGGCACCGCACCCATCGGAGCCCGGCCGGTAGGACAGCGTGCCGCCGTTGGCCTCCGCGAGGCGGTGGGCGATGTACAGGCCGAAGCCGGAGCTCGCGGTGAGCTGGGACGAGCCCCTGCTGAACCGCTCGAAGAGGTGGGGCACGAGGTCGTCGGGCACGCCCGGACCGTGGTCGGCGACCACGACACGGGCCAGGCCGTCCCTCTCCGAGACCGCGATGGTCATCGGTGCGGCGCCGTACCGGACGGCGTTGGCGGCGAGGTTCGCGACGATCTGGCGCACGTGGAAGGCGTCGCATCGGGCGCGGACCCCTCCGTCGTGCAGCTTGATTGCAGCGGCGCCGGGCACCTCCTCCAAGGCCTCGCGGACAAGCCCACCGAGACCGTGATCGGCCAGCCTGGGGCTGAGGTTCCCCGAGTCCAGCGTGGCCAGCGCGAGGATGTCGTCGACCAGGGCGCGCAGCTTGGCGGCCGAGGACCGGATCACGGCGATCTGGTCGCGCCGATCGCTCTCGGACGTCTCGTGCCAGTCCTCGTCGAGGCCCTCGAGGTAGCCCAGGATCACGGTGAGCGGAGACCGGACGTCGTGGCCGAGCATGCCCAACACGTCGGCGTTGAGCTGGTTCACCTGGCGCAGCTCGGCGTTCACCCGGGCCATCTCCCGGGCCGCCTCGTTCGCCTCGGTGACGTCCTGGGCCGTGCCGGTGAGCCGCACGGTCACGCCGTCGGCGTCCAGCGTCGGCCGTCCACGGCTGTGGATCTCACGCACCGTGCCGTCGGGTCGGCAGATGCGGTAGTGCGTGCTGTACTCCCGGCCCTCGACCGTGGCCTGGTCACGGACCGCCTTCATCTCCGCAGCGTCGTCGGGATGCACGCGTTCCATCAAGGCATCCATGGTCGGCACGAAGGTCGTCCGATCCACCCCGAAGATCCGGTACAGCTCGTCGGACCACGTGATCTCACCCGTCTTGCGCGACCACGACCAGCTCCCCAGACGGGCCAGGCTCTGCGCCTCGTCCATGGCCTGTTGCGCCTCGACGCGCGGGGTGACGTCGGTGACCAGCACGAAGAAACCACGCACCTTGCCGCCCACGATGTCGGGCACGTACGACGCCTGCGTGTGCCGGGTCCGCCCGAACGTGTCGACCAGCGTGCGGTCGAACAGCTGCTCCTGGCCCTCGAGCGCGGCGAGGATGTGCGGCCGGTTCTTGGCGTAGACCTCCTCGCCGAGGACCTCACGGATGTGGACGCCACGCATCTGCTCGGGGGTGAACCCGAACCACTCGATGTAGGCCTGGTTCGCGACGACGTTGCGCAGGTCGCGATCCCAGTAGGCGATCATCGCGGGGAGCTGGTCGAAGAGGGCGAACAGCAGCCGGGCGTCCGCCTCCCGGGCCCGACCCTCGTCCCCGAGAGGTGTGCGCACCTCGTCCACACCACCACGGTAGGTCAGCCACGGCGAGCGCGCGGGGCTTCTCTCCGGATGCGCTCGCCGGACCTCCGAGTCAGCCCTCCTGCAGCGTGGTCGGCGCGCCGTGCACGCTCGGCATCGGCTCGGCCGGGATCGTGCCCAGCCGACCTTTCTGGAAGTCCTCGTAGGCCTGCATGACCTCGGCCCGGGTGTTCATCACGAACGGTCCGGCCCAGGCCACCGGCTCGCGGATCGGGCGGCCGCCCAGCACGAGCACGTCGAGGTCCGGCGTACGGCTGTCGTGGCGCGTCGATCCCTCCACGGCGACGAAGTCGCCCGCCCCGAGCACCGCGAGGTTGCCCATGCGCAGCGGCCGTCGCTCCAGACCCACGGTGCCGTGACCGGACAGCACGTAGACCAGCGCGTTGTACGCCGGGTCCCAGGGGAGGTCCAGCCGGGCACCCGCTGCGACGGTCGCGTGCACCATCGTCATCGGCGTGTAGGTCGACCCCGGGCCCCGCACCCGGCCGACCTGCCCGGCGATCACGCGCACGAGCGCGCCGGCGTCACCGGAGGTGGCCAGACCGACCTGCGCGGACCGGATGTCCTGGTAGTGCGGGGCGTTCCACTTCGCGTCGCTCGGGAGGTTGACCCACAGCTGGATGCCGTGGAACAGGCCACCCTGCTGGACCAGCCACTCCGGCGGTGCCTCGATGTGCAGCAGGCCGCTGCCGGCGGTCATCCACTGGGTGTCGCCGTTGGTGATGGTGCCGCCGCCACCGTGGCTGTCGTGGTGGTCGAAGACGCCGTCGATGATGTAGGTGACGGTCTCGAAGCCGCGGTGCGGGTGCCACGGCGTGCCCTTCGGCTCACCGGGCGCGTACTCCACCTCACCCATCTGGTCCATGTGGACGAACGGGTCGAGATCGCGCAGGTCGACGCCCGCGAACGCGCGGCGTACCGGGAAGCCCTCGCCCTCGTAGCCGGACGGGGCGTCGATCACCTGCCTGACCGGCCGCACGGTGTCGCCCAGGCCCGGCACCGGCAGGCGCTCGAGCACGGTCAGGTCGTCAACGGTCACAGCCGGCATCGCTGCCACCTCTTTCGGTCGGGTGACCGGTCCAACGGTAGTTGAAAGTTGAATATTCCAGCAAGGCCCGGTTGCCGCCCTCAGCCGCACACGCCGATCACCCAGACGTCGTCGACCTCGGTGGCGTCGTGGTTCGCTCGCCACGCCGCCGCGAACGGGACCCGGCGACGCACCTGGTCACGAAAGCTGTAGACGACCAGCGACGACGCCAGCTGGCCGGCGGGCCACGCGTACGACGGCATGCAGCCGGGGTACTCCGCGGCGTACTGCGGATGCCAGGTCGGGCGATGCATGCCCGCCTCCGCCGGCCCGCGTCCTGTGGCGTGGGCCGAGGTGTCCATCGCCATCACGTGTCCCAGGGCGATGCACGCGGCCAGGCACCCGAACATCGCGACCCGCGGCACGAGCACGCGCATCACGAACGATCGCAGCGACCTCGCCCGCGGTGGTCCGCTCCAGCGGCTGATCATCCGGCACCCCCCAGCATCGGCGGGATCAACGAGGCAAGGCTGCCCTCGGTTATGAGCTGTGACGTGGCCGACGGACATGCGGTGCGAACCGCAGAAAACGGACTACGGTTCCACACATGGCAGCGCGGAGGGACAGGTACGACGTCGTGGTGGTCGGCGGCGGTCACAACGGGCTGACGGGGGCGGCGTACCTGGCGCGGGCCGGCCTGTCCGTCCTCGTCCTCGAGCGGCTCGACCACCTCGGCGGGGCGGCCGTCAGCGCCGAGGCGTTCCCCGGCACCGGCGTGCGGCTGTCGCGCTACTCCTACCTGGTCTCGCTGCTGCCCGAGAGCATCGCCCGAGAGCTCGACCTGGGCGTGGAGCTGCGCTCACGGGCGACCGCGTCGTACTCCCCCGTGCTGCGCGACGGCCGGCACACCGGCCTCCTCGTGGAGCACGAGGAGGGTGACGCCACCCGCGGGTCGTTCCGGGCCCTGACCGGCAGCGACCGCGAGTACGACGCCTGGCGCGCCTTCTACGCCGACGTGGCCAAGCTGGCAGCGAAGGTCGCGCCGAGCCTGACCGAGCCGCTCGTGACGGCGCGGCAGATGGCCGACGGACTGGACCCGGAGGTGTGGTCAGGCCTGGTCGAGCGGCCGCTGGGCGAGCTGATCGAGCAGCGGTTCACCGACGACCTGGTCCGCGGAGTCGTCGCGACCGACGCGCTCATCGGCACGTTCGCCAGCCTGCACGACGCATCGCTCTCCCAGAACCGGTGCTTCCTCTACCACCTGGTCGGCAACGGCACCGGCGAGTGGCGGGTGCCCGTCGGCGGCATGGGCGCGGTCACTGATGCCCTGGCCGCCGCGGCGAGCGCTGCCGGCGCGGAGCTGGTGACGTCTGCGGGCGTCAGCTCGATCTCCGCCGACGACGACGGCGCGGAGATCACCTGGCACGACGGCCAGCGGCAGCACGGCGTACGCGCGGGCGTGGTGCTGGCCAACGTGGCGCCTTGGGTGCTGCCCATCCTCATGGGGTCGGAACCGGAGACCGAGGCGAAGCCGGTGGGCTCGCAACTGAAGATCAACCTCCTGCTCTCGCGTCTGCCCCGGCTCAAGTCCGGCGACGACCCGACGCGGGCCTTCGCCGGCACCTTCCACGTCGCCGAGGAGTACTCCTCGCTCGAACGTGCCTGGCGGGAGGCCAGTGCCGGCCGGCTGCCGGAGCAGCCGCCGGGCGAGCTCTACTGCCACTCCCTCACCGACCCCTCGATCCTGGGCGATCTGGCCGGGCAGGGTGCGCACACGCTGACCTACTTCGGCCTGCACCTGCCCGAGACGCTGTTCCGCACCGACACCGAGAAGCGCAAGGCCGAGGCGGTACGCCGCGCGATCGCCGCGATCGACGTACACCTGGCCGAGCCGCTGCTGGACTGCGTGCTGCGAGGTCCCGACGGCTCGCCGTACATCGAGGCGAAGATCCCCCAGGAGATCGAGGCCGACCTCGCCATGCCGGGCGGACACATCTTCCACGGCGACCTGTCCTGGCCCTGGGCGTCGAACCGCGAGGCCCTCTCCACGCCGGCCCAGCAGTGGGGTGTGGCGACCGACCACGCGTCGATCCTGCTGTGCGGATCCGGTGCCCGCCGAGGTGGCGCGGTCAGCGGTCTGGGCGGTCACAACGCCGCCCAGGCGGTGCTCGCCGCACGCTGAACGACACGCCGGCAGGCCCGCCCGACCCTCGATTTCAGATCGGCGGCGAGGGGCTGCTAATGTTCCGCATCGCGCGCCATTAGCTCAATTGGCAGAGCAGCTGACTCTTAATCAGCGGGTTCGGGGTTCGAGTCCCTGATGGCGCACCAACGTTCTTCTTCGAGGTCAGGAGCCGTCACGGCTCCTGACCTTCGTCTTTCTTCATCCCCATTTCGAGAGGTTGGCTCCACGATGAGCCCCATGACAACCGATGGCCATGACGTGGACATCGCGATCGCCGCAGCCCTGGCCGGCGCGGCGGTCGTACGCGCGGCCTACGGGACTGCGCACACCCGCCATCTCAAGTCCGGCACCGACTTCGCCACCGAGGCCGATCTGGATGCCGAGCGGGCGATCCTCGGGGTGATCGGGGCTGCCCGGCCCGCCGACACTCGCATCGGCGAAGAGTCCGGCGAGGCCCGCGGCTCGACGTCCCGGCGGTGGCTCGTCGACCCACTGTGCGGCACGCTCAACTTCGCAGCGCACACGCCTCTCTTCGCCGTCAACGTCGCGCTCATGGACGGCTCATCGACCATCGCTGCCGTGTCTGCCGACCCGGTCACCGGCGAGCTGTTCTGGACCGATGGCGATGGCGTCTTCGTCCGCCGCGACGGCTCCGACGTGCCGGTGCGGCCAACACCCGAATCTCGGCTCGTCGACGTCAACTGTGACGGGCCGGTCGACGTACCGTTCGTGGGGCCCCAGCTCATCGGCGATCCCGCGTTCCGAGCCCTCTTCGGCCCCCGGGTCTTGTCGACCACCCTCGCCGTTGCCTGGGTCGCCGCCGGCCGACGAGCCGCATACGTCAGCGACGGAACCCTCACCGACAACGTGCACTTCGCCGCGGGAATCGCACTCTGTCGAAGCGCTGGATGCGTCGTGACGGACCTGGCCGGCCAACCACTGGAGAGCGGCCGCGGCTTGATCGCGGCCGCTGATGTCGACACCCACGGGCTCCTGGTCCAGCTCGTCCAGCCGCACCTCAACGAGGCCGTGCAGGCGCACGCAAAGCGGCAGTAACGGGCACACCGTTGAGCAGCCGGAGCAGCCTCACCCACAGGCAGGTCCGGCGACAGTCGAGTGCTGAGGTGGCTGCGATGGCGACCGCTTCAGCACGCGACCCGGTCGGACCGCGGTCGCCTGGCCAGGTGCCAGCGTCACCCTCCGCCCGAAGCGTCCCGATTCCGGCGCTCTAGGATGCGTGCCGGGAGTGAGGGAACAGCATGTCGGCACGGCACAAAAACCTGTCCAGACACGGCAGGATTCCGGTCCTGGTCGCAGTGCTGCTGGCGGTCGTCGCCGGTGGCGGCTACTGGGCCTACCAGCAGTACGGCGACGCCTCGGGCCGTTGTGAACGGGTGAGCGTGGCGGTCACACCGGAGCTCGAGCCCACGGTGAGTGCCGCCGCGAAGGCACTCGCTCGGTCGGCTGGAGACTGCGTCACGCTCGCAGTCTCGAAGGCGACCTCGGCCGAGGTGGCGAACGGGACCCAGGGCAGACCGGACCTGTGGATCCCGGACTCGTCCGCCTGGCTGGACCGGACTTCGGCCGGCACCAGTCGGCCGAAGGTGCTCGTCGCCTCGCTGGCGAGCTCGCCCCTCGTGCTCGTCAGCGCAGACCGGATCGAGCAGCCGACGTCCTGGCTGGCCGCGCTCGGCAGCGGCACGGTCGCCGTGACCGACCCGCTGACGTCGTCGACCGGCACCGGGGCGCTGCTGTCGGTCCAGGGCGAGCGGGCAGCGACCCACGCGACCGACCAGCAGATCGGCGGAGTGATCGTGCCGGCGGCGCAGAACTACGGCGCCCAGCCCTCTCCGATCAAGACGGCCGACGACGCCTTCACCGCCGTCACGGCCCCTGGCTCGGCCGTGACCGCCGTCGTCACCGAGCAGGCCTTCCTCTCCTACTTGAGGCAGCATCCCGGGACCACGGCGTACGCGACCACACCGAGGACGGGATCCGTGCTGCTGGACTACCCACTCGCCTCGTTCGCCCCGGACGATGCGCGGGTCACCGCGGCCGGCACCGCCCTGAAGCGCTACTTCGCCGGTGCGGGCGTCGGCCTGCTGGGCAAGGCATCCTTCCGCAACGCCGCGGGTGCTCCTCTGGGCGCGGGCGCCGGCGTCGGCGCGGTCTCCCTGCTGAGCATCGCGCGCGATCCGGCGGCCGTGCAGTCCACCCTCCGCACCTGGAAGGTGCTCACCGTCCCCTCCCGGCTCCTGGCCGTGTTCGACGTCTCCGGATCGATGGACGACCGGACCGGAGGCAAGTCCCGGATCGACCTGACGGTTGAGGCGGCCGCCACCGGGCTGCAGATGTTCTCCAGCTCGGCGCAGATCGGCGCCTGGGCGTTCAGCGACCGCAGCCTGACCGGGACGTTGCCCTACCGCGAGCTGCTCGCCATCCGCGGCCTCGACGAGCCCGTCGGGGGTGGGACGCAGCGCGACGCCCTGCGGAGCACCATGCAACGGCTGCCCCAGCTCACCCAAGGCGGTACGGCGCTCGACGACACCGTCGTGGCGGCGTACCGGCACATGCAGAAGACCTACCAGCCCGACGCCGTCAACACCGTCCTACTGCTCACCGACGGGGCTGAAGACGGATCGAGCCGGATCAGCCAAGCCGAAGCCATCGCCACCCTCAAGCGGGAGTACGACCCGGCCCGGCCGGTGCACCTGATCTTCATCGGCATCAGCGCCGACGCCGACGTACCGGCTCTCAAGCGGCTCAGCGACGCGGTCCACGGTCGTTACTACGTCGCGCGCCGACCAGGGGACATCGCCAGCGTGTTCATCGACGCGTTCCTGTCCCGTTAGCCGCTGCGGCCGTTCAGGGGTCGCGCGTGGCCGGCTGCCTTCCCGGGCCACTCGCCGTACAGCAGCGTCTCACGGTCACTCGCGCCGACGTGCCGGTACGCCGCCCCGCTCTCGCAGACGTCGTGCGTCGCCGGATCGACGGTCATCAGGAGGCTCTTCCTCGGGCCGTCGGACGGCGAGCCGGGTGGGTGGCTGTGGGTGAAGTTGGCGTCGGCCTTCCAGACCAACCTGATGTCGAGGAAGCGCCGGTCGACGTCACAGACCGAACCGGGGTCGAAGGGGGTGCCGCGCGTCACGAACGCCGTCGCGCCGATGAACGTGCCGATCACCTTGCGCTGCGCGCGTCGCGCCAGTGCGGTCGCCAGCGAGCGCTCGCCGGCCGTGAGGGAGCCTCGATGGTCGGCGGCCCGGGGTTCTGACGAGGGGCCGGGCGCGCTGGTCAGTGCCTCGCCGGTGCGCGCCTGGGAAACCGGTGAGTGGTTCGGCCCTCCGGTTCCGCCCGCCGAGCATGCCGTCAGCACCACGACCAGGAAGAGCCCCGCGATCGCCCGCATCCGTCACTCTCCTCAGTCCGGCGCACCACCCACCGTGTGACGTGACCGCGGGCCGTTCGGTTCCGTTGCCTCGGCGCGCTCACGCGGCCAGGGCCACAGGCCGTTGGCACGCATGCAGTGCTCGGCCGCCCGCAGCACCGGCTCGCCGGGCCACCGTCTCCTCCCGGTGGCGGACGCCGGTCGACCCGGTCATCGACTCGCCCCTCCCTGGCCGGTGGCGTGCTCCATCGCGCCCAACGCGAGCGTGGAGTGGGCATAGGCACCACCGGCCCGCATCTCCGACGCCACCCAGATCGACTCCATGATCTCCTCGGGTGAAGCCCCCTTGCGCACGGCCAGCTTGGTGTGGCCGTCGATGCAGTACGGGCACTGCGTGACATGGGCGACGGCAACCGCGATCAGCTGCTTGGTCTTCTCCGGCAGCGCGCCCTCGGCGAACACCGCCTTGCTGAACGCCTCGAACGCCCGGTGGATGTCCGGCGCCAGCTCCTTCCGACGCCTGGCCTGCTCGGGTGTCGTCGGGTGGTACATCGACTCTGTCATCGCTTCCTCCGAGGGAACGGACTCACGGGTGATCAGGCGGACGACGTGTCGCTCATTCTTTGCGCCCGCGCAAACATCACCACCGTAGCGTCCCGGCGAACCGCACACGAGCCGGCCGGCAACGCTCCGGTACGGCGATCAGCCGGCCAGCGCGAGCACCTCGTCGAAGCCGGCGACGAGGCACTCGTGGAACACCTCGAAGTCCGGGATCGCCCCGGAGTCGACGTTGATCCCGAACGAGCAGGTGCCGGCGTACGAGACCAGCGTGATGTTCACCGCCGCGCCGATGGTGGGTCCGAAGGCGTACTGGGACCGCATCGCGGCACCGCCGAGGTACACCCGCACCGGGATGCCCGGAACATCACTGGCCAGGAAGTCGACATGGCGCAGGACCGAGCCGATGTACCAGCGCGGCACCAGGTTCAAGGCCCCGGCGATCTGCTGCGTGTACGGGAGCGAGGCCTCGTGGCGGACCCGGCTGGCGCGCTCGTGGACGCGCCGGATCCGCTCTCCCGGATCCGCCACCGCGGTCGGCAGGTCGAACCGCATCAGCGTGATCCGGTTTCCGCCCACTGGGTCGCCGTCGCACCGGATGCTGACCGGCATGGTGACGTGCAGCTCGTCGACGTCGGTGGCGTGCTTCTCGTGGTAGCGGCGCAGGCCGCCCGTGACGCCGGCCAGGAACGCGTCGTTCAGCGAGGAGCCGGTGGAGCGAGCGGCGGCTCTGAGGCCGTCGAGCGGCACCTCGTGGACGCCGAGCTTGCGGACCATCGAGCGCTTGCGCATCAGCGGTGACCCGGTCCGGGCGATCGGCCGCACCGTGCGGTACACCGACGCGGCGAGGTCGATCCCGGACCTCAGGGTGCCCACCGGTTGGCGCAGACCAGCCCAGGCCAGCCGCGGTCCGTGGCGCACCACGGTCGCCGAGAGGCCGAGCAGCTGGCGCGCGTCGTACGACGCGAGCTGCCGCAGGCCGCCTGGGGCCGACGGGCTGACGGTCTCGGGCTCGACCGGCGCGAGCGGGTCACCGGCCGGATGTGCCTCCAGGTCGAAGAGAATCATCGCGATCTGCATGGCGCCCACGCCGTCGCTGAGGGCGTGGTGCATCTTCACGAGCAGCGCAGCCTCCCCGCCGTCGAGCCCCTCGACGAGCGTCGCCTCCCACAGCGGTCGCGCCCGGTCGAAGTCGGCCATCTCCGCCCGCCGGGCCATGTCCAGCACCGTGTCGAGCGTGTGCGGGGCGGGTGCTTCGACGCGCCGGAGGTGATAGTCGAGGTCGAAGTCAGGATCGTCCTCCCAGCGAGGTGGGGCCAGGGGCACGGTCGCGCGCACGCGGCGCCGGAACATCGGCACCGTCCGCGCCAGCCGTTCGAACCTGCTCCGGACGACGCCCCAGTCCGGTGACTGGTCGAAGACGAGGATGGTGACGACGGTCGAGCGCAGCCGAGGGTCGTGCTCCATCGCCCAGCTGAACGCGTCGGTGTTCCGCATGAATTCCGACATCATCGCCCTCCCCAATGCGCCTCACCGTAGGCGCCGAGCGTGACCGTGCCCATGGCCGAACGTCCTGATTCGAATCGACACTGTCGGACGCGCGTCGCCGGCTCCAGCTCGGCCGAGTCCGGGCGAGGACGTTTGCCTCTACGGCGGCCCGAGCGGGGCCGGAAGACTGGTGCCGGAGGTCGTGATGCTGCAGTTCGACGGCGCCTTGAAGCGCTTCGGTGATCTCACCGCACTCGACCACTGCACCTTCCAGGCGCGTCCCGGTCGGCTCACCGGGTTCCTCGGGCCGAACGGTGCCGGCAAGACCACGGCGATGCGCGCGGTGTTCGGGCTCGTCCTTCTCGACGCCGGTCTGGTCACCTGGCACGGAGCGCCGATCAGCGGCGCGGAGAGGGCACGGTTCGGGTACATGCCTGAGGAGCGCGGGCTGTACCCGCGGATGCGGGTACGCGAGCAGCTCGTCTATCTCGGTGAGCTCTGCGGCCGGACAGAGCGGGACGTCGCCCGGCTCACCGACCGGTGGCTGGAGCGGCTGGGCCTGTCCGGCCGCGCCGAAGCACGGGTCGACGAGCTGTCCCACGGGAACCAGCAACGCGTCCAGCTGATTGCCGCGCTGGTCAGCGAGCCCGACCTGCTCGTGCTCGACGAGCCGTTCGCCGGACTGGACCCGCTGGCGATCTCCGCTATGGCGGGACTGCTCCGGGAGCTGGCCGCTACCGGCGTCACCGTGCTGTTCTCCAGCCACCAGCTGGACCTGGTCGAGGACCTGTGCGAGGACGTCGTGATCATCGATCACGGCCGCGTCGTGCTCGCCGGCGAGCTCGACGCCCTGCGCGCGGCAGCACCCCACCGGATCGTGGAGGTCCGCTACAGCGGCACTCCCCCTGAATGGTCCGGACTCGCCCGGACGGAGGTGCTGGAGAGCACGGCCGGATCGGCCAGGCTCAGGGTGCCGCGCGACATGGAGATCTCCGCCGTCCTCGCACAGCTGGAGAGCGACGACGCCGTCATGTCGTTCAGCTTCCAGCCGCCCTCTCTTCCCGACCTCTTCCGGGAGGCAGTCAGCAGATGAGCACCGTGCGCCAGGCCTGGCTGATCGCCCGCAGGGAGATGCGCGAGCGTGCGAGGACCCGCGGCTTCCGGATCAGCCTTCTGCTCACCGTTCTCGTCGTCGTCGCCATGGTGGTGCTACCCGGCCTCCTCGGGGACGGCGACCGGACCAGGGACGTCGGGATCTCCGGCACGACGTCCGAGGCCTTCGAGCAGGTCCTCACCAGCCGAGGTCGCTCCGACGGCACCACGATCCACGTGCAGCACTTCACGTCCCGGTCCGAGGGTGAGCAGGCGCTGCGGGACGACCATCTCGACCTCCTCGTGGTCGACGTACGCCGGCTCGAGTGGCGTGGCGAGGCGGACGCGCAGCTGCAGGCCGTGGTCACGAGTGCGATCCAGGTCAGCACCGTGCAGAGCCGAGCGGCCGCGGCAGGGGTGGATCCGGGGACCCTGGCCGAGCTGCTGGCTCCGGTCCCGGTCACGAGCGTGCGCATCGGCGCCGTGGCGGGGCGCGGCGAGGACGACGAGATGGCGGCCCTCGCCGTGACCGTGGCCCTGCTGATGGCCATCGTGGTCTACGGCAACCTGGTGCTCACCGGGGTCGTGGAGGAGAAGTCCAGCCGCGTCGTCGAGGTCCTCCTGGCACGGGTGCCGGCCAAGGCGCTGCTCGCCGGCAAGGTGGTCGGCATCGGACTGCTCGGATTCGCCCAGCTGGCGGTCACGGTGCTGGCGGCCCTGGCCGCCTCGATGGCCGTGGACTCCATCGACCTGCCGGCCGTCAGCGGTGGCGTGCTCGCCTGGGTGCTCGTCTGGTTCGTGCTCGGCTACGCCCTCTACGCCATGGCCTACGGCGCTCTGGGGTCACTGGCCTCTCGCAGCGAGGACGCCCAGGCGGTGGCCGGTCCGGTGGGGTACGTCCTCGTGGCGGTGTACTGGGCGTCCCTGCTTGCGATCGGCGCGAACCCGGGCGGCCTGTGGGCGCGGCTGCTCTCCCTGTTCCCGGCGTCCGCCCCGCTCGCCATGCCCGGTCGGATCGCCCTCGGCGCCACCTCCTGGTGGGAGGCGCCGGCCGCGGCGATCCTCACGCTGGGCACGATCGCAGCCCTCGTCGGTGTCGCCGGCCGCGTCTACCAGAACGCGATCCTGCGCACCGGAGCCGTCGTACGGCTGCGTGAGGCGTGGCGCGCCCGGCAGCCAGGCCGGACCAATCCCCAGGTCGGGCCGCGCACCGGTGCCGGACAGCGGGTCACCACCCTCCTCTCATCGCCGCACCGAGCGGCACTCTGGCCGATCGTCCTGACCACGGTGGGGGTGCTGGTCGCTGCGCTGGTCTTCACCTTCACCGGAGACGCATTCTGGAGCGCGCTGGCGCTGCTGCTGACGTTCGTGGCCGTTCGCCGCATCGTCCAGCACCGGTGACGCGGCTCGCGTGTGGCCTGCCTCTCATCTGGCCATCCAGCGCGAAGAGGAGATGTCCGGCGCCTGTCCGGCAGTCGTCGGCCGTTCAGGCTGGTGTCATGTCCGGAACCTACAGTGGGGAAGGTGAGCGCGCAGACCGACCTCCGCGGCTCCACCTCCCCTGCCCCGACGGTTCCCGACTGGGTGAAGGCCAGGTCCCACACACACGGCCGCACGACGCCCTCGCGATGGACCACGACGTCGGGTTTCCTGCGCCGCCACTCGGTCGCCCTGGCCTGCCTGACCACCCTGGTGGTCCACCTGCTGTCGCTGAGCCGGCAGCTCGGCCCCGACGAAGGTGGCTTCACGATGGTCGCCCGGCACTGGCGGGAGCCGGGGGCCTACCTGTACGGCCCGAGCTGGGTCGACCGGCCCCCGGGTCTGATCGGGCTGTTCTCCGTCGCCCAGCACCTCGGTCCGTACGGCGTGCGCCTGACCGCCAGCGTGTTGGCGGTCGTCCTCGTCGCTGCACTCGCCTCGGCGGCGTACACGCTCGCCGGCCCGTCGGCCGCCCGATGGACGGCATGGACGGCATTCGCGTTCGGCGCCTCGACCATGCTGGACACCCAGCAGCTCAACGGTGAGCTCGCCGCCTCGACACTCGTGGCCGTCTCGATCGCCGCGCTCGTGCGAGCAGCATGGCCGTCCTCGACCAGCCGGCGGCGCCTCTGGTGGGCCGTCCTGGCCGGCGCGACGGCCGTCGGCGCTGTCCTGATGAAGCAGAACTTCGTCGACGCACTCGCGTTCGCCGGCGTCCTCCTCCTCGGCTCGCTGGTGACCGCCGCCAACCGGCGCAGGTACGGCGCCTCCACGATCGTGGCGACGATGGCCGGCTTCGGTGGCGGAGCGCTCCTCGTCGTGGGCGCCGGCCTGCTGTGGGCACGGAGCCACGGCGGCGTGGGAGCGCTCGCCTACGCGATGTACGGGTTCCGCAGCGACGCTGCCTCGGTCATGGCGCACTGGTCCTGGGCGGCACCGCAGCAGCGGCTCGGGATCCTGGTGCAGGTCGCCGTGGTCTCCGGTCTGCTCGTGCTCCTGACCCAGCTGGCGATCACCCATGCTCGCGCCCTGTGGCCGGTGCGGCCGCTGCCGTGGGCCCTGACGGCCACGGTCGGCGTCGAGCTGTTCGGAGTGGCCGGTGGCGGCAACTTCTGGAACCACTACCTGATCGGGCTCATCCCGGGCGTGGCCCTGACGGCCGGTCTGGCCGCCAGCCGGCGGTCCCGCGCTCGGCGCTTGACGCAGCTCCTGGTCGCCGGGAGCGTGGCCGTCACCGCGTTCACCGCTCCGGCGGCGGCCCTGGGCGAGGTCCATCACCCCAGCCGGGCCTATGCCACCGGCAGGTGGATCGCCGCCGCAGCCCAGCCCGGCGACACCATCGTGGTGCCGTACACGCACGCCAACGTCATCCAGGCCTCGGGCCTGGCGCCGGGGTACCCCTACGCCTGGAGCCTCCCGGCCCGTACCCGCGATCCCCAGCTGTCGCTGCTCACGAGCACCCTGAGCGGGCCGAACGGACCGACCTGGGTCGTCCGCTGGGACGACCTCCACACCTGGGGGCTCGACCCGCAGCATGCCGTCGACGCCGCGCTCGAGTCGCACTACCGCGTCGTCGCCGAGGTCTGCGGACACCCGGTGTGGCTGCGCACCGGCGTCAACCGTGACCTCCTTCCGACCCCGTCCGACGAGTCCTGTGGAGCTGGTACCGAGTGATCTGGAGAAGTCTGCAAGCGGGTTGGTTCACCTCGATGAACCACTTCGCCGCCTCAACCCCCGTGCTGCACGAACCGGTGCGGCTCTACGCGAAGTACGGCGTGGTGCTGTTCGCGGGGCTGCTGCTGCTCGGCTGGTGGGTGGCGCGGCGCGGCACGGCGACCGGCATCGCGGGCACCCGGACGATGGCCGCAGCGCTGTGGGCACCCATCGGCATGCTCATCGCCGTCGGCCTGAACCAGCCGCTCTCCAACGGGGTCCACGAGTCCCGGCCCTACACGGTCTACCCGCACGCGCTCGTGCTGGTGGCCAAGAGCCATGACTACTCGTTCCCCAGCGACCACGCGGTCATGGCCGGGGCCGTCGCTGCCGGTCTTCTCCTGGTCAGCCGGCGGCTGGGGGCCGTCGCGATCGCCGCCGCCCTGCTGATGGCCTTCGCGCGCGTGTACGTGGGCGCACACTTCCCGCTCGACGTCATCGCCGGGCTGCTCTTCGGCGCGATCGTCTCGGTCGGGTCGTACCTGGCGGTCCGGGCGGTCATCGAACCGCTCGTGCGCGGCCTGAGCCGGACACCGCTTCGCCCGCTCCTCACCCAGGCGCCCGCCGGCTCGGCCTGAGCGACGATCAGGCGAGTCTCCGGCTGTCGACCGACATCAGCCTGAGCCAGCGGTAGCCGTAGCCCTCGAGCGTGACCTCGACGCGGCCACGGTCGTCGATCCCGACGTCGCCGTCGTCGTGGAGCAGGTCGACGAGGTGGTGGCTGCTGTCACAGCCGTCGAGGGTGAACGCGACGGTGCAGCCCGTCGGCGCGAGGTTGTGCAGCGCGACCAGCCGCCGGTCGTCGTGGGCGCACTCGTGGGCCAACACGTGGCGATGCGGCTGGTCGAGCAGCTTGAAGTCCGCCCAGCCGAGCTCGGGTGACTCGCGGTAGCGCTTGATCAGCAGCGTGATGAACCGCAGCAGGGAGTCGTCGTCATTGCGCTGGGCAGCCACGTTGACGTGCTCGGGTCCGTACGCTCCCTCCGCCAGTGGCCGGCGCAGCCTCGACGGGCGGGCACGGGAGAAGCCTCCGTTGCGCTGGTCGGTCCACTGCATCGGCGTACGCACGGCCAGCCGGCCGGGCACGTCCAGGTTCTCCCCCATGCCGATCTCCTCGCCGTAGAAGAGGACCGGCGTGCCGGGCAGGGAGAACAGCAGGCTGTAGACCATCCGGATCCGGCGCGGGTCGCCGTCCAGCATGGGCGGCAGCCGCCGACGCAGTCCACGACCGTAGAGCTGCATGTCCGGGTCTGGGCCGAAGGCGGCGAACACCTCGTCGCGCTCGTCGGGGCTGAGTTTGTCCAGGGTGAGCTCGTCGTGGTTGCGCACGAAGGTCGCCCACTGCGAGGTCTCGGACACCTGAGGCCTGCGCTTCAGCGCACGCGCCAACGGCCGCGCATCCTCACGCGCGAGCGACAGGTAGAGGTTCTGCATGCCGATGAAGTCGAACTGCATGGTGAGCTCGTCACCGTCGCTGCCGCCGAAGAAGGTCTTCTGGTCCTTGTGCGGCAGGTTGCACTCACCGAGCAGGATGCCGTCACCCGTACGGCGCCCGACGAACGATCTCAGCTCGCGGAGGTAGGCGTGCGGGTCGTGGAACCTGGCGAGCTCCTCCGCGTCGACCCCGGTGGTCTCGATCACGAACGGCACCGCGTCGACGCGGAAGCCGGAGATGCCGAGCTCGAGCCAGTAACCCATGGCCTTGACGATCTCGTCGCGCACGCGCGCATCGGTGATGTTGAGGTCGGGCTGGGACCGGTAGAACCGGTGGAAGTACCACGCCTCGGCCTTCTCGTCGTACTGCCACAGGCTGTCCTCCTGGTCGGGGAAGACCACGTCCTTGGAGGTGTCGGGGGGTTCGTCGGTGCGCCAGACGTAGAAGTCCCGGTACGCCGAGCCGGGCGACCGCGCCGCCCGGAACCACGGATGCCGGTCCGAGGTGTGGTTCACGACGAGGTCCACGATCACCCGCATCCCACGGTCCCGCGCCGTGCGGATGAACTCCACGAAGTCCCCCGCACTGCCCAGTCGCGGGTCGACGCCGTAGTAGTCGGTGATGTCGTAGCCGTCGTCGCGGTCGGCCGTCGGGTAGAACGGCATCAGCCACAGGCACGTCACGCCGAGCTCGTGGAGGTAGTCGAGCCGCTCGGTCAGTCCGACGAAGTCGCCCATGCCGTCGTCGTTCCAGTCCATGAAGGTCTGGACGTCGAGGCAGTAGACCACCGCGGTCTTCCACCAGAGGTCACTGGTGTCGGTGATGCGCACGCGTGCCTCCCCGGACGCGTCGGCCGGTCAGCGGACCGTGCTCACAGTGGGGGGTCGTCGACCCGCCGTTCCTCCACCACGCGGCGGGTCCGCACCGGCCGCTCGTCGACGACGGTGTGGGCGGTCCTCCGGGTGGTGCGCATCTGCTCGATCATCAGCGGCAGCACGATCGCCAGGATGCCCCCCAGCACCAGGATCCAGCCGAGCGCGTGGCCGTTGATCGCCGTGGTGTTCATGTGGATGACGTCCAGGGCGAAGATCAGCCCCAGGACGATGAGCACAATGCCGAGTCCGATGGTCATCGAGCCTCCCTGACTGGTGTGGCGGAGCCAGGCCCGCTCCCCCGCGCCCGGCGGTCTGGGAAGTGCCCACTCGGCCACGGTCCAAACCTGACGGGGACGAGACGGCGGTCGCGCGTCGGTCCCACCCGCGGCAGGTCGGCGTACGACGCGGCGACCTACCGGAACGGCACCGTGAGGTCGGCGTACACGAGGTTGTGGTCGGAGGGCACCAAGCCACCGAGCGACCAGTTCGGGGTGTTGACGTAGGCATTGCTGCCCCGGAAGCCCCTCAGCATGATGTAGTCGGCCCGGGCTGCGACGCCCGACTGGATCGGCGACTGGGTCTGGGCGGTCCGGCCGTTGCCGCTGTTGAACGTCGCGTAGGCGATGTTGACCTTCGTGACCGCGGCCATGGCGTCGTAGTACCCGCCGCGCACCAGCGTCGGCGGCGCCTCGACGTAGCCCGGCGTGTCGGTGTACGGCTCGCGCAGGTAGTGCAGGTCGCCGGCGATGACCACCGGCTCACCGCCGGGGTTCACCGCGTTGACGCCGGCCATCATGTTCTGCGCCTCGACGCCCGCCTCTCGCTTGCGGTTCATCACGTCCTTGGCAGCGTCCTCGGTGACGTGGGCGGAGACGACGTACACCGGCCGACTGCCGGCGGAGGCGTTCACCCGCTCGAGGCGCACCCACGGCGTGGGCAGCGGCGTGCCGGGAGTCTTGGCGTTGTACACCGGGAACGTGCCGTAGGACGTCGGCACCTTGAACACCGACGTCCGGTACAGCACCTGCTCGGGTGGCGGGACCTGGGCGTTGCGGAACGGTACGTAGGCCCAATCCGGACCGAGGGCCGCCTGGATCGCCTGAGCGCCTGCCTCCGTGGCCTCCTGGAGCGCGACGACGTCGAGCCCGTGGCTGGCGATGTTGGTCGCGATCGCCTGCACGCGGTCGGCGTCGCGGTTGGTCGCCATCATCACGTTGTAGGTGCCGAGCCGGAGCGCGTCCCCGGGCCCGGGGTCGGGGGCCGCCGGGAAGACCGGCACCCAGCCGGTCGAGTGCCGCACCCGCCCCTTCTTGTTGCGGGCGTCGAGCTGGCCGAAGACCGGGTTCGCGTAGGCGAGCCCGAGCATGTGGTCACCGGACTGAGGGACGGCCGGCACCGCGAACGTCGACGTCCGGGCCTTCTTCGGCAGCCACCGCGACACGTAGGTCCGCTTCGCGGGCCACTTCCCGAAGGGCGCGGCCGACCAGGCCACCCGGTAACGGACCGCCCCGCGGACCGTGCCCCAGGAGAACTGCGCCCCACCGCTGACACCTTGGCCCGCGAGCTTGGGCCGGGCGAGACCGCGACTCTTGCCCGGGTGGTGGTGGCGGGTGGCACTGGCTTCGGCGCCGGGCGCCCCACTCGCCTCGTCGGTGAGCTGGAAGCTGGCCAGCAGGACCACCGCGCAGACAGCGGTGGTGGAGAGGCGGCGTACGGAGCGCAGCATCGGATCGTCCCTCGCGATTCGGTGGTGTGGGTGCCAGCATACGTCCTATATGTCCGTTTCGGGACGGGATCGCTCCGCTCACCGGGGACCCCGTCCGTTTCCTCCCCCGACGCGCAGCGGCCGCACTACCCTGAGGCGGGGGGCACGTACGTTCTGTTGGGGGGCGCATGAACCGGAAGGGTGTGCTGCGTCTCGCCGCTGTCCTCCTGCTCATGACGGCCATCGGGACGGCAGCGGTGGCGACCGCACCGACATCGATGCACTACGGCGCGATGTGGCCGGTCGGCCTTGCGTCCGGCGCCCTGCTGCTCACCCCCCGCACGCTGGGCCCGTACGTCGCGGTCGTCGTGGCCCTGCTGGCCGCGCTCAGCTTCGCGCTCGGCGGCTATCCCCTGGACGTCTCCCTCGGCTTCGGCCTGGCGTGCGCGCTCGAGTCGTGGGTCATCCTCCAGGTCCTGGGAACGCCGTGGACCGGACGGATTCCGTTGCGCAACAACGGCGACTACGTGCGCTTCATCGCCGCTTGTCACGCCGGTGCAGCGGTCGGCGCCCTGGGGTTCATGTCCGTCTCCGCCCTGACGTCGTTCGGGACCCCCTGGAAGGTCGGCGCAGCGACGGCGGTCACGCACCTGCCCGCTCAGCTCATCCTGCTCGGGCTGTTCGCGCACAACAGTCACCACCTCGGCGAGTACGGACGCACCGAGCGCTGGCTGGCATGGATCAATGCCGTCGGGATCACCACGCTGGCCTTCGTACCCCTCGAGATGCCGGTCCTGGCCTTCCTGGTGATCCCCGGCATCGGCTGGATCTCGCTGCGCGCACCGTTGCGGGAGGTGACGCTCCAGCTCGTCGTGGTCAGTGGGATCGCCAGCACGCTCAGCGTGCTCGACCGCGGCCCATTCGCCGACCCGGACCTGACCCACACCATCGACCCGGAATTTCGCTGGTTGGCGCTGCAGGTGTTCCTGATCGTCTGCGCCACCATGACGCTGGCCTTCTCCACGGCGGTCGGCGCGCAACGGTGGAGCGCAAACGAGGCGCAGGTGGAGCGCGCCCGCAGCGAGCGGCTCGTGCAGAGCGCACGCGGCATCGCGATCATCGGCACCGACGAGTTCGGCCGGATCAACCTGTTCAACCCCGGCGCGGAGACGATCTTGGGCTACACGGCCGAGGAGATCGCCGGACACTCGACGCGGGTGTTCCACACCGCCGCAGAGATCAACCGGCAGGCCGAGCTGCTCGGCTGCGGCGCGTCGTACCTGGAAGTCGTCCGGGCCACCGTGCAGCTCCCGCCCGGAACGGCCCGGGAGTGGGAGTTCATCCGCAAGGACGGCAGCCCGCGGTGGCTGTCGACGATCCTGAGTCCGGTCAGGGACGAGAACGGAAGCTTCGTCGGGTACGTCGCGACCGCCGACGACGTCACCGATCGGCGCAACACGCAACGTGCGCTGGAGGCGGCTCTCGCGAACGAGCGGACGGCCGTGGAGCGGCTCACGGCCGTGGACCAGGTCAAGGACCAGTTCGTCTCCTCGGTCAGTCACGAGCTTCGCACCCCGATCACGAACATCGTCGGCTACCTCGAGCTGCTCATGGACGGCGCGTACGGCGAGCCGACCGATGAGCAGAGCCGCGCGATGACACGCATCGAGACGAACAGCCGCCGCCTGCTGACCCTCATCGACGACCTGCTGACGCTGTCGAGCATGGAGACGCTCAACCAGCCCGCGGAGCTGGCTCCGGTCGACCTGGGAACCGTGCTCCGGCGAGCCGACGAGATCGTCCGACCCAGCCTGATCCATCGAGACCTGCGCGTGGAGCTCGAGGTGCCCGAGTCGCCGGTGATGATCTACGGCGACGCCGGCCAGCTGGAACGGCTGGTCATCAACCTGGCCACCAACGCGGTGAAGTTCACCCTCGACGGGGGCCGGGTCACGCTGCGGCTTCTCGGGGTGGCCAACGGCACCGGTCCGGTCATCGAGGTGGAGGACACCGGCATCGGCATCCCGGAGGCCGACCAGGAGATGCTCTTCAACCGCTTCTTCCGCGCCACCCAGGCGCGGCAGGCAGCGGTCCAGGGCAGCGGCCTCGGGCTGTCCATCGCGAAGTCGATCGCCGAGCTCCACGGCGGCCGGATCAGCGCCACCTCGGTCTACGGCTCGGGATCGACCTTCCGGGTGGAGTTTCCCTCACCCGGTGCGGTGCTCGCGTCGTGACGTCGACTCACAGATAGAGCCCGGTCGGGCTGTCGCCCAGCCGGTCGGCGGCCACCGCGTGGATGTCGCGCTCGCGGATCACGACGTACAGCTCGCCGCTGACCTCGACCTCCGCCTTGTCCTCGGGGTCGAAGAGCACCCGGTCGTCGGCCTGGACCGAGCGCACCAGCGAGCCCACCGCCACGACCCGGCACCACGCCAGCCGCTTGCCGCCCAGCGCCGCCGTCGCAGGGATCAGGATGCCGCCGGTGGACTTGCGCTCGCCCGGCTCGCGGTCGAGCGCGACCAGCACCCGGTCGTGCAGCATCCGGATCGGTGTCTTCTCCGCGCCCGCTTCGGGCGTCGGGGCGGTGCTGCGCCTGCTCACGACCTCGGGGTCACTTCACGATCTTGCGGATGACACCGAAGACGACCACGACGGCGACGACGCCACCGACCACCTTCACGATGTTGTCGGTGCGCGGGGAGCCGTCGACCGTGACGAAGTAGGCCTTGACCTGGTTGATCTCGCGCTTGGCGATGGTCTTGGGACTGGCGCGGTACACGAGCTGGTCGATCGTGGAGGCCAACCGCGCACGGGTGGCGTCGATGTCGCTCTCGATCGAGCTCAGGTTCCTGTCCTCGCCCACACCCACTCCTCGTCTCGTCCTGCCTCGGGGGAACGTTACCGTGTCCGTCATGCCAGCCCGACTCTCGCCCGGCGACGACGCCCCCGACTTCACGCTCCCCACCGACGACGGCGGGAGCGTGTCCCTCCACGACCTCCGCGGACGCAAGGTGATCGTGTACTTCTACCCGGCCGCGATGACCCCCGGATGCACCAAGCAGGCGTGCGACTTCACCGACTCGCTCTCCTCCCTGGAGGCGGCCGGCTACACGGTGATCGGCGTCTCCCCGGACAAGCCTGAGAAGCTCGCGAAGTTCCGCGAGCGCGACTCGCTGACGATCACGCTGGCCTCCGACGCCGACCGCTCGGTGATGACGGCGTACGGCGCGTTCGGCGAGAAGAAGCTGTACGGCAAGGTCGTCGAAGGCGTGATCCGCTCGACGTTCGTCGTCGACGAGAACGGCAAGGTCGAGCTCGCGCAGTACAACGTCAAGGCCACCGGCCACGTCGCCAAGCTGCGCAAGGACCTGGGGCTCGCCGCCTAGACTCGGCCGCGCGCGCCCGTAGCCCAAGGGCAGAGGCAACGGCTTTAGGTGCCGTCCAGTGTGAGTTCGAATCTCACCGGGCGCACGAGACGGATAGTCCCGCACGGTTGGCACCTCCCTGAGCCGATTCGGGGTGCCGAACGTGAGGGACTATCCGTTCCGCGTCAGCGTCTCGACGACGATCGGGGCGGCCAGCCGCAGCGCCCGGCCGCGGTGGGAGATCTCGTCCTTCTGCTCGGCGGTCATCTCCGCCGACGTCAGCTCGCCGTCCTGCTCGTCGGGGACGAACACGACGTCGTAGCCGAACCCGCCCTCACCGCGCTGCTCGCGGATGATCCGCCCGCGCATCGTCCCTTCGACGACGTGCTCGATGTCGACACCCTCGGCATCACGGTGCACGAAGGCGACCGCGCAGTGGAACTCGGCTCCCCGGCGCTCGTCCGGTACGTCGGCCAGCTGGTCGAGCAGCAGCGCGTTGTTCCGGTTGTCGTCCTTCGGCTGGCCCGACCAGCGGGCGGACAGCACGCCCGGCATGCCGTTGAGGGCATCGACGCACAGCCCGCTGTCGTCGGCCAGGGTCGGCAGGCCCGTGGCCAGGTGACCGGCCCAGGCCTTGACCAGTGCGTTGCCCTCGAAGTCCGGCTGGTCCTCCACCGGCTCGGCGTACTCCACCACGTCGTCGAGGCCGAGCACGGTGATGCCCGGCAGCGCCGCACCGAGGATGCGCTGCATCTCGTCGAGCTTCTTGGCGTTGCGTGAGGCGAGGAAGACCTGGAGCGGCTCGTCGCCAGGCTTCGAGGCTCGCTGCGCTCGCACCTCAGCCACCGAAGTTGAGCGCTTCCTGCTGGAGCCGCGTGAGGTCGGCGCAGCCCTTCTCGGCGAGGGCGAGGAGAGCGTCGAGCTCGGCCCGGTCGAACGCAGCGCCCTCGGCGGTGCCCTGGACCTCGATGAACTTGCCCTCGCCGGTCATCACGACGTTCATGTCGGTCTCCGCCCGGACGTCCTCCTCGTAGGGGAGGTCGAGCCGCGGAAGCCCATCGATGATGCCGACCGACACCGCCGCCACGGAGCTCACCAGCGGGTCACCGGCGAGCGCGCCCTTCTCGCGCAGCGTCGCGACCGCGTCGGCGAGCGCGACGTAGGCACCGGTGATCGCCGCCGTGCGCGTGCCGCCGTCGGCCTGGAGCACGTCGCAGTCGAGCACGATCGTGTTCTCCCCCAGCGCCTTGTAGTCGATCGCCGCCCGCAGCGACCGGCCGATCAGCCGCGAGATCTCGTGGGTCCGCCCACCGATGCGTCCCTTGACCGACTCGCGGTCGGAGCGGGTGTTGGTGGCCGACGGAAGCATCGCGTACTCCGCGGTGACCCAGCCGAGCCCGGAGTCCCGGCGCCACCGCGGTACGCCGATCGAGGCCGACGCCGCGCAGAGGACCTTGGTGCGACCGAACTCCACGAGCACCGATCCGGCGGGGTGGTCCTGCCAGTGGCGGGTGAACTTGATGGGCCGCAGCTCGTCGTCGGCTCGACCGTCAGCACGTGTCATGGCGCTGAGCCTAGAGCGGAGGCCTGACCAGACCAGTCGGCCCCCCGAAGTAGACCAGTGCAGACAAGGCTTGCCTTCCTGGTCCAAGATGTCCCGCGTCGAACGCTGCCTGGGGAGGGAGTCAGATGTTCGTACAGTCTTGTGCGCGCCGTGTCCGGACGGTGGCCGGAGTCGTGTCCGCGACGATCGTCGCGTCCCTGCTGACCGTCGGCGCCACGAGTGCGCCGGCGCACGCCGACCTGCTGCCGTACGTGCCGTGGTCGTCGTACCTGGCCGGCTGGACCGACGAGTACATCCCGACGAGCGACAACGACTGCGTCGCCGGCCGGTCCACCTGCCTGAAGGCAACGCTCAAGGAGCAGAGCCGGATCGCCGACGACACCGCGAGTCGCTGCGACCACAACGCGGTCTTCGCGCGCGCCTACGTGCGGATGACCCAGCTCTACGGGTACACGCGTGACATCCCCGGCTACTACCAGGACGTGCCGTACTTCAACCATGTGGACGCGGTGTTCGCGAAGTACTACACCGATGCCTACTACAACTGGCAGAGCGGCAACCGCTCGGCCGTGCCCCAGTCGTGGCTGATCGCCTTCGACGCCGCCCAGAACAAGCAGGTGAGCGGCACCGGCGACCTGCTGCTCGGGATGAACGCGCACATCAACCGTGACCTGCCGTACGTGATGGCCGCGTCCGGCCTGGTCGCTCCCGACGGCTCGTCGCGCAAGCCCGACTACGACGCCGTCGAAGCCTGGCTGTACGACGCCACGGCGCCGCTGATCGCGGAGTTCGCCCAGCGCTTCGACCCGACGATGGACGACACGCAGGACCCGTTCGGGTTGGGCAACTGGACGCTGTTCCAGATGGTGTCGGCCTGGCGTGAGACCGCCTGGCGCAACGCCGAGGCGCTCGTGTCGGCAACGACCCCCGATGCTCGCGCCCTGGTCGCGGCGAACATCGAGGCCGACGCCAACGCGGCCGCGCAGACCATCCTGACCTCGCAGTCGTACACGCCGCTGGTGACCTCCACGGTGCCTAGAGACGACTACTGCGCCGTGCACAACGGGGACGCCCCGCCGATGCCGTACGCCTTCGGGTACGCCACCCCCTGGGGCTACTGAGCGACCGGTCACTTCACCTCGGCGCGCAGCACCCGCCACAGACCGATCACGAACGGCAGCACCACCCAGATCAGGCTGCTCACCGCCAGGTGCGCCCACTGGTGGCTGCTGAGGACGTCGCCCTGCTGCAGCGGCGTCTGGGCGGTGCCCGGGTCGATCCACGGCTGGGCGTCCTTGATCGCCTTCCACAGCGACGTGACGATCGAGAACGCGATCGGGATCGCGAAGCTCAGCACGATCGCAGCCGCCGAGTTGAGCAGCAGCAGGCCGAAGACCAGGCCACCGACGACTCCGATCACCTCCAGCAGCACGTACTGCAGGAGCGTGCCGACCGTGACGCCGTGCCACGCTCCGGCGCTGCCACCCAGGAGCGTCACGACCGTCGCGACGACCATGGACACCGCGACGGCGGCGAGTCCGAGCACGATGGCGGCCGCCACCTTGGACCAGAGCACCTTCCCGCGGTGCGGCTCGAGGGTGAAGGTCACCATGCCGGTGCGCTGGCTCCACTCCTGGGTGATCAGCAGGATGCCGAGGACCGGGAGCAGGATGCTCTGCGGGATCGCCGAAGCCTGCATGGCATTGACGAACGTCTTGTGGTCGGCATTGGCGAGGAAGATGATCAGGACGCCCGTGGTCAGGACGGCGATCGCGATCATCAGCCACATGCCCGCGCGAGTGTCGACCATCTTGCGCAGCTCGACCCGGAGCAGCCGGCTCATCGGCACCCGGCTGGTCTGCGAGACGTCGAGCGAGCCGGCGTACCCGGCACTGTCGGCGGTGATGGCGGCGGTCATCCCTGGGCTCCTTCGGTGGTCACGGTCTCGCGGGCGTCGTCGGCGGTGAGCTCGAGGAACAGCTCCTCGAGGCCCGCGCCGTCGGCCGGCCTCAGCTCGGTCAGGACGACGCCCGCCCCGGCGGCGACCCGCCCCACGGCCACCGGCTCGGCCTCGGTGCGCAGACCTCCGTCGCCGGACGGGTCCGCCTTGATGCCGGCCTCGGCCAGGGCCGCGGCCAGCTTCTGAGGGACCTCGGCGCGGACGTACGTGCCCGTGCTCTGCAGCAGCTCGGCTCTGGTCCCCTGGGCCACGATCTTGCCGCGGCCGATCAGCACGAGCTCGTCGGCGATCTTCTCGACCTCGTGCAGCAGGTGCGAGGACAGCAGGACGGTGCCGCCACGCTCGGCGTACCCCCGCAGCAGGCTGCGCATCCAGTGGATGCCGGCCGGGTCGAGCCCGTTCGCCGGCTCGTCGAGGATGAGCACCGACGGGTCCGCCATCAGCGCGTTCGCAATGCCCAGACGCTGGCGCATGCCCAGCGAGTAGTTCCGGACCCGGCGCTTGGCCTCGGTGCCGGTCAGGCCCACCAGCTCGAGCATCTCCTCGACCCGCGACTGCGGCAGGCCCATCGTGACCGCGCTCAGGGCGAGCACCTCCCGACCGGTCCGCCCGGCGTGCTGTGCCGACGCGTCGAGGAGCACGCCGACGTGGCGGCCCGGGTTCGGGATGTCGCCGTACCGGTGACCTCCGATGGTGGCGGTGCCGCGGTTGGGGTGGGTGAGCCCCACCATGATCCGCATGCTGGTCGACTTGCCGGCGCCGTTGGGGCCGAGGAAGCCGGTGACGCGGCCGGGTTGAGCGGTGAAGGACACATCGTCCACGGCGGTGAACCCGCCGTAGGACTTGGTCACGCCCTCGAGTCTGATCATGGTCCGATCCTGTCGCAGCCGCCGCGGCCCCGGCATCGGCCGCCGGGATCGAGCCGGGCAGACGAAAGTAGGGTCCCGCGCGACTCCGGTCGCTGGCTCGTCGGGTGTCGGAGTCCCTAGCCTGAGGACGTGCTCGAGCCGGGTCCGGAGGACTACAACACGCGTCTGACGTGGTGGGACAGCGCCTGGCGGTACGCGCTGGCCTTCGCCGTTTCCGCGCTCGCCTGGGGCAACATCGCCTACCACGAGTGGCAGAGCGGCACACCGTGGTTCTGGATCGACCTCGCCGGTGGCGTGACGTCGTTCGGCATCGTGCACCAGCGGCGTCGCTGGCCCCTCGGGACGGCGCTCGTCCTCACCCTCTTCGGACTGTTCTCGATGTCTGCGGCCGGCCCCGGGGTGCTGGCGATCGTGTCGCTGTGCACGCGCCGCCGGCTGCGCCAGATCGTCCCGGTGGCGGTGCTCAACCTGGTCACCGGCCAGCTGTACTCCGCCTGGCAGCCGGCCGGCAAGCACGACCCGGCTTGGGTGACGTTCACGTTCGGCGTCGCGATCACCGTGGCGATCGTCGTGTTCGGCATGTACGTCGGCTCGCGACGGGAGCTCATCTGGACCCTGCGTGAACGTGCCCGCCAGGCCGAGGCCGAGCAGGTGCTCCGGATCGGCCAGGCGCAGTCGGCCGAGCGCGAGCGCATCGCCCGCGAGATGCACGACGTGCTGGCGCACCGGATCTCGCTCGTCACCATGCACGCCGGTGCCCTGGCCTATCGGACGGACCTTCCGCCCGAGCAGGTCCGTGAGACGGCCCGGTTGATCCAGACCAAGGCGCACGAGGCGATGACCGACCTGCGTCAGGTGCTCGGCATGCTGCGCGGCGAGGACGGCACACCGGACCGGCCCCAGCCCACTCTCGACGACCTGGACACGCTGCTGGAGGAGGCCCGCACGAGCGGCATGGTCCTCGAGTACGCCGAGCGCCTTCCGCCCGACCAGCGTCCCACCGAGCAGGTCGGCCGCACGGTGTACCGGATCGTGCAGGAGGCGCTCACCAACGCCCGCAAGCACGCTGCCGGAACGCACGTGTCGGTGTCCGTCGCCGGCGACGCCGCCGAGGGGATCACGGTCGTCGTGGGCAATGCCAAGCCGGTCGGTCGCCTGGCGCCGGGCCGCGTGCCCGGGTCGGGCCTCGGCCTGGTGGGGCTGCGCGAACGCGCCGCCCTCTCCGGCGGCACGCTCGCCGTCGACGAGACCGACCGGGCCTTCGTGCTGCGAGGATGGCTGCCGTGGGCGACGTGATCCGGATTCTCGTCGTGGACGACGACCCGCTGGTCCGCAGCGGGCTGGTGCTGATCCTCGGCGGCGGCGAGGCGCTCGAGGTCGTCGCCCAGGCGGCGAACGGCCGCGAAGGGCTCGCCGCGGTCACCGAGCACCGGCCCGACGTGGTCCTGATGGACATCCGGATGCCGGTCATGGACGGCATCGAGGCGACCGCCGCGATCTCGGCCCGACCGGAGCCACCGAAGGTGATCGTCCTGACCACGTTCGACGCCGACGAGTACGTCCTCCGCGCCCTCGCCGCAGGCGCGAGCGGCTTCCTGCTCAAGGACACCGCTCCGGAGGACATCGTCGCCGCCGTCCGCAAGGTCGCCGAGGGTGAGCCGATGCTCTCCCCCAGCGTGACCACCACGCTGATCCAGCAGGTCACCGCTCAACGGTCGCCGGAGCGGTCACGGTCGGCCCTCGCGCGGATGGACCGGCTCACCGAGCGCGAGCGGGACGTCGCCCTCGCGGTTGGTCGCGGGCTGAGCAACGCCGAAATCGCCCAGACGCTGTATCTGAGCGTGCCGACGGTCAAGGCTCACATCGGCCGGCTGTTCAGCAAGCTCGAGGCCGACAACCGGGTCCAGATCGCGCTCTGCGTGCACGACGCGGGGCTGGCGTGATCAAGGACGCGTCAGCGGGCTTGATCGTCGGTGGTTGAGCAGCGAGCTCGGCTGAGGAACGAAGCCGAGACCGAGCGTGCCGAAACCTGGTGACCTGCGCGGAGTCTCGGCTCAGGTATCGACCCGCCGTCGCGGGTTCGCAGGGTCGCGGCTCAGACCTCGTAGGTCTTGCCCGGTACGGCGAGCCCGAGCGGCCCGTCGTACGTGGTCGCGGCCTCGCGCAGGACGACCTCGGGGTCGTGCCACGGCGGCACGTGGGTGATCAGCAGCCGGCGGGCGGCCGCCTCGGTGGCCATCCGGCCTGCCTCGGCGCCGGTGAGGTGGAGGTCGGGCGGGTTCGACGGGCCCTCGACGAACGACGCCTCGCACAGGAACAGGTCGGCGTCGCGGGCGGTTGCGACCAGCGCCGGGCACGTGCCGGTGTCACCGGAGTAGGCGAGGGTGCGACCGTCGGCCTCGATCCGCAGTCCGTACGCCGTGACCGGGTGCACCACCTCCCGCGGTGTCACCGTGAACGGACCGACCTGGAGCAGCCCGGTGTAGGGCCGGAAGTCGAACTCCTCGTTCATGCCGGGGTCCTCGTCGAGGTCGTAGGCCTTCGCCATGCGCACCGCGGTGTCCACCGGGCCCCAGACCGGGATCCGCGGCTGGGGTCCGGTCGGGTGGTACTTGCGCAGCACGTAGAAGCCGCACAGGTCCAGGCAGTGGTCGGCATGCAGGTGGGACAGCAGCACGGCGTCGACGGTCACCGGGTCGATGTGCCGCTGGAGCACACCGAGGGCGCCGCTGCCGAGGTCGAGCAGCACGCGCCAGGTCCGGCCCTCGTGGTCGGACTCGAGCAGGTAGCAGCTGGCCGGGGACTCCGGCCCCGGATAGGAGCCGGACGCACCGACGACGGTCAGTCTCACGGCGCGCCCACCCGGTGATTCATGGCGCCAGCACCCATCCGCCGCCGGCGAACTGGGTGACGCTCTGCAGTTCGGGCCCGAGGAACCGCTGGCCGATCCGGCCGAACTCCTCGGGCTGACCGGTGGTGAGGAAGCGGTGCACCGGCACGACCTCGGCGTCCTGCTGAAGGCCGCGTTCGGTGAGGACCCGGTAGACGTCCTTGGCGCACTCCTCGGCGCTGCTGACCAGCGTGACGTCGTCGCCCATGATGTAGGAGATCACGCCGGTGAGCAGCGGGTAGTGCGTGCAGCCCAGCACCAGCGTGTCGACGCCGGAGGCCACCAGCGGGTCGAGGTACTCGTGCGCGGCCGCGAGCAGCTCCTCGCCACCGGTCACGCCCTGCTCCACGAATTCGACGAACCTCGGGCAGGCGCGGGTCGCGAGGGAGATCTGCGGAGCCGCCGCGAACGCGTCGTCGTAGGCCTGGGAGTCCGCAGTGGCCCGGGTGCAGATCACGCCGATCTGTCCGTTGCGGGTGGCGGCGACCGCACGCCGCGTGGCGGGCAGGATCACCTCGACCACGGGTACGTCGTACCGCTCGCGGGCGTCGCGCAGCACGGCGGCACTCGCGGAGTTGCACGCGATGACGAGCATCTTCACGCCCTGGTCGACCAAGTGGTCCAGGCACTCCAGGGCGTACTCGCGCACCTCGCCGATCGGCTTCTCCCCGTAGGGCTGACGCGCGGTGTCACCCAGGTAGAGCACGGACTCGTGCGGCAGCTGGTCGATCACGGCCCGAGCCACGGTGAGTCCACCGAAGCCGGAGTCGAAGATGCCGATGGGTGCGTCCGTCACGGGGGAAAGGCTAGGTCATGGCGCGCCGGGCAGGGCCGTTGCGAGCGTCACAGTGCTGCAGTGTCCTCCGCGGGGACGAATCCGAGCCGGGTCAGGCCGGAGCGACGGCCTCGGCGACGGGCTCATCCGTCCGAGCCTCGGCCAGTCGCTGGGCGCGCAGCGCCACGAGGAAGACCAGCAGGCCGGCGAGGGCCAGGCCGGCGCCGACGAGGCTCGGCGCGCGGTAGCCGTGGCCCTGCTCGATCACCAGTGCTCCCAGCCAGGCGCCGAGCCCGTTGGCGACGTTCAGCGAGGAGTGGTTGAGGGAGGCACCAAGCATCTGAGCGTCACCGGCCACGTGCATCAGCCGCAGCTGCAGGTTGATCGCGAGCACCGAGCCGAGCAGACCGACGAGCAGCACCAGCACCCACAGGGCCACCGGCACACCGGCGAGCAGCCACACCCCGACGAGGACCACGATGGCCGCGACGAACCCGCCGACGACCGAGCGCTCGGCGTCCCAGTCGGCCAGCCGGCCGGCGAGCCAGGAGCCTGCGACCGAGCCGATCCCGAAGGCGAGCAGGAACCACGGGATCGCGGCGCGCCCGACGTCCGCCTCCCGCGTGACCAGGGGCGCGACGTAGCTGTACATCGCGAAGATCCCGCCGAAGCCGACCATGCCGGCCGTCACGGCGAAGAGCACCTGGGGCCGCTTGAGCGCGGCCAGCTCCGAGACGACCGTGGCACGAGCGTTGCCGGGGCTGTGGGGTACCACCGCGAGCAGCAGCACCGCGGTCAGCACGGCGACACCGACGACCGCCCAGTAGGCGCTGCGCCAGCCCAGGCCCTGGCCGAGCCACGTGCTGGCCGGCACGCCGACCACCGTGGCCACCGAGAGCCCGAGCATCACGCCACTGACCGCCCGGCCCTTGCGATCGGCACTGACCAGGGACGCAGCGATCAGCGAAGCCACGCCGAAGTACGCACCGTGCGGCAGCCCCGCCAGGAACCGCGCCGCCATCACCGGCCAGTAGCCGTGGACCAGCGCGGTGGCCGCGTTGCCCAGACCGAGCGCCAGCACGAGTCCCACGGCGAGCTCTCGGCGAGGCAGCCGCGCACCCAGCGACACGATCACCGGAGCGCCCACGACGACGCCGAGCGCGTACGCCGTGATGATGTGGCCGGTCCTGGGAATCGACTGCCCGATGCCATGGGCGATCTCCGGCAGCAGACCCATCGTGACGAACTCCGTCGTGCCGATCGCGAACCCGCCCAGGGCCAGGGCGGTGATCGCCAGGGCGGCCCGTCGGCTGTCGACCGCCGGACGCTGCGCAGGCGAGGTCTCCGGGCTGGTCACGTCAGGTCAAGGCGTCCGCGGCGACGGGCATTCCGGATGTGTGCAAGGACACTCGGGGACACTCAGCGTGATCCGCGCAGGATCCACCACAGACCGACGACGGGCAGCACGAGCGGCACGCAGCCGTAGCCGATGCCGAAGTCGGACCACACGCTGGCCTCGGGGAACTTGCTGGTCCACAGCAGGCTGCTGAAGCCCACGGCGAGCACGCCGACGAGCTCGAAGCAGACGGCGACGAGGGCGACCTGCCGCCGATTGGTCGCCAGCGCCCAGGTCGCGACGATGTAGACCAGTGCCGCCAGGACCGAGAGGGCGTACGGCACCGGTGCCTCGGAGAACTTCGCGACCAGCTCGAACGACGCCCGTCCCGTCGCGGCGAACGCCAGGACGCCGTACACGAAGACCAGGACCCGGCCGAAGCCCCGGCCGGTCTCCTGCACGTGCTCCACGGGCTCAGACATGGGTCGACCAGATGTCGTGCAGCCGCACGAACAGCACCGGCACCACCAGCACGCCGACCAGCAGGACGGCGGTGCCGTTGCGAGTGCGCTCGGCCCACGCCCAGCCGGCGGCAAGCGGCAGGATCACCAGGGCCCCCACCAGATAGCCGACGTAGGTGCCCACCGAGACGCCCCGGTGGTCGTCGAAGACGCGGGTCAGCCCGATCACGAGCTGGGCCACCAGGCCGACCTCGACGAGCGCCAGCAGCGCGTAGGTGAGCCGGCCCGGTCGCCGGTCGCGGACGATCAGCACCACCAGCAGCACGACGATGACGCCGCACAGGATCGACAGGCCGGTCTGCAGGGTGGTCACGAGACGTCCTCAGGCCCAGAGCTGACCTTCGAGGCGCTCCTCCGCCTCGTCGATCGTGCCCTCGTAGGCACCGGTGGAGAGGTACTTCCAGCCGCCGTCGGCCACGACGAACGCAATGTCCGCGCGCTCGCCCTCCTTGAGCGACTTCGCGGCCTGGGCGAGCGCGGCGTGCAGGATCGCCCCGGTCGAGATCCCGGCGAAGACGCCCTCGGTCTCGAGGAGCTCGCGCACGCGGCGTACGGCGTCGCGGGGGCCGACCGAGAAGCGGGCGTCGATCAGGGTCTCGTCGTACAGCTCGGGCACGAAGCCCTCGTCCAGGTTGCGCAGGCCGTAGACCAGCTCGCCGTAGCGCGGCTCCGCGGCGACGATCTTCACGTGCGGCGCGTGCTCGCGGAAGTAGCGGCCGACGCCCATGAGCGTGCCCGTCGTGCCCAGACCGGCGACGAAGTGGGTCACCTCCGGCAGATCAGCGTGGATCTCAGGGGCCGTCCCCTCGTAGTGCGCCAGCGCGTTGGCCGGGTTGCCGTACTGGTAGAGCATCACCCAGTCGGGGTGCTCGGCGGCGATCTGCTTGGCCACGCGGACCGCTTCGTTCGAGCCACCTGCGGCGGGGCTGGAGACGATCTCCGCACCCCACATCCGCAGCAGGAGGCGGCGCTCCTCGGAGGTGTTCTCCGGCATCACGCACACCAGCCGGTAGCCGCGGAGCTTGGCCGCCATCGCCAGGGAGATCCCGGTGTTGCCCGACGTCGGCTCGAGGATCGTGCAGCCCGGACGCAGGGTGCCGTCCTTCTCGGCCGCCTCGATCATCCGCAGGGCCGCGCGGTCCTTGATCGACCCGGTCGGGTTCTGGTCCTCCAACTTCGCCCACAGGCGCACGTCCGGGGACGGGGACAGGCGCGGGAGCCCGACCAGCGGCGTGCCGCCGACGGTGTCGATCAGGCTGTCGAAGCGCATGTCGTCAGCGGGCGATCGCGGCGGAGCCGCCCGCGACCGCGGGCAGGACGACCACCTGGTCACCGTCGCTGAGCGAGGTGCCGAGCCCGCCGGTGAAGCGGACGTCCTCGTCGTTGACGTAGACGTTGACGAATCGGCGCAGGTCACCGTTCCCGTCCGCGCCGGAGTCGATCAACCGCTCCTTGATGCCCGGGTGGCTGGCCTCGAGGTCGTCGATGAGCGCGGCGAGGGTGGCACCACTGGCCTCCACGGCCTTCTCGCCGCCGGTGTACGTACGCAGGATCGTGGGGATCCGGACCTCGATGGCCATGTCGCTCTCGCTCCTCTGGGGCGCTTGTCTGGTGGTGGTGCGGTGCTGGATCAGTCCAGGATCGTGACGGGCTCTTCGGTGACGTCGCCGTCGACGATCCTGTAAGACCTGAACTCCACCGGGCCCTCACTATTCCCGTGCTCACGTGTGGAGACGAGCACATAGTGGGCTCCCGGCTCGTTCGCCAGCCCGATGTCGGTGCGGCTCGGGTACGCCTCGGTGGCGGTGTGCGAGTGGTAGATCACCACCGGCTCCTCGTCGTTGGCCCACATCTGCTTGTAGAGCGCGAGCAGCTCGGTGGAGTCGAACTCGTAGAACGTCGGCGAGCCGGCCGCGTTCACCATCGGGACGTGGCGGCTGGGGACATCGGTTCCCTCGGCGCCCGCGACGATGCCACAGGCCTCGTCGGGGTGGTCCCGCTTGGCGTGCGCGACGATCGCGTCGTACAGCGTCCGGTCGAGTCTCAGCACGTGGACAAGGGTAGGCGAGCCTGGGTCGCCGCCTCCGCCCGGCCCAGCCCGCGGACGTCAGGAGACGGCGCGGACCAGCGTCTCCTGGAGGTACCCGACCCACTCGTAGATGTCGTGCACCTGGGCGCGTGGATCGTCGTCGGGAAGGGAGTACCAGACCTCCTCGTCCCCCTCCTCGATGCCGAGCCGGGTGGCAATGGCCAGCCGCATGTCGGTGAACGAGCGCAGCCAGGTGAGTGCGGTCGCCGGGTCGAGCTCGACGTCGATGAACAGCCCGTCCTCGGGCTCAGCCGGCAGGCCGGCCTCCTCGAGGGTGTCGATGATCGTGGCGGCACCGGCCGCCTTGCCGTTGCGCAGGTCCGCCTCGGTGTAGCGGCGGAACTCCGCGGCCGCCTCCTCGTCCTCGGGGTACGCCGTGGGGAACAGCCGCGCCAGTACGGGGTCCTCGGGCTCGCGGGTGGGACCGCTGAAGTCGAGCAGGTCCTCCAGGGAGTCCGAAGCCACGTCCTCGGTGGCCGACTCGTTGCGGAGCAGCTCGATCAGCTGGCCGGCCAGGGACCGCAGCAGGTCGGCCTCGAAGGCGGTGAACGTGGTGACGGCGGCTCCCGAACGACGGTGCCGGGTGAACCCTCCGCTCACGGCGCGTCCGCCTTCTGCATCGTCGCCCAGAGGCCGTACTCGTGCATCGCCTGCACGTCGCGCTCCATCTCCTCGCGGGATCCCGTCGAGACCACCGACCGGCCGTCGTGGTGCACCTCGAGCATCAGCTTCTCGGCCTTCTTCTGCGAGTAGCCGAAGTACGTCTTGAACACGAACGTCACGTAGGACATGAGGTTCACCGGGTCGTTCCACACGATCGTCACCCACGGCGTGGCCAGCTGCGTGAGGTCGTCGGTCACCGGCTCGTCGAGCTCGACCGGGCTGGGAGCAGACATGACCTCAACCCTAGCCCGGGTCCGGCTCACCTAGTCTCGTGCCGTGACGTCGACCGCGCTGCTGACCGACCACTACGAGCTCACCATGCTGCAGGCCGCGCTGGCCGCCGGCACCGCGCACCGTCGCTCGGTGTTCGAGCTGTTCCCCCGTCGCCTCCCCGAGGGCCGTCGGTACGGCGTCGTCGCGGGCGTCGGCCGGATGCTCGAGGCGCTCGCGGAGTTCCGCTTCGGCGAGGCCGAGATCGACTTCCTGCGCCGCGAGCAGGTCGTCGACGAGCCGACGCTGGACTGGCTCGCGGGATACCGGTTCGGCGGCGACGTGTGGGGCTACCCGGAGGGCGAGGTGTACTTCCCCTACTCACCGCTGCTCATCGTCGAGGGCAGCTTCGCGGAGGCGGTGCTGCTGGAGACGCTGCTGCTCTCGATCTACAACCACGACTCGGCGATTGCGTCCGCGGCCTCACGCATGACGTGGGCTGCCGGTGACCGGCCGTGCATCGAGATGGGTTCGCGTCGTACGCACGAGGAGGCGGCGGTGGCGTGCGCGCGGGCGGCGTACGTCGCGGGGTTCGCGAGCAGCTCGAACCTCGAGGCCCGCCGCCGTCATGGGGTCCCCAGCGCCGGAACGAGCGCGCACTCTTTCACCCTGCTGCACGACACCGAGCGCGACGCCTTCCGCGCCCAGGTCACCTCGCTGGGTGTGGGGACCACGCTGCTGGTGGACACCTACGACATTGCCGAGGCGGTCCGGCTCGCGACCGAGGTCGCCGGCACGGAGCTCGGCGCGGTCCGACTCGATTCCGGCGACTTGGGTCTGATGGCCACCCAGGTCCGCGAGCAGCTCGACGCCCTCGGGGCCACGGGCACGCGGATCGTCGCCACCTCCGACCTCGACGAGTTCGCGATCGCCGCGCTCGCGGCGGCGCCGGTCGACGGGTACGGCGTCGGCACGGAGCTGGTCACCGGCAGCGGCCACCCGACCTGCGGCTTCGTCTACAAGCTGGTCGCGCGCGCGGGCGCCGACGGCGCCATGGTGGACGTGGCCAAGAAGAGCAAGGACAAGATCTCGATCGGCGGCCGCAAGTACGCGCTGCGCCGCGTCGACCCGTCCGGTCGCGCCGAGGCCGAGGTGATCGGCATCGGTGCCCCACCCGAGGGCGACTCCAACGACCGGCCACTGATGGTCCCGCTGGTCACGGCCGGGGAGATCGTCGGCCAGGAGCCGCTCGAGCGAGCACGCGAGCGACACCTGCGCTCGCGCGACGAGCTCCCGCTCAGGGCTCGCCGGCTGCAGAAGGGGGAGCCGGCGATCCGCACCCTCCACCTGTGAGAGTGCTGACCACCGGATCAGTCCACGACGGCGCGGAGGTCGGCGATCAGGCCGTCCTCGTCGACCCGGATCAGGTCGATCACCCGGATGACGAGGGGGTCGGCCTTCGTGGGCACCTCGATCGTGAAGTGCACGGCGGCGTGGTCGCCGGTGACCAGCAACGGCCCCGTCAGGCTCGTGCTGAACGGGCCGGCGAAGGCACGCTCGAAGAAGGCCCGGACCGCGCCGCGGCCGACGTTCGGCGGGGTGCCGACCGGGTCCTCCTGGCGAGCGTGCTCGGCGAAGAGCGCGACGGTGGCGTCGATGTCGTGCCGCCCGACGGCGTCGACGTACTGGCGGACGGTGGCTTCTACCTGTTCACGGGTGGGCATGAGCACACCCTGACAGGCCCCGCTCGGGACTAGTCTCGGGGCATGGCGCGGGCTCTGATCGTGGTGGACGTCCAGAACGACTTCTGCGAGGGCGGTTCGCTGCCCGTGGACGGTGGCGCCCGGGTCGCCAGCGAGATCAGCGACCTGCTGCACCACTGGACCCGCCAGGACCCCAAGGCGCCGCCGTACGACGTCGTGGTCGCCACGAAGGACCACCACGTCGCCCCCGGAGCGCACTGGTCGCGCGACCCCGACTTCGTCGACTCCTGGCCGGTGCACTGCCAGGTCGGCACCGACGGGGAGGCGTTCCACCCCAACCTGGACCCCCAGCCGTTCACGGCGATCTTCCTCAAGGGCGAGCACGCCGCGGCCTACTCCGGCTTCGAGGGCCGCACCGCCGACGGCACCGACCTCGCGACCTGGCTCAAGCAGCACGAGGTCGACACTGTCGACGTCTGCGGCATCGCAACCGACCACTGTGTCCGGGCGACGGCCCTGGACGCGGCCCGGCAGGGTTTCGCGACCCGGGTGCTCACGGACCTGTGCGCCGGCGTGGCGCCGGAGACGACCGAGTCGGCGCTCGCCGAGATGCGCAGTGCGGGCGTGCTCGTGCAGTGAGGCCCGTGGTCAGGCGCCAGTGAACCGCGCTCGGCGCTTGCCCAGGAACGCCTCGACCCCTTCGGCGAAGTCCGCGGTGCGCAGCAGGACCGGCTGACCGGCGTACTCGCGGTCCAGGGCCGGCTTGAACTGGTCGAGGGTCGCTGCGTTGATCGCCTTCTTCGTGGCCGCGAGCGCCAGCGGCGGCCCGGCCACCAGGCGCGCGACCAGCTTGTCCAGCGTCGTGGCCCATTCCTCGTCGGGAACGACGTGGGACACCAGGCCGGCGTCGTACGCCTCCTGCGCCGGCAGCACCTCCGAGAGCAGCGCCAGCCGCATCGCCCGGGCGCGGCCGACCGCCGCCGCGACTGTCGCCGTCGAGCCGCCGTCGGGCATCAGACCGATCCGGGAGAAACCCAGGGTCAGCGACGCCGAGGCGGTCGCCACGACCAGGTCGCAGGCCAGGGCGAGCGCCATTCCGACACCGGCCGCGACACCGTTGAGGCCGCAGACCACCGGCCGGTCACAGGCGACCACGGCGCGGACCAGCTGGTTCGCGGCCTCGACGGCCCGCTCGTCCAGGGACCGCCAGCCGGTGAGATCGGCTCCGGTGCAGAACGCCGCGCCGGAGCCGGTCAACACCACGCTGCGGACCTCGTCGCGAGACACCACCTTGCGGAGCTCGGCGGTCAGGCCGAGCACCATCTCCCCGGTGAGCGCGTTGAACGTGTCGGGGTTGTCGATCGTGAGCCAGAGCGCTCCGTCGCGGAGCTCGACCCGGAGGCCGTCGTACGCGGAGCTCATCGAGGCGCCTGCGCGGCGTAGCGCTCCTTGAGCGTGCCCTTCACCAGCTTGCCCGTGGGCGTGCGCGGCAGGTCGTCGGTGAGGATGAACTCCCGCGGCACCTTGAAGTGCGCGATCCGCTCGCGACCGTACGCCGTCAGCCGCTCCACCAGGTCCGACGCCGGCTCGCCCGCCGGTTCGAGGAACGCCACGACCCGCTCGCCCATCTCCTCGTCCGGTACGCCGATCACCGCGATGTCGGCGACCTCCGGATGCAGCGTGTAGACGTCCTCGATCTCCTGTGGGTAGATGTTCACCCCGCCGCTGATGATCATGAACGCCTTGCGGTCGGTCAGGTACAGGTAGCCCTCCTCGTCGAGGTAGCCGAGGTCGCCGACCGTCGACCACGTCGGGTGCTCGGGGTGCAGCGTGGAGGCCGTCTTCTCCGGATCACCGTGGTAGCTGAACGGCAGCTCGTCACGCTCGAAGTAGACGGTGCCGACCTCGCCGGGGCCGAGCAGGCTGCCGTCGGGCGCGCAGATCCGCGGGACGCCGATCAGCGGCTTCCCGACGGTGCCAGGGTGCGCGAGCCACTCCTCGGAGCTCACGTAGGTGCCGCCGATCGCCTCGGTGCTCGCGTAGTACTCGTGGATGATCGGGCCGAACCACTCGATCATCTGCCGCTTCACGTCCACGGGGCAGGGCGCCGCGGCGTGGACCACGGCCCGCAGCGAAGAGAGATCGGCGGCCGCGCGCACGTCCTCGGGCAGCTTGAGCAGCCGGACGAACATCGTCGGCACGACCTGGGTGTCGGTGACCCGGTAGCGCCCGACCGCATCGAGGAAGCCGGCCGCGTCGAACTTCTCCATCATCACCACCGTGCCTCCGAGCGCGTGCACGACGCCCATGAACCGCAGCGGCGCGGCGTGGTAGGCGGGCGCCGGCGAGAGGTAGACGGTGTCGGGCCCGTAGCCGAACAGACCCCCGAAGATCGCGACGTACGGGTAGCCGGGCTCGTCGACGCTGATCGGCAGCAGCGGGATCTTGA
Source organism: Marmoricola sp. (assembly GCA_036261595.1). Lineage (GTDB taxonomy): Bacteria > Actinomycetota > Actinomycetes > Propionibacteriales > Nocardioidaceae > Marmoricola. The sequence continues at coordinate 40,581 of DATAKN010000042.1, forward strand.
TGCCCTTCGGGCGACCGGTGGTGCCCGAGGAGTACAGGAAGTCGTCACCATGGGGCTGCTCCGGCAGCGGCTCGGGCGAGGACGCCGCGAGCGCCTCCTCGAAGTCCGCGAAGCCCTCGAGGTCGCCGCCGAACGCGAACCGGTGCTTGACGTCGACCGCGCCGGCCATGGCGTCGACCAAGGCATGCTTGCCCGCGGAGACGAACAGCGCCTGGGCTCCGCAGTCGTCCACGATGTACGCCGCCTCCTCGGCACCGAGGTTGTGGTTGACCGCCGTCACGTAGAGCCCGGACCGCAGGGCGGCCCAGTAGACGACGAACACCTCCGGGCGGTTCTCGGAGATGAAGGCGATCACGTCACCGGGACGGAGACCGGCGCCGTGGAGGTGCCGAGCGAGCCGGGCGCTGCGTTCCTCCAGCTCGGCGTACGTGGTCACGGCGCCCGATCCGGCCATGATCAGGGCAGGCTTCTCGGGCGTGGTCGCGGCCCAGGTTCCGGGGTACATGGCGCCATCCAAGACGTTGACAGTTTTACTGTCAACGTCGACGCGCCCCGCTGACTACGCTGACGCCATGCCCACGCACATCGGGTTCCTCCGGGCCGTCAACATCGGCAAGCGGCAGTACAAGACGGCGGACCTGCGCGCCGCTCTGGAGAGCGCCGGCTACACCGACGTCGAGACGCACATCCAGACCGGGAACATCAAGGTGGTCAGCCCGGTCCGCTCGCGGGCACGGATGGAGCAGGAGCTCGAGGCGCTGTTCCTCGCCGACCGGGGGTTCGAGGTCGTGACGATGGTCCTGAGCCCGGCGGAGCTGAGCCGGGTCACCGCCGAGGCGGAAGAGCTCTCGGCCACCCACCAGCCCGCTCGCGGCCACTACCTGACCTTCCTCAAGAACGAGCCCACGGCGGAAGCGGCCGCGGCAGCCGAGGCACTCACAGGTGAGGGCGAGAGGTTCGTGCTCCGGGGACGCGTCCTGCACCTGCTGTACGACGTCCCGCTCGGCACGTCGAAGGCCGCCGCCTCGGTCGGGAAGGTGCTCGGCCCCGGCACCAACCGCAACCTCACGGTCATCCGCACGCTCGCGGACAAGTGGGGCGCCTGACCCGATCTGCGGTGACCGAGCCCACTTTGACAGCGTGGGTGGCTGGTGGGAGCGTTCAGGCGTCGAAAACCCGCGTTCTGGGGGAAGCCGGTCGGAGTCCGGCGCTGTCCCGCAACCGTAGGCCGACCGCCGGGTCCTCCCGGCGCGGCTAGCCGGAGCACCCGGCGTGGGAGTCGACTCCATCAATGTCCGTCGTGGAATGCGGACCGGAGTCCGAGGGGCCTGCCAAGGGACCTCCTCGCCGGTCGCGAGGAGGAGAAGCATGTCTCGCACCATCCTGACCGTCCGGCGCCCGAGCGGCCGGCTCTGGGCGCTCGCTGCCCTGCTCGGCCTCGTCGTCGCGCTGCTGCTCCCGGCCGCGTCGGCCAGCGCCGCGGCGTACCGGTACTGGGGCTACTACCAGCTCAACGGCACGACCTGGTCGTTCGCGACCAAGGGCCCTGCGGAGACCACGCCAGCCGACGGATCCGTCGAGGGCTGGCGCTTCGCGATCGGCACCGAGGGCGCGTCACGGTTCCCCCGCGCCACACCGACCTTCGACGACCTCTGCGGCGACACCACCGCGAAGACCGGCGAGAAGCGCGTGGCCGTCGTGATCGACTACGGCCGCGCCGCCGACTCGGCCGACAACAGCCAGCCGCCCGCGCCGGTGGGCAAGTGCGCGGTCGTCGCCACTGCCGCCAGCGGTCTCGAGGTGCTCTCGAAGGTCGCCGACGTGCGATCGGACAAGGGGATGATCTGCGGCGTCGACGGCTACCCCGCCGCGGGCTGCGGTGACGCGGTCAAGACCGTGCCGGCCGCCGCGAAGGCGCCCGACACCGCCGTCACCCTCAAGGTCGCGAGCGCGGCCGACAAGACCACCGCGAATGCCACGCCTGCTTCGTCGAAGGACGACGGGTCGCACACCGGCACCTGGATCGGCATCGGCGTCGCGATCGTGGCTGCCCTCGCCGTGGCACTGGTGGCGCTGAGGCGCCGCCGTACCGCCTGACCCAGGACTGGGACCGTCGACCGTGGCCCTGACGCCCGCACCCGCACTCCCCCGCCTGCTGCATCCCGTGGCGTGGTGGGTGTGGGGCGTCGGGCTCGCGGTCGCCGCGTCACGTACGACGAACCCCTTTCTGCTCCTGCTCGTGGTCGCGGTCGTGGCCTGGGTGGTGATGGAGCGCCGCGAGGTCGGTACGACGAACGCGCTCGCGGCCTTCCTGGTCATCGGGATGGTGGCGATCGGGCTCCGGGTCGTGATGGTCAGCCTCCTCGGCGGCGGCGTCACCGGTCGGGTGGTGCTGTTCCGGCTGCCGGAGGTGCCGCTGCCCGACTGGACCAGCGGCGTGCGGATCGGCGGGCCGATCACGCTCGAAGGCCTGCTGTTCGCGCTCTACGAGGGCATGCAGCTCGCCGCGATCCTGGCCTGCCTCGGCGCGGTGAACGCGTTGGCCAGCCCGAAGCGGCTGCTGCGCTACGTGCCCGCGACGCTCTACGAGGTCGGTACTGCCGTGGTGGTCGCGCTGACGTTCGCGCCGCAGCTCGTGGAGGACGCCCAGCGCGTGCGGCTGGCGCGGCGGCTGCGCGGGCACTCCCCCCGGAACCCGGCCGAGCTCGGACGGATCGCCGTCCCGGTCCTGGTCGGCGCACTGGAGCGCTCCCTGGATCTCGCCGCCTCGATGGAGTCACGGGGGTACGGTCGCGCCGTGCACCGGACCGCTCGCTCGACCCGCCTGGCCGGCCTGCTCACGCTGGTCGGCCTGGGCGGTGTGGTCGTCGGGCTCTACGGGTTGCTCGACGCGACGAGCCCGGCCCTCCTCGGTCTGCCCACCCTGCTGCTCGGGGTCGCCTGCGCCGGCGCTGCGCTCGTCGTGGGTGCCCGGCGGGATCCCCGCACCCACTACCGCCGGGACCCGTGGGCATGGCCGGAATGGCTCGTGGCAGCCAGCGGGTTGGTGCCGGCGGCCATGCTGGTGGTCGCGAGCGCGCGGCACTGGGACGGCGTCGTACCGCAGCAGGTGCCGGCGGAGCTGCCGGCGGTGCCGCTGGCGCTGGTCGCGGCGATCGGCGTCGGCGCGGCCGCAGCCCTCTTCGCGCCGGTACCTCCGCTCCTCGCCCGCTCCCGCACCCGCGGCTCGACCGACGACGCACGGGAGCTGGTGCAGCGATGATCGAGTTCGAGCAGGTCTCCTTCGCCTACGACGCGGGCAGCGACCTCGTCCTCACCGGCGCCGACTTCGCGCTGGAGGAGGGCGAGCTGACCCTCGTCGTCGGGCCCACGGGCTCCGGGAAGTCCACGCTCCTGCGCTGCATCAACGGTCTGGTGCCGCACTTCTCCGGCGGCACGCTGTCCGGCCGCGTGCTGGTCGATGGTCGCGACACGCGGACCCACCGCCCACGCGACCTCGCCGACGTCGTCGGAGTCGTGCTCCAGGATCCGGTCTCCTCGTTCGTGACCGACACCGTCGAGGAGGAGCTCGCCTACGGGATGGAGGCGCTCGGGGTGAGCGCCACCGCGATGCGTCGGCGGGTCGAGGAGACCCTCGACCTCCTCGGTCTCGCGGAGGTTCGCAGCCGGCCGCTGCGTTCGCTCTCCGGCGGGCAGCAACAGCGCGTGGCGATCGGTGCCGTGCTGGCCTCGGGTCCGCGGATCCTGGTGCTGGACGAGCCCACGTCCGCACTCGACCCGGTCGCAGCCGAGGACGTGCTGGCCAGCCTGCATCGACTGGTGCACGACCTCGGTCTCACCGTCGTGGTCGCCGAGCACCGGCTGGAGCGCGTGATCCACCACGCCGACCGGGTCCTGCTGATCGAGCACGGCCGGGTCTCGGCGCCGCTCGACCCGGCCGAGGCGATGGTCACCTCGCCGATCTACCCGCCGGTGATCGCGCTGGGCCGTCACCTCGGCTGGCGACCACTTCCCCTCTCGGTGCGAGACGCCCGCCGGCGCGCCCGTGACCTGCGCACGACGCTCGCCGACCGGGTCCCGTCGCCGGCAGGGTCCGAGTCGACCGGCGCGGTGGTGGCTGCCAGCGACCGCCTCGTCGTACGCCGCGGGGGCGAGCCGGTCCTCCGGGGCATCGACCTGGAGGTCCGCGACGGTGACGTGGTGGCGGTGATGGGCCGCAACGGCGCGGGCAAGTCGACGCTGCTGGCCAGCTTCGTCGGACAGCTCGCTGCGATGTCGGGCAGCGTGCGGCTCGGCGTACCGGGCGACGCGCTGGACCCGTCCCGGGCCCGGCCGGCGGAGATCGTGTCGCGGGCCGGGATGGTCCCGCAGGACCCGGCGACCATCCTGTACGCCGACTCGGTCGGCGAGGAGTGCAGCGCGGCCGACCGCGACTTCGGGCTTGCGGCCGGGACCACCCGCGCGGTCCTGGAGCGGATCGCGCCCGGCATCGACGACGACCAGCACCCGCGCGAGCTCTCCGAGGGGCAGCGGCTGTCCCTGGCGTTGTCGCTGATCCTCGCCTCCGAGCCGCGGCTCGTGCTGCTCGACGAGCCGACCCGGGGCCTGGACTACCAGGCCAAGCGTCGGCTGGTCGAGGTACTGCGCGAGCTGGCCGGCCATGGCCACGCGATCGTGCTCGCCACCCATGACGTCGAACTGGCGGCCGAGGTCGCGACCCGGGTCGTGGTGCTCGCCGAGGGCGAGATCGTCGCCGAAGGACAGGCCGCCGGCGTCCTGGCCGCCTCGCCGGCGTTCGCACCCCAGGTTGCCAAGATCCTGCACCCCTTGCACCTGCTCACCGTCGACGAGGTGGTCGCGTCCACGGGAGCGGCGTCGTGACCGGCGTCGCCGGGCGGGGCTCGGTCGGCTCGTGGCGTACGCCGATCCTGATGGCGCTCCTGCTGCTCGTCGGGGTCGCCGCGTTCGGCTGGCCATTCCTCGCCATGCCCGGTTCGCAGCTCGGCCAGATGGGGCACAGCACCGACGCGTCGTTCCTGTTCGTCGCGCTGATGTCCCTGATGGCGCTCGTGCTGCTGGCCGACATGACCTCCGGTGGAGTCGACGCCAAGACCGTAGCGGTGCTCGGCGTCCTCGCCGCAGCCGGCGGTGGCCTGCGCGTGCTCTCGGCGGGCACGGCCGGGCTGGAGCCGATGTTCTTCCTGCTGGTCGTGGCCGGCCGGGTCCTCGGCGCGAGGCTCGGGTTCATGCTCGGCGCGCTGTCCCTGCTCGCCTCGGCCTTCCTCACCGCCGGCATCGGGCCGTGGACGCCGTTCCAGATGATCGCGGCGGGCTGGGTCTGCATGGGTGCCGGCCTGCTGCCGCGAGCCTCCGGGACGGCGGAGCGGTGGCTGCTCACGGCGTACGGGCTCGTCTGCGGGCTGGCCTACGGGATGGTGATGAACCTCTGGTTCTGGCCGTTCATGGGCGACTCCGCACCCGCAGGCGCGGGCTACCTGCCCGACGCCGATGCCGCGACGAACCTCGGCCACTACGCCGTCTTCTACGTGACCACCTCGCTCGCCTGGGACCTCCCTCGCGGGCTGCTCACCGCGGGGCTGACGCTGCTGGCCAGCGGGAGCCTGCTCCGAGCGCTGCGGCGCAGCGTGCGCCGCGCCCGCTTCGACGCGCCCGTGAGCTTCGCCGACGCCGCCTGACGGCAGCGGTCGCTACGAGTTGGAGTACACCGCCGGTCCGTCACCGTCCGGCCCCCGACCAGCCCACGTCCACGCGTACGCCGGATCCTCGACCGCGAGCCCTGCCTCGCCGAGTTCGAGCGGACGGAAGGTGTCCACCATGACCGCCGACTCGTCGAAGAACTCGACCCCGATCGACGCCTCGACGGCCCCGGGCTGCGGCCCGTGCGCGTAGCCGCCGGGGTGCAGGGAGATCGAGCCGACGTTGATGCCGCTCCCCTTGCGCGCCTCGTAGTCGCCGCCGACGTAGAACATCACCTCGTCGGAGTCGACGTTCGAGTGGTAGTACGGCACCGGGATCGACTGCGGGTGGTAGTCGACCTTGCGCGGCAGGAAGTTGCAGACCACGAAGTTGTGGCCCTCGAAGACCTGGTGCACCGGCGGGGGCTGATGGACCTTGCCGGTGATCGGCATGAAGTCCTCGACGTTGAAGGTGTACGGGTACAGGCAGCCGTCCCAGCCGACCACGTCGAAGGGGTGCGTCGCGTAGGTGAGCCGGGTGCCGACGATTCCGGACGGTCCGTTGCCCCGGTGCTTGACCAGCACGTCGACGTCGCTGCCCTCTTCGACGTGCGGCTCGCCGGGACCGTGCAGGTCGCGCTCGCAGTACGGCGCGTGCTCGAGGAACTGCCCGAACCGCGAGAGGTAGCGCTTCGGCGGCGTGATGTGCGAGGACGCCTCGATGCAGTACAGCCGCGACTCCTGCGCGGGCAGCCAGCGGTGCGTGGTGGCTCGCGGGACCACCACGTAGTCGCCCGCGCGGTAGGCGAGCACCCCGAACACCGTCTCGACCGTGCCGGCACCGGACTCGACGTACACGCACTCGTCCCCGATCGCGTTGCGGTACAGCGGCGACGGCGCGGTGGCCACGACGTAGCTGATCCGGACGTCGCCGTTGCCCAGGACGAGTCGCCGGTGCTCGACCGCGTTCGGCCCGTCGGTGGTTGAGGTGCGAGCGGAGCGAGCCTCGAAACCAACGTCGTGCAGCTTCAGGTGCCGCGGCTTGAGGGGGTGGTTCGGCGTCGTGGACAGGTCGGGCAGGTCCCACACCTGGCTGTCGACGATCGCCGACGGCACCCCACGGTGGTAGAGCAGTGAGGCGTCCGAGGAGAACCCCTCCTCCCCCATCAGCTCTTCGTAACGGATTCGCCCGGACTCGTCGCGGAACGCGGTGTGACGCGTTCGGGGCACCTCACCGACTGATCTGTAATACGCCACGGGGTCACCCTGCCACGGACGACGGCCCGCTGCCATGACCGCATGACTCACCGAAGCCACTACCGTGGCAGCCGTGAGCATCCCTGCCTGGCTCTCGGGCCTCGTCGACGACGCAGCGATCTTCCCGCCGGGAAGTCTCCCTCTCGAGCAGGCGGTCCGCGAGCACCGCGAGCACCGCGCCAGCGAGTACGCCGACCTGGTGGGCGGTTTCGTCGTGAGCGACGTGAAGCTGCCAGACCTGATCACCCTCCTCGATGTTGAGGGCTCCGACCCGGAGGACTCCGGCGCCCGGTTCGGCATCAACGTGGTCGTGACCGGCGGCGCCGGGGCGGTCGAGCCGGCGGTGCGCTGGGCGACCCGGGCAGCGCGGGTGCGGCTGGAGGCGCTGGAGTGCGCACTCCGGGACGAAGACGACCTGACCCGCAACGCCCAGCGGTTCGTCTCGGCGCTGGACGCGGTCGAGGGCGATCTCGACGGCGCTCGGGTGTTCGTCGAGCTGCCGCGTGTCGTCGGCGAGCCGTCCCACGGCTGGCTCGGGGCGGCCGACGAGCTCGCGATGCGGGAGCTGCCGCTGAAATTCCGCACCGGAGGCGTCACCTCCGATGCCTTTCCGACCCCCGCCGAGCTGGCAGCCGCGATCGATGCTGGCCTCGACCGCGAGCTCGCGTTCAAGTGCACGGCCGGGCTGCACCACGCGGTGCGCCACCGTGACGAAGAGACGGGTTTCGAGCACCACGGCTTCCTCAACGTCCTGCTCGCGACCCGGCTGCTGCTCGACGGCGATCGCGACGCCGCGTGGGTCGCCCTCAACCAGGAGGACGCCACCACCGTGGTCGCCGCACTCACCGACCGGCCCCCGGCCGAGCTGGAGTCGACCCGGCGCTGGTTCACCTCCTTCGGCAGCTGCAGCGTCCTCGAACCGCACGACGACCTCGTCGAGCTCGGGCTCGTGGAGGCGGGCCGATGAGCTGCTGGGTCGAGGGCGCCGCCGGGTCGGCGTACGACGTGGACAACCTGCCGTACGGCGTGTTCTCCATCGCGGACCAGCCGCCCAGGGTCGGCGTACGGATCGGTGACTTCGTCATGGATGCTGCGGCCGTCGCGGCGTACGGCGACCCGGGCGACGGGCCCGACCTCGCGGCGCTGTGGCGACGGCCGGCCCTCGACGCGTTCCTCGCGGCGGGCCGTGAGGTGTGGGACGTCGCGCGATGGTGGCTGCAGGAGGTGCTGGGGAACGACGTGCACGCGGAGCGCACCCGCCCACATCTGCACCCGCTGGCCGACGTCGACCTGCACCTGCCGTTCACCGTGGCCGACTACGTGGACTTCTACTGCTCGATCCAGCACGCGACCAACGTCGGCCGGATCTTCCGCCCGGACGGCGAGGCGCTGCTCCCGAACTGGAGGCACCTGCCCGTCGGGTACCACGGCCGAGCCGGCACGGTCGTCGTCTCCGGTACGCCGATCCGCCGGCCGACCGGCCAGGGTCGGCCGTCGAGCGGCGACGACCTTCCCGCGTTCGGCCCCAGCCGACGCCTGGACATCGAGGCCGAGCTCGGCTTCGTGGTCGGCACGCCCACGACGCTGGGCGAGCGCGTCCCGACCAGCGCGTTCGCCGACCACGTGTTCGGGGTGACCCCGCTCAACGACTGGTCGGCCCGTGACATCCAGGCGTGGGAGTACGTTCCTCTCGGACCGTTCCTGGGCAAGTCGTTCGCCACCTCGATCTCCGCCTGGGTCACGCCCCTGGCCGCGCTTGAGCATGCGCGCGTCCCGCTGCCCGGGCAGGACCCGGAGCCGCTGGACTACCTGCGCGTCGAGGAGCCCGCCGGCTACGACATCGGCTTCGAGGTCCTGCTCAACGGCGAGGTGGTCAGCCGGCCGCCGTACTCGGCCATGTACTGGTCACCCGCCCAGATGCTCGCCCACATGACGGTCAACGGGGCATCACTGCGCACCGGTGACCTCTTCGCCAGCGGGACGATCAGCGGCGACGAGCGCGAGCAGCGCGGCTCGTTCCTCGAGCTCTCCTGGGGCGGCCAGGAGCCGTTCGCCGGCGGCCACACGTTCCTCGAGGACGGCGACGAGGTCACCGTGCGCGCGACGGCTCCCGGTGCGCTCGGCGGACGGATCGCCCTCGGCGAGGTCACCGGTCGGATCGAGCCGGCCGCCTAGAGGCCCTCGGCCTGCACCCTCGCCTGGAGGGCGGCCGCGTGCTCCTCGCTCTCCTCGCGGATCCGGCTCAGGAAGGTCTTGGTCCGCTGATGCTGGGGGTTGTTGATCACGTCGTTCGGAGTCCCCTCCTCGACGACCACGCCGGCGTCCATGAACACCACCCGGTCGGCCACGTCGCGGGCAAAGCCCATCTCGTGGGTCACCACGATCATGGTCATCCCCTGCTCGGCGAGCTCGCGCATCACGGTGAGCACCTCGCCGACCAGCTCGGGGTCGAGCGCCGAGGTGGGCTCGTCGAAGAGCATCAGCTTGGGGTCCATTGCCAGCGCGCGCGCGATCGCGACCCGCTGCTGCTGGCCGCCGGAGAGCTGCGCCGGATAGTGGTCGCAACGGTCGCTGAGACCGACCCGGTCGAGCAGCTCGAGGCCGCGCTGGCGGGCCTCCTGCTTCGACTTGCCGCCGACGTGCACCGGTGCCTCGGCGACGTTCTCGAGCGCGGTCTTGTGCGGGAACAGGTTGAACCGCTGGAACACCATGCCGATCTGGCGGCGCTGGCGGGCGATGTCCTTGTTCGTACGCCGGTGCAGCCGGCCGTTCTTCTCGACGTACCCGGTCAGCTCGCCGTCGACCCAGATCCGGCCGCCGTTGATGTCCTCGAGCTGGTTGATGCAGCGCAGGAACGTGGTCTTGCCGGAGCCGGACGGACCGAGCAGGCAGACCACCTCGCGCTCGGTGACCTCGAGATCGATGCCCTTGAGCACCTCGTTGCCGTGGAAGCTCTTGGAGACGTTGACCGCCCGCACCAGCGAAGTCGATCGATCCGCTTCCATCAGTGGTCCCCTCCCAGTCCCAGGAGCTTCGCCCGGGTTGCTCCGTCGGGCGGTGCCTTGGACCCGAACCCGCGCCCGAAGTAGGCCTCCAGGCGGCTCTGGATCACCATCAGCACGCTGCAGATGATCAGGTACCAGATCACGGCCGCCACCAGCACCGGGAAGGTCTGATAGGTCCGCGACCCGATGCTGGAGAGCTGGAAGAAGAGCTCGTTGCTGACGGGGATGCCGATCAGCAGCGAGGTGTCCTTGACCATCGCGATCGTCTCGTTGCCGGTGGGCGGCACGATCACCCGCATCGCCTGGGGCAGCACGATCCGGCGCATGGCCAGGCTGTCGGACATGCCCAGCGCCGCGGCGGCCTCGTTCTGGCCCGGATCGACCGAGAGGATGCCGGCGCGGGCGATCTCGGCCATGTACGCCGCCTCGGACAGGCCGAGGCCGATGATGCCGCCGAGGATGCCGGTGAACACCTGGTTGGCGTTCAGCGTGGCGAACGTCCAGGTGCCGTTCATGCCGAGCAGGTCCTGGATCTGCCGGTCGAACGGGATCGCGATCCGCATGCCCGCCGGGTAGAGCACCCCGAGCGCGCCCATGATCGTGAGCAGCACCAGGCGCGGGATCGCCCGGAAGAACCAGGTGTAGGCCCACGCAGTCCACGACAGCACGGGGTTCTCCGACAGCCGCATCACCGCGACGATCACCCCGAGCACGACGCCGATCACCATGGAGCCGGCCGTGCCGAGGAGCGTGCCACCCATCAGGCCGTTGATCACGGGCGTCTGGACCATCGCCTTCCAGACGAAGCTCCAGTTGAACGCCTTGTTGGTGAGCATGAACTGCACCAGCATCGCGATGCCGAGGGCGATGAAGGCGACGGCGACCCACCGTCCGATGTGGCGGACGGGGACGGCGTCGATGGTGCCGGGTCGCGGGGGGG
>DATAKN010000044.1:0-2534 GCA_036261595.1 Marmoricola sp.
ACGACGACCCTCCTGCGATGGCCAGCAGCAGGCCACCGAGAGCACCAGCGGCGGCGGCCAGGAGTCGGGGGGTCATGGAAGGATGATGGCCGCACAACCGATCCAGCGCTACAGGAGGTCCGCCGTGCCGGCTACGTCCACTCGCGTCGCCGTGGTCACCGGGGCCAGCAGTGGCATCGGCGCGGCGACGGCCCGGGCCCTGTCGGGCGAGGGTTTTCGAGTGGTCTGCGCGGCCCGGCGTACGGACCGGATCGAGGCGCTCGCCGCCGAGATCGGCGGTCTCGCGGTCACCTGCGACGTGACGTCGGAGGAGTCGGTGCAGGCGCTGGCCGCGGCGGCCGGTCCGGTGGTCGAGGTGCTCGTGAACAATGCCGGCGGCGCGGTCGGCCTGGACCGCGTCGAGGACGCCTCGGTCGCCGACTGGCAGCAGATGTACGACGTCAACGTGCTCGGCGCACTGCGGGTCACCCAGGCGCTGCTGCCGGCCCTCCGCTCGGCACCGCAGGCCGTGGTCGTCAACGTGGGCTCGACCGCCGGCCGCGGCGTGTACCCCGGCGGTGGCGGCTACACCGCTGCCAAGCACGGCCTGCGTGCGCTCAGCGAGACGCTGCGCCAGGAGCTCAACGGCGAGCCGATCCGGGTCACCGAGATCGCGCCCGGCATGGTCCGCACCGAGGAGTTCTCGCTGAACCGTCTCGGCGACCCGGAGAAGGCCGACGCCGTGTACGCCGACGTCGACGAGCCGCTGGTCGCCGAGGACATCGCCGAGGCGATCCGCTGGGTGGCCACCCTCCCCCGCCACGTCGACATCGACGAGCTGGTGATCCGCCCGGTCGCCCAGGCCGCGCAGCACCGGTTGCACCGGGGGTCGATCTTCGACCGGTGACGCGGTGGGGCGAATTCACAAGTTGAGTGGTGAATTCGCCGGTTCTCACACGGAATTCGGTGTGAGAACCGGCGAATTCACATGTTGACTTGTGAATTCGCCCGCGCTCAGCGACCCAGGTACGCCCGGATCCCGCGTACGACGGCGCGGGCGTAGCGAACCCGGCCGGCCTTGGTGGTCATCCGGTGGGCGTCGGAGCGGTTGCGCATGTTGCCGACCTCGAGCATCGCGACCGGGACGTCGGACAGGTTCAGCGTGGCCAGGTCGGAGCGGATCGAGAGGGCCGAGCCGCCGCCGACGTACGACGACCGCGGGATGCCCAGCGCGTCGAAGCCCGACCGGAGCGCCTTGGCCAGCCGCAGGGACGGGCGGGCGATGTCGGTGGTCCACGGGCTGCGGGAGGTCGGGGCGATGACGTGGAAGCCGTGGTCGTACGACGGCGCGCCGTCGGCGTGCAGGCTCACCATCAGCCGGGCGCCGACCCGGGCCCCGAACTCGCCGCGCGCGTCGACGCACGGGCCCCACAGCGACTCGCTGTTGCGGGTGCGGGTCATCGGCACCTGGGCGCCGAGCGCCTGGAGGCGGGCCTGCACGAGCTTGGCGATCCGGAAGTTCAGCGTCGCCTCGGGGTAGCCACCGTTGGTCGCGGTGCCGGTGGTGTTGCAGGGCTTGCGGAAGCCGCCGGCGGGCACCAGCCGGTTGATCTGCGCCGGGAAATTGTGACCGCCCAGCTGGTGGCCGGGGTCCAGCGCGATCCGTACGCCGGCCAGCGGCAGCGACCCGGCGGCCGACGTACCGGCAGCCAGGGAAACGAGTGGGGCAGAGCGCGCGGCCGGCGTACGGACGCCCTCGACCAGGGGCGGCGCGGCGGCGACGGAGCCGAGCAGCCCGGCCGTTGCCATGCTGACGGCCACGGAGTGGCGCAGGCCGCGGGCGCTCACGAGTCGAGCGCCTTCGCGATCTGTTGCACCGCGATGTTGATCGCTGCGGCTGCCGTGGCGTGGGCCTCCGGGCCTCGCCGGTAGGGGTCGGGCACGTCCTGCTCGACCCGGCCGACCAGCGAGCGGTGGCCACCGGCCCACGACACCAGGTCACGGGGGCTCGTGACGTCGGAGTGTTCCACGAGAGCGGCGAACTCCAGGATCGTGAACGCGCGCCGCAGCGCGGTGGGCACCTCCGCCAGCACCTGCGAGCGCACGTCGCGGGTCGCAGTGAGCACCAGGTCGCTGTGCTCGACGATGTCGGCACTCAGCTGGCGTGCGCAGAACCCCTCCGGGTCGCCGCCGTAGGACCGGAGCTCCGCAGCAGCGTGCTCGCTCATCGCCGAGCCGACGAGCGCCCCCACGCCCGCGCTGGCGACCTCGAACCGGTCGGCCGGCAGCCGGGCGGCGAGCAGCCGCTCGCCCATCGGCGAGCGGCAGACGTTGCCGATGCACACGAACAGCACCCGGAACGGGGTGGGGGCTGCACGGGCGGGGGTGGGCACGGACTCACGATAGACTCGGGGGCCAGCGTCCGACGCATTCTGCGATCGACGCCTCCACCCAGAGACCGTGACGCGTCTCACCCCTGCCCGGAAGGCGCCAGTACCTCATGTCCCTCAGCACCCGCTCCGACCTGCGCAACGTGGCGATCGTGGCGCACGTCG
>DATAKN010000047.1:0-19205 GCA_036261595.1 Marmoricola sp.
CACCGAGCAGCAGATCGAGACCGCCGACGGCTCGGGCCAGTCGCTCTACAGCGGCACGGTGCCGCTGCAGCTGACGCTGTCCGGGTCGACGTACCAGCTCAAGGACCCGACGCGCGGCAACACCTACACCACCGACATGAACAACGCCTCGGACGGCACGCTGTGCCAGCTGCTCGGCTGGGGCTGCTCGACCGGGACGTTGTTCACGAGCCCGGACAACAGCTTCGGCAACGGGTCGACCAGCTCACGGGAGTCCGCGGCGGTCGACGCTCAGTACGGCACGAACATGACGTGGGACTTCTACAAGAACACGTTCGGACGCAACGGCATCTTCGGCAACGGCACGGGCTCCTACAACCGGGTGCACTACGGCTCGAACTACGTCAACGCCTTCTGGGACGGCACCAAGATGACCTACGGCGACGGTGACGGCACCAACTACGGGCCGCTGACCTCGCTCGACGTGGCCGGCCACGAGATGTCCCACGGGGTCACCGAGAACACGGCAGGGCTCAGCTACAGCGGCGAGTCCGGCGGTCTCAACGAGTCGACCTCCGACATCTTCGGCACGATGGTGGAGTTCTACGCCAACAACCCCAACGACCCGGGTGACTACCTGATCGGTGAGCAGTTCGACCTGAAGCACCACCTCGGCTTCCGGCGGATGGACAACCCGGCCTCGGACGGCAACTCGGTGAACTGCTGGAGCTCGTCGACCGGGAACCTCGACGTGCACTACTCCTCGGGCGTGGGGAACCACTTCTTCTACCTGCTCTCGGAGGGATCGGGCGCCAAGACGCTCAACGGCGTCTCCTACAACAGCCCGACCTGCAACGGGTCGACCGTGACCGGCATCGGCCGCGACGCGGCTGCCCAGATCTGGTATCGCGCACTCACCGTCTACATGACGTCGAACACGAACTACTCCGGTGCGCGCACCGCGACGCTGAACGCCGCCAAGGACCTCTACGGCGCCGGCAGCACGCAGTACAACGCGGTCGCCGCGGCGTGGAGCGCAGTGAACGTCGCCTGACCCTTCCCCAGGGAGCGGGGGGCCGGCGCCGGTGGCGTCGGCCCCTCGTCATCTGCTCACAGCAGTCGCAGCACCGCCGCGGTCGATGCGGCGACGAGCACGACGACGAGGAACGGCGCCCGCAGCACGAGCGCGATCGCGGCGGCCGCGACGCCGGCCAGGCGGGCGTCGACGGCGATTCCGCGACCGTCGCTCGCGGCGAACACCTGCACCGCGACGAGGGCAGCGAGGAGCGCGACCGGCAGGGTCTCGGCGACGCGGCGTACGGCGGGACGCTGCAGGACGTGCCCCGGTACGGCGAGCCCGGCGAGCTTGAGCAGGTAGCAGCCGACCGCGCAGGCGAGGATGCCCAGCCAGGTCACGAGTCGTCCTCCGCACCGGGCCGCCCGGGGCGCAGCCCGGTCGCCAGCGCGACCGCGCCGGCGGCCAGCACCGGCACGCCGGCCGGCGCGACCGGCACGAGTGCGGTGGCCAGCAAGGCAGCCGCCGCAGCCACGCCACGGTTGCGTCGGGTGCTGAGCCGCGGCCACAGGAGCGCGAGGAACGCACCGCCGACGGCGGAGTCGAGCCCGTACGCACGCGGGTCGCCGAGCGCGTCGCCGGCCAGGGCTCCGAGCAGGGTGGCGAGGTTCCACAGCGTGAAGACGCCCAGGCCGGTGGTCAGGAAGCCGATCCGCGCCGCGTCCCGGGAGTCTCGGGTCACGCTCATCGCGGTGGACTCGTCGATGACCAGGTGCGCGGCTGCGGTCCGGCGGACGCCGCGCCAGCCGAGCAGTGGACCGAGCTGCAGGCCGTAGAGGGCGTTGCGTACGCCGAGCAGCAGCCCGGAGGCCGCGCCGAGCAGCGGCGCCCCGCCAGCGCCGACCACGCCGACGAACGCGAACTGCGAGGCACCGGTGAAGACCAGCAGCGACAGGGCACAGGTCTGCAGCACGTCGAGGCCGCTGGACACGCCGATGGCCCCGAAGGACACGCCGTACGCGCCGGTGGCCACCGACACGGCCAGGCTGTCGCGGACGATCCGGGATGCGTCGGTCACTGAAGGGAGCAGTGCAACCGGACCTGCTTGACCTGCACGCTGCCGTCGCCGGTGAGGTCCAGGGTGCGGTGCGCACCGTCGGGAGCCCAGCCGGCCGTGGTGAGGAAGGCGCGGGTCGAGTCGTCCTGGGCCGCGAGCCAAGTCACCGCGCGGGTGAACCGGTCGGCCTTCAGCGTGTCGATGCACGCCTGCATCAGGCGCGACCCGTGGCCCTGCCCGCGCTTGTGCGGATCGACGGTCAGGTCGGTGACCTCGCCGTCGGCGACCGCGTCGCAGTCGGGATCGGCCGCAGGACCGGTGAGTGCGAACCCGGTCACCAGGTTGCGCTCGAGCGCGACCAGCACGCGGTTGCGTGCGTCGGGCGGCCGCACGAGGGAGGTGTGCCAGTGCTCGGCCAGGTCGTCGGCGACCATGGTGTCGAGCAGCTCGCGCGGCAGGATCTCGTCGTACGACGCGCGCCAGGCCCGGACCTGCACGGCCGCGATCGCGGGTGCGTCGTCGGCCCAGGCCACACGGCAGGAGACGTCTGCGTTCACCGACCCATCCAAGCAGGCGAGGCGTCGGGTCAGGGCAGGAGGGCGGCGTCGAGGACCAGGTCGGCGCGCCCGGCGGTGGCCGCGACCAGCCGGGCGTTGGGTTCGTCGGTGTCGCGGACCCAGGCACGGGCGGCCTCCGGTGTCCGCCCGTGGCGCACGTGTCGGCCGACCAGGCGCTCGCGGCGCAGCTCGTCGTCGCCCGTCAGGAACCAGCACTCGTCGAGCAGCGCCCGGACGTCCCGCCACTCCGGCTCGTCCAGCAGCAGGTAGTTGCCCTCGGTCACGACCAGCCGGTGGTCCGGCTCGACCGGGATGGCGCAGGCCAGTGACAGCTCGCGGTCACGGTCGAACGCGGGCGCGTAGACGATGTCCTCGGGGTGCTCGCGGATGTGCCGCAGCAGCACGGTGTAGCCACGGGCGTCGAACGTGTCCGGCGCTCCCTTGTGGTCCAGCCGACCGCGTGCGGCGAGGAGATCGTCCTGCAGGTGGAAGCCGTCCAGCGGGACCAGGACGGCCTCGGGTCCGACGTGGCCGAGCACCTGCTCGGCCAGCCGTGACTTGCCGGCTCCCGGCGGGCCGCAGATGCCGAGCACCGCGCGCCGGCGTCCGTCGAGCAGTGCGCCGGTCCGCGACAGCAGGTCGCGCAGCTGGTCGTCGGGTGCGCTCACGACAGCCAGTGTGGCGGACGGGTCGGACGACAGCCGGATGTGACAGCGCGACCGTCGTACGACGTGTGATCTGTAACACTCCTCGGCTACGCTCGCCGGGTGACCACCTTCGACGACCTGATCGCCGGCGACGAGCGGGTCGAGCCGCGCGACGAGATGCCCGACGCGTACCGCGCGACCCTGATCCGCCAGATCGCCCAGCACGCGCACAGCGAGATCATCGGGATGCAGCCGGAGGGCAACTGGCTCACCCGCGCGCCGAGCCTGCGCCGCAAGGCGATCCTGCTGGCCAAGGTGCAGGACGAGGCCGGCCACGGGCTCTACCTGTACGCCGCCGCGGAGACCCTGGGCGTCTCGCGGGAGGAGCTGCTCGACGCGCTGCACACCGGCCGGCAGAAGTACTCCTCGATCTTCAACTACCCGACGCTGACCTGGGCCGACATCGGCGCGATCGGCTGGCTGGTCGACGGAGCGGCGATCGTCAACCAGGTGCCGCTGTGCCGCTGTTCCTACGGCCCGTACGCCCGCGCCATGGTGCGGATCTGCAAGGAGGAGTCCTTCCACCAGCGGCAGGGCTTCGAGCTGCTGCACACGCTCAGCCACGGCACCGAGGCACAGCACGCGATGGCCCAGGACGCCGTCGACCGCTGGTGGTGGCCCTCGCTGATGATGTTCGGACCGCCGGACGAGGCCTCGACGCACAGCGCCCAGTCCACGGCCTGGGGGATCAAGCGGTTCTCCAACGACACCCTGCGGCAGCGCTTCGTCGACATGGCGGTGCCGCAGGCCCAGGTGCTCGGGCTGACGCTGCCCGACCCGGACCTGCGGTGGGACGAGGCCCGCGGCTCGTGGGCACACGGGGAGATCGACTTCACCGAGCTGTTCGAGGTGGTCAAGGGCAACGGCCCGTGCAACGCCCAGCGGCTCGGACACCGGGTGCGGGCTCACGAGGAGGGCGCGTGGGTGCGGGAGGCGGCTGCGGCGTACGCCGAGAAGCACAGCGCGACCAAGCGGGAGGCGGTGGCATGAACGAGTTGTGGGAGGTGTTCGTGCGCCCGCGGCGGGGGCTCTCGCACGTGCACGTCGGCTCGATCCACGCCAGCGACGCCGAGATGGCGCTGCGCAACGCCCGTGACGTCTACACCCGGCGCCAGGAGGGGGTCTCGCTCTGGGTCGTCCCGGCGGCGCAGATCAGCGCCAGCAGCCCCGATGAGCAGGACAGCTTCTTCGACCCGGCGGCCGACAAGGCCTACCGACACCCGACGTTCTACGAGGTACCCGATGCTCTCCACCTCTGAGGTGGTCACCACGCCGGCCGGCTACGCCCTCGCGCTCGCCGACGACGCCCTGATCGCGTCGCACCGCCTGAGCGAGTGGATCGCCCGCGCCCCGCAGATCGAGGAGGACGTCGCGCTGGCCAACATCGCCCTCGACCTCCTCGGCCAGGCCCGCCTGCTGCTGCAGTACGCCGGGTCGCTCGAGCAGCCGCCGCGCACCGAGGATGACCTGGCCTACTTCCGCGACGAGCGCGCCTTCCGCAACGTGTCCCTGCTCGAGCGCACGAACGGTGACTTCGCGGTCACGATGGCGCGGCTGCTGCTGTTCGCGGCGTACCAGCGCGAGCTCCACGAGCGGCTGGCGGGGTCCACGGACCCGACGCTGGCGGCGGTCGCGGCCAAGGCGGTCAAGGAGGTCGACTACCACCGCGACCACGCCCGCCAGTGGGTGCTGCGTCTCGGCGACGGCACGGCGGAGTCGCACCGGCGGATGCAGGACGCGCTCGACGCGGAGTGGCCGTGGGCCGCCGAGCTGTTCGACGGCCGCTGGATCTCCGCGGCCCTGGGCGACGCGGGTGTCGCGGTCGACCCGGAGACCTTGGCCGAGCCGGCGCTCGGGTGGGTCCGGGCCGTCGTACGCGAGGCCACGCTGACCGAACCGGAGGTGCGCCCCGCGGTCGCCGCCGGACGCGCCGGGCGGCACACCGAGGACCTGGGCCGCCTGCTCGCCGAGATGCAGCACCTCGCCCGGTCGCACCCCGGAGCGACGTGGTGAGCGCCGCCGTGCGCGAGGCCGTCGCGGCCGTCCTGGACCCGGAGCTGCCGATGGTCACCATCGAGGACCTCGGCATCCTGCGCGACGTCCGGGTCGACGGCGACGTCGTGCACGTCACGATCACGCCGACGTACGCCGGCTGCCCGGCCATGGACGCGATCCGGGCCGACATCGAGGCCGCGGTGCCCGACCACCCCGTGGTCGTGCACACGGTGCTCTCCCCGGCCTGGTCGACCGACGACATCACCGAGGCCGGGCGCAGCAAGCTGGGGGCGGGCGGGATCGCACCGCCGGGGGTGGGCACACGAACGTTCGTCGCCCTCACCGTCCGGTGCCCGCAGTGCGGCTCGCCGGACACTCGGGAGCTGAGTCGGTTCGGCTCCACGGCCTGCAAGGCGCTGTGGGTCTGCAACGCCTGCGCCGAGCCGTTCGATCGGTTCAAGGAGCTCTGATGCGTCCCGAGTTCCACGCTCTGCAGGTGGCTGCGATCGACCCGCTCACCGAGGACTCGGTCGCGCTCACGCTGACCGTGCCGGAGGAGCTGCGCCCGGCGTACGCGTTCACCGCCGGGCAGCACGTCGCGATCCGGGTCCCGGGCGACGAGATCCGGCGTTCGTACTCCCTGTGCAGCGTGCCGGCAGCAGAGCGGCTGCGGATCGGCGTGAAGCGGCTCCCCGGCGGGATCTTCAGCGAGAAGGTGCTCGACGACCTGGCCGTCGGTGACGAGCTCGAGGTGATGACGCCGATGGGCCGCTTCGGCGCTGCGCTGGCGGGGCTCCGGCGCCCGGCGTTCGTCGCGGCGGGCTCCGGCATCACGCCGGTGCTGCCCATGGTGGCGACCGCGCTGGCCGATCCCGACGTGGCCGAGGTGACGCTCGTCGACTGCAACCGCACGCAACGCGACGTGATGTTCCTCGACGAGCTGGCCGACCTCAAGGACCTCCACCCGACCCGGCTGCAGCTGGTGCACGTGCTGACCCGTGAGCCGCAGGAGAGTCCACTGCTGTCCGGACGACTCGACGCCGACCGGTTCCGCGCGATCAGGTCGGCGCTGGTCGGCGAGGTGGACGGGTGGTTCGTCTGCGGGCCCTTCGACCTCGTGACGACCGTGCACGAGGCGCTCGTCACCGACGGGGTGGACCCCGGCGCGGTGCACACGGAGCTGTTCCACGCCGAGGCACCGCCGGTCGCCCCGGTGGTGGCGACGCCGTCCTCGGGGACGCAGGTCACCGCGACGCTGGGCGGCCTGCAGAGCGCCTTCACCGTGCCACCCGGGGAGCACGTGCTGGACGGCTTCCTGCGGGTGCGCGGCGACGCGCCGTACGCGTGCAAGGGTGGCGTCTGCGGCACCTGCCGGGCGCGGGTGCTCGAGGGTGAGGTCGCGATGGACGCCAACTGGGCGCTCGAACCCGACGAGGTCGAGCGCGGCTACGTGCTCACCTGCCAGTCCCGGCCGGCGGGCGACCGGCTGGTGCTCGACTACGACGGCTGAGTGGGGACCTCCGCCTCTGCCGACCCCCCACCCTCCGGCCCTAGCGTCGAAGCGTGGCCGGACACGTGACCGCCCCGGTGCGGCACTCGCGGACCCGCAGGGCCTGGATCGCCGTGTGGACGATCCCGGTCGGCTTCGTCGTGGCGATGGTCGTCGGGGAGGGACTCGCAGCGGCACTCGGCTACGAGTCGTCCGACGAGGACGCTCCCGCCGGCGTGATGGTCCTCGCGGGTGGCGCGGCGACCCTGGTGTTCCTGGTGCCGTGCGTCGCTGCCTGGCTCCTCGGCCGGCGGGCGGTGGCCGGAGGCGAGCCGCAGGGCAGCACCCCGGCCCTGGTCGGGGCTGTCGTCGGCGTGGTGTTCGTGCTGCTCAACCTGGTTCAGGGAGTCGCCCGCGTCGCCGGCTTCTGAGCTCAGGGTGCCGCGATCGAGCCGTCGTCCATCCGCTCCAGCCGGGCTTCGGCCCCGCACAGCACGACCCCGGCCGCGACGCTGACCGCGAAGGCGACGATCGCGGCCGGCCACCAGCCGGAGCGGACCTCGTCACCGAAGGTGACCAGCCCGACCACGGCCGGCACGACGGTGGACTGCAGCACCACCGGGGCGGTGGCTGCGGTGATCGCCCCGCGCTTCATCGCCGCGGAGTAGAGCACGAACCCGAGGGTGCCGAACAAGCCGATGGTCAGGGCAGGGGCGATGCTCTGCAGGTCCCACCGGAAACCCACCAGAGCGCGGGTCGCCACCGGCGAGCCGCCGTACGCCGCCCCGGCCAGCACGCCGAGCGCCAGCGACCCGAGCTCGGTCGGCACGCGCCATGCCAGCCAGCCGAGCATCGCGTTGAGGACCAGCCACGTGTACAGCACCACCGTCGTGGTCGTGCTGAAGTGCGAGTCGCCGACCGGCCCGGCGGCCATCGCCAGCAGCCCGAGACCCGCCGCCATCGCCCCCACCGCCGTCCACTGCAGCGGCTCGAGCGGTTCGCTCATCACCCTCGCGGCGACGAGTGCGGTCACGACCAGCGAGGATCCGACGCCGACCTGGGCGAGGTACAGCGGCAGCTCCCGGATCGCCACGAAGTGCAGGACCCAGCCGGCCAGGTAGATGCCCACCACCAGCAGGATCATCGGCGAGAACAACCCCTGCCTGCGGACGACCGCGGCCTGCACGACCGCCACGACGCCGAACAGGACGGCGGCCAGCAGCGCGGCGGTCAGTCCCAGGAGCACTTCGGGATTCTAGGGGTGGGCGGAGTCTAAGGTTGGCCCATGCAGAGCTACCTCGACCTCGTGCAGCGGATCCTCGACGAGGGCGTGGAGAAGTCCGACCGCACCGGCACGGGCACGCTCAGCGTCTTCGGCCACCAGATGCGTTTCGACCTGGCCGCCGGCTTCCCGCTGGTGACCACGAAGAAGGTCCACACCCGATCGGTGTTCGCCGAGCTGCTGTGGTTCCTGCGCGGTGACACGAACGTGAAGTGGCTCCAGGACCGCGGCGTGACGATCTGGGACGAGTGGGCCGACGAGAACGGCGACCTCGGTCCGATCTACGGCTACCAGTGGCGGTCCTGGCCGGCGCCGGACGGCCGGCACATCGACCAGCTCGCCCAGGTCGTCGACCAGATCCGCCGCAACCCCGACTCCCGGCGGCACATCGTCTCCGCGTGGAACGTCGCCGACATCCCGGCGATGGCCCTGGCGCCCTGCCACACGATGTTCCAGTTCTACGTCGCCCCCGAGGACGACGGACCGGGGCGGCTCAGCTGCCAGCTGTACCAGCGCTCAGCCGACGTCTTCCTCGGTGTGCCGTTCAACATCGCGTCGTACGCCCTGCTGACGCACATGGTCGCCCAGGTCACCGGCCTGCAGGTGGGCGACTTCGTGCACACCTTCGGTGATGCCCACCTCTACACCAACCACCTCGAGCAGGCACGCCTGCAGCTGACCCGCGACCCACGGCCGTTGCCCCGGCTGGTGCTCGACCCGTCGGTCACCGAGCTGGACGCCTTCGATCTCGAGCACATCACCATCGAGGGCTACGACCCGCACCCGGCGATCAAGGCGCCGATCGCGGTATGACCGACCCCGTCGAGGGGCGGCTCACCCTGGTGGCGGCCGTGGCCGACAACGGCGTGATCGGCAACCACGGTGACATCCCCTGGCGGATCGCCGCGGACTTCGCCCACTTCAAGGCGCTCACGCTCGGACAGGTGCTGGTGATGGGCCGGGCGACGTACGACTCGATCGGGCGCCCCCTGCCCGGTCGTACGACGGTCGTGCTGACCCGCGACCCGGACTGGTCGGCCGACGGCGTCCTGGTGAGCCGCGACCTCGACGAGGCGCTGGAGCTGGCCGCCGGCCTTCCGGGCGAGGTCTTCGTGGCCGGGGGAGCGGGCGTCTACGCGCAGGCCCTCGATCGCGCCCACGCCCAGGTGCTCACCGAGGTCCACCTCGAGCCGGAGGGCGACACGTTCTACCCGGACTTCGACCGCACCCGCTGGGTCGAGACCCGGCGCGAGCCGCACCTGGACGCGGAGATCCCCTACGAGTTCGTCTGGCTCGAGCGGCCCTGAGCCGGCTCAGGACCCCTCCCGGGCGACCAGCCGCAGCAGGTCGATCTCCAGGCCGCGCACCTGGGGCTCCGCCAGGCCCGCGTGCTGCACGAGGTAGACGCTGAGGATCCGGCCCCCGACCTGCGTGGCTCCGGCGGCGTTCACGTCCGGGCCGCCGAACATCGATCCGGTGACCACGAACGCGGCCGAACCGATGCCGGGGACGTCCTGCGGCTCGCCTTCGACCGCGGAGTTCGCCTCGTTCTTCGCGCCGGCCATGCCGCCGGCCGCCGAGGTGCTCTTGTCCAGCACGGTGACCGCCATGCCGCGCGTGCCGGCCTGCTTGAACGTGCAGCCGGTCTCACCGGAGACGGCCGATCCGGTCACGGTGACGCCGAGGATGGCCCCGACCTGGTCGGCGCCGAGGTGGCCGCAGACACCGCCCCCGGCGGTGGAGGGGGCCGCGTGTCCCTGCGAGTCGCCGTCGCCGCCGGCAGCCGTCGGGCTCGGCTTCGGCGTCCGGGTGTGCGAGGGCGTGGGCGTCGGTGTGGAGGTGGTCGGTGTGCTGGTGGCGGGGGCCGAGGTGATCGGCGTCGAGGTGGTCGGCGTCGGCTCCATCGATGCTCCGACCCCGCCGTCGGCCGGGGACTGGCTGGTGCCACAGCCGGCCGAGAGGCCGAGGACCGCGCCCAGCACTGCTCCCAGTCCTGGGCCCAGGGCGGCCAGAGGAGTGCGACGGGTGCGGCTCATGGGGTTGAAGGTACCGGCCGCGAACGCCGCGCGTCGGGAGGCCGCACGGAGCACTAACCTAGGAGCATGACCCTGCCTGACGCCCCCTTCGGTCGCATGCTGACCGCGATGGTGACCCCGTTCGCCGCGGACGAGTCCGTGGACCTCGACGCGGTCGCCCGGGTCGCGGACCACCTGGTCCGCCACGGCAACGAGGGGCTGGTGGTCTCGGGCACGACCGGTGAGTCGCCGACGACGACCACCGAGGAGGACGGCCAGATCCTCGCGGCGGTCAAGGACGCGGTCGGCGACCGGGCGAAGATCATCGCCGGGGTCGGCACGAACTCCACCGCCCACTCCGTGGAGCTCGCCGAGCAGGCCGCCAAGATCGGTGTCGACGGCATGCTGCTGGTCACGCCGTACTACAACAAGCCGTCCCAGGCCGGCGTGCTCGAGCACTTCCGTCGCGTCGTCGAGGCCGGTGGTCTGCCGACGATGCTCTACGACGTCCCCGGTCGCACCGGCACCACGATCGCGCTCGAGACCTACGCACGCGCGATCGAGTGGGACCAGGTCATCGCGGTCAAGGACGCGGTCGGCAACCTGCCGAGGGCCGCCCGGCTCGTCGACCTCGGGTACGCCGTGTACTCCGGCGACGACCCCGCGACTCTCGGTTTCCTCGCGCACGGCGGCTGCGGGCTGGTGTCCGTGGTCGGGCACGTGGCCGGCCGCGAGCTCGCCGGGATCATCCAGGCGTTCCTCGCCGGAGAGCACGCGGCGGCGCTGGCGACGTACACGCGGTTGCTGCCGGCCTTCGATGCGGTCATGGGGGTGCCGAACTACGGCGCCACCACGGCCAAGGCGGCTCTCCAGCTCGCCGGCGTGCTCGACAACCGCCGGGTCCGCGGACCGCTGGTCGAGCTCGATGACGACGAGGTCTCGGCCCTCCGCGAGGGCCTCGTCGCGGCGGGGCTGCTCTCGTGAGCGAGCGAGCCATCCCACAGAGCAGTCCAGGCTCGCGTCTGGCCGAAGCGCTGTGCTCCACCTCCCGGGGAGGTCAGGCGTGAGTCACCCGCATCCGGAGCTGACCCTCCCGGGTCCGCTGCCCGAGGGCGGCCTCCGGGTCGTGGCGCTGGGCGGTCTCGGCGAGGTCGGCCGCAACATGACCGTCTTCGAGTACGCCGGCCGGCTGCTCGTCGTCGACTGCGGCGTGCTCTTCCCGGAGGAGACCCATCCCGGCGTCGACCTGATCCTCCCGGACTTCGACGCGATCCGTGACCGGCTCGACGCCGTCGACGCCGTCGTGCTGACCCACGGGCACGAGGACCACATCGGGGCGGTGCCCTATCTGCTGCGGGAGCGCCCCGACATCCCGCTCGTCGGGTCGCAGCTGACGCTGGCCCTGGTCGGCTCCAAGCTGCGTGAGCACCGGCTGAAGGACACCGTGCAGCACATCGTGGCCGAGGGGGACCGGATCACCTTCGGGCCGTTCGACCTGGAGTTCGTGGCAGTCAACCACTCGATCCCGGACGCGCTCGCGGTCGCGATCCGCACGGGCGCCGGGCTGGCCCTCCACACCGGCGACTTCAAGATGGACCAGCTCCCGCTGGACGGCCGGATCACCGACCTGCGCGCGTTCGCCCGGCTCGGGGAGGAGGGCGTCGACCTCTTCCTGACCGACTCCACCAACGCGGAGGTCCCGGGGTTCACCACCTCGGAGAAGGACATCGCGCCGGTGCTGGACCGGGTGTTCCACCAGAGCAGCCAGCGGATCATCGTCGCCTGCTTCGCCTCCCACGTGCACCGCGTGCAGCAGATCATGGACGCCGCGGCCGAGCACGGTCGCAAGGTGGCCTACGTGGGGCGCTCCATGGTGCGCAACATGGGCATCGCCCGCGACCTGGGCTACCTCGACGTACCACCGGGCCTGCTGGTCGACGCCAAGGCGCTCGCGGAGATGCCCCCCGACAAGATCGTGCTGATCTCGACCGGATCCCAGGGCGAGCCGCTGTCGGCGCTCAGCCGGATCGCGCAGCGCAACCACAGCTTCGTGAGCCTGGAGGAGGGCGACACCGTCATCCTCGCCAGCAGCCTGATCCCGGGCAACGAGAACGCCGTCTTCCGGGTGATCAACGGCCTGATCCGGGGCGGGGCCCGGGTGGTGCACAAGGGCAACGCGCTCGTGCACGTCAGCGGGCACGCGTCGGCCGGGGAGCTGCTGTACTGCTACAACATCATCAAACCGCGCAACGTGATGCCGGTGCACGGGGAGTTCCGGCACATGAAGGCCAACGCCGACCTCGCCATCGCCTCGGGCGTGGGCAGCGACCGGGTCGTGCTGGCCGAGGACGGGATCGTCGTGGACCTCGTCGACGGCAAGGCCGAGATCGTCGGCAAGGTGGACTGCGGTTACGTCTTCGTCGACGGGCAGTCGGTGGGTGACATCACCGAGAGCAGCCTGAAGGACCGGCGGATCCTCGGTGAGGAGGGTTTCGTCTCGGTGATCGTCGTGGTCGACTCCCAGACGGGGCGGGTGCTCAGCGGTCCGGAGATCCACGCCCGCGGGTTCGCCGAGGACGACACCGCGTTCGACGAGATCCGGCAGCCGATCGTGGACGCGCTGGCCAAGGCGTTCAGTGAGGGTGTCGACGACACCCACCAGCTGCAGCAGGCGATCCGGCGGGTCGTGGGGCGCTGGGTGAGCAACACCCACCGGCGGCGGCCGATGATCATCCCGGTCGTGCTCGAGGCCTGACGGGATCGTTTGCCAAGGGCAGTTCGCGGCTTTTTGCCACTTTTGACGTTCCGGGAGCGCACGCGGCACCTCCCGCCCTACGCTGTTCACAGCGCGGGGGCCGCGCTTCGAGAGAGGCACGATGACTGCGAAGGACGCACCACGCCCGGACGGCGTGCGCAAGCTCTATGAGCTGATGCGCCGTGTGAATTCCTCCAGCGACCCTGCTGAGGTGCTCGAGGAGATCGCACGGGGCGTCGTCGAGGTGCTCGGATTCGGCGTGGCCGCGATCGCCCGGCTCGAGGGCGACACCCTGGTCATGACCACGGTGGCGGGTCCCGAGGACGTGCGCAAGCAGATCATCGGGCGGCGTACGCCGGTCTCGGCGATCCTCAACGAGTTCGCCCAGGCCGACGAATGGGGGGTGCTGCGCTACGTCCCGCACGGCCGGCTGCCCGACGAGATCATGAATGCCGCCTGGATCCCGGAATTCGCGCCGAGCGAGGACCCGGAGGCCTGGCACCCGCTGGACGCGCTCTACGCGCCGCTGTACAGCGCCACCGGGGAGCTGCTCGGCAACATGTCGGTCGACCTCCCGCCCGGCAACCGGATCCCGGGTCGTCGTGACCGCGAGCTGCTCGAGATGTTCGTGGTGCAGGCCGGCCTGGCGATGTCCAACGCCCAGCAGCGCGAGCGACTCGCCGAGCAGGTCCGCCTGGGCGAGACCCTCCAGCGGGTGACGGCTGCCGGCCGCCTGCTCGGACTCGATCTCACCCTGCACGAGGCCGCGGAGGCGATCGCCAGCGGCCTGGACTGCACCCAGGTCTGGGTGCACTGCTTCCCCGACGGCGAGGCCGGCGCGATCGAGTACGCCGCCGGCTACCCCGACCGGGCGCCCACGCACCGCCAGGGCAACCTGCGACGCGACCTCGCTCGCGCCGCGCACGATCTGGGCCACCCGATCGTGGTCGGCCGCGACTCCACCGAGCCCGGCCTGTGGGGCGTGCAGAACGTGCTCGCCCTGTACGACGCGGGCAGCATGGTCGCGGTCCCGGTCGCGGTGGGCCACGAGCTGCTCGGCAACCTGATCATCCTGCGCTCCGCCGGCGCTCCCGAGCTGACCGACGCCGAGCTGCGCGCCATCGAGCAGATCAGTCGCGAGCTCGGCCGAATGGTGCTCAACACCCGCCTGTACGAGACCGAGCGGCGCCTCGTCGCCGAGCTGCAGGAGGTCGACCGCTACAAGGGCGAGCTGATCGCCACGATCTCCCACGAGCTGAAGACTCCGCTGACCTCGATCATCGGGCACACCGAGCTGCTGGAGGAGACCGCCGCCGAGGTCGACTCCGTGCAGGCCATCTCGCGCAACGCCCAGAGACTGAACCGCCTGATCGAGAACCTGCTGAACTACTCACGCATCCAGGACCGGCGCGAGCACGTCCGCCGGGCGGTCGACCTCACCGTGCTCTGCGAGAACAGCCTCGACCTGCTGGCCGTGCAGACCGAGCAGGGTGGTCTGCAGGTCAAGCTCGCCTGCCCGCCGGCCCCCGTGATCGTGCACGGTGACCCGGAGGAGCTGGCGCGGGTGATCGACAACATCTTGAGCAACGCCGTGAAGTACACCGCACCGGGTGGCCGGATCGACGTCGCCGTGAGCGCGGAGGACGGCTGGGCCGAGGTGGCCTGCACCGACACCGGGCTGGGCATCTCGGCGCTCGACCAGACCCACCTGTTCTCGGCGTTCCACCGCTCCAGCAATCCCGAGGCGCTGTCCATCCCGGGCACGGGGCTCGGCCTGGCGATCTCGCGCCGGATCACCGAGCTGCACGGCGGCGACATCCTGGTCGAGTCGACGCTCGGGGAGGGAAGCACGTTCCGCGTGCGGCTACCCCTCAGCGACCGGGCCCTCGCCGAGGGAGCGCTCGACTCCGCCTGATCCTGCGACCACCTGGCCGGCCTCGGAGAGCGTCAGCACCTGGTCCATCTCGGCCAGGCCGACGTCCTCGTGGGTGATCCACACCAGGCTGCGCCGGCCGCCGGCGCGGCCGCGGGCGGCGAGCACCGTCGCTGTCACGGCCCGGGCGGTGGCGTTGTCCAGGTGAGCGGTCGGCTCGTCCAGCACGAGGACCTCGGCGTCGGCGAGCAGGGCTCGGGCGATCCCGATGCGGGCACGCTCGCCTCCGGAGACGCCGGTCGCGCCCTCCCCGAGCAGCGTGTCGAGACCGCCGGGCAGGTCGGCGTACCAGCCGTCGAGGCCGCCCGCAAGCAGAGCGGTGACGATGGTCGCGTCGTCGGCCGCGGGCGAGGCGAGCCGGAGGTTCTCGCGCAATGAGGAGGCGAACACGTAGGGGTCGTCGTCCACGAGACCGACGTGGCGGCGTACCTCTGCAGACCCGAACTCCTGGGCGTCCTGACCGGCCAGCCGGTAGTGGCCGCGGAGCGGCGCCAGGTGCCGCACCAGGGCTGCCGCCATCGTCGACTTGCCGCACCCGGACGGTCCCACCACGCCGAGGGCTTGGCCGGGTGCCACGTGCACGCGGAGGCCGGTGAGCACCGGCCGGTCGGTCCACCCGAGCGCGACGTCGTCGAGGCGTACGTCGCAGGGCCCAGTCAGCGTCGCGGGGGTCACGGGCTCGGTCACCGCCGGGGTCAGCGCCTCCAGCGAGTCGAGCCTCGCCCGGGCGGCCCGGGTGCGCACGCCGATCGACGCGGCCTCCGGCACCGTGGTCAGCACGTCGTGCAGGGCCAGGGGGAGGAGCAGGAGCATCGCGGTCATCGGGCCGGACACGGATCCACGCTCCAGCCCGGGCGCGGCCAGCCATGCGGTGGCGACCACCGCTGCTCCGCTCAGCACGACGAGCAGACCCCGCGCCGCGGCGAGTGCGCGGGCGGTCGCGCGCCCCGCCGCCGCCAGGCGTACGCCGATCTGCCCCGTCCGCTCGATCGCCGCCTCGTCGGCCTCCCAGAGCACGAGCTGACGAGCCGACTGCAGGCTCGCGACCACCTCGTCGGAGAGGGCGGCGCGCTCGGTGACGAAGGCGGTCTCCGCTCGCCGGGACCCGTGCCAGGCGAGCGCCAGCGCCACGGCTCCGCCCGCGAACGAGACCACCGCGACCGGGACCGCGGCCACCGGGTGCACGAGCAGCGCGACCACGGTGGCGACCACCGTGGTGCCGAGGGCGGCGAGGAGTGGCTGGCGCACGCGTAGCTGGTCGTCGAGCTGGGCGTCCACGTCGTCGACCACGGCCGTCAGCAGGTCGCCGCGGTGGCGTCCGAGGCGGGCGGGGGACAGCGGGACGAGCACGTCGTACACGCGCGCCCTCGTGTCGGCCAGCAGCCGCAGCGCCACGTCGTGGGAGACCAGTCGCTCGGCGTACCGGAAGGCCGGCCGGGCCAGGCCGAAGGTCCGCACGCCGACGATCGCCACCATCAGCAGCAGCACAGGTGGGTGCTGGGCCGACTTGGCGATCAGCCAGCCGGCGGTCGCGGTGAGCGCCACGCCGGAGGCGCTCGCGGCCGTGGCGAGTCCGGTCGCCAGCGCGAGCCGTCGCCCGGCGTGGACCGGGGAGACGGGTGCGGATGCGTCGCTGGTCGGTTCAGCGGTGGCCACGGGCGCGAGGCCGGCCGCCGCGTGGGCGTCGGCCGCAGCCGTCTCCGGCACCTCGCGGTCGGGTGCGCTCAGCACGATCAGGTGGTCGGCCGCGTTGATCACGGCCGAGCGGTGCGCGACGACGACGACGGTCGCGTGCTGCGCCATCCGGCTGAGCGTCGCGAGCATGATCTGCTCGCTCTCGGCGTCCAGGTGCGCGGTCGGCTCGTCGAGGATCACGTAGGGCCGGTTCGCCAGGACGACGCGGGCGAGCGCGAGGCGGGCGCGCTGGCCCGCGGAGAGCCCGGCGCCGTCCTCGCCCAGCGGTGTGTCCAGACCCAGGCTCAACGTCGCGACCACGTCCTCGAGGCCGACCGCCGCCAGCGAGCGCCACAGCTCCTCGTCGGAGGCTTCGGGCCGGCCGATGCGGAGGTTGTCCGCCACGGTGCCCGCGGTCAGCCACGGCACCTGCGGCACCTGGGCGACGAGGTGCCGCCAGGTGGACACGTCGACGGCCTCGCCGGCCAGCGTGATCGTGCCGCTGTCCAGCGGCCGCTCACCGAGGAGTGCCTGCACCAGCGTCGACTTGCCGCAGCCGGAGGGCCCCACGATCGCGGTGAGGCCGGGGGCGGGGATGATCGCCTCCGGTACGACGACCGCCGGGCGCGTGCTCCCGGGGTAGGAGACCGCCACGTCGCGCAGGTGCAGGGGCACGGGGTCGACGCGGTCCTCGTCCGGGTCCGTCGTCCCCACTCCGCTCGTCGCGGCAGCGGCCTCGTCGAGCAGCTCGTGGATCGAGACCAGGGTGGCCACCCCCTCGGCCGCGGAGTGGAACTCCGCGCCGACTCGCCGCAGCGGCCAGTAGGCCTCTGGGGCGAGCAGGAGCACCACCAGGGCGGTGCGGAGGTCGAGGCCGCCGGTTGCGAGCCGGAGACCGACGCTCACGGCGACCAGCGCGACCGAGAGGGTCGCGATCAGCTCGAGCGCCCCACTGGAGGCGAACGCCAGCTTCAGGGTCTCCAGCGTCGCCTTCCGGTAGCGGTCGGTGACGGCGCGGATCCGGCCGGACTGCACCTCCGCCCGGTTGTAGGTGACCAGCGTGGGCAGGCCGCGGACGACGTCGACGAAGTGCCCGGCGAGCCGGGAGAGCGTGCGGTACTGCCGGTCGGCGCGGTCGCGGGTGGCCAACCCGATGAGGATGGCGAACACCGGCACCAGGGGCAGCGTGCAGACCACGATCACACCGGCCCACAGGTCTTGGCTGAAGATCAGCGCCACCGTGATCGCCGGCAGCACGGCGGCGACGACGAGCGTCGGGAGGAACCGGGTCAGGTAGGGCTCGACGGCCGCGACCCCGCGGGTGGCGAGCAGTCCGAGCTCGCCGCTGCGGCGCCGGGAGAGGCCGAGGGTGCCGAGGTCCATGGCCGCGCGGAGCACCTGCATGCGCAGGCTGCGCGTGACCTGCCCGGACGCTCGGGCGGCGGCCAGGTCGGCGTACATGCCCACGACGGCGCGCGCGACGGAGATGCCGAGCAGCCACCAGGCGGCGGTGTGCCACTGGCCGCTGTCGGGGGCGGCGAGGAGATCGGTGACGAGCGCCGCGACGGCGAACGCCTGGCCGACGACCAGGCCGCCGGAGACCACCCCACCGCCGATCACCCCGGCCAGGGCGGACCTGGCCGGGGTGAGCAGCGGCAGCACCCGAGGGTCGACCGGTTTCATGTCTACGCCGCCCGATCCGGTCTCAGGCCGCGGCCACGTGCCGCGGCTCCGGGGTCACCGGCGGGATGTGGCGCGTGCTGAGCCGCTTGCGGAACACCCAGTACGTCCAGCCCTGGTAGACCAGCACGACCGGGGTGAAGATCACCGCGACCCAGGTCATGACCGTCAGCGTGTAGTGGGTCGCCGAGGCATTCGAGGTGGTCAGCGAGAAAGCGGCGGAGGTGGTCGAGGGCATCACGTCGGGGAACAGCGCGAAGAACAGCCCCGCCACCGCCAGCGCGATCGTGACGAACGTGCCCGCGAACGCCCAGCCCTCACGGCCCTTCCACGCCGCACCGATCGCGCTGACCAGCGCCAGGGCGGCCAGGACGAACGCGATCCCCGAGGAGAGCGATCCGGCCTTCGCCTGCGCCCACACCAGGAACACGACCGAGACCACCGCGGCCGCCAGCCCGAGCCGGACCGACAGCGCGCGGGCGCGGTACCGGATGTCGCCGTCGGTCTTGAGCGCGATGAACATCGCACCGTGCGTCGCGAACAGCAACAGCGTGACCACGCCACCGAGCAGGCCGAACGGGTTCAGCAGCGTGAACAGGTTGCCGGTGAACTCCTTGTCGCCGTTGATCGGGACGCCCGCGACGATGTTGGCGAATGCCACGCCCCACAGCAGGGCCGGGACGAACGACCCGATGATCAGGCTCAGGTCCCAGTTGCGGCGCCACGTGTCCTCGTCCTTCTTGGCGCGGTACTCGAACGCGAGGTTGCGCACGATCAGGGCGAGCAGGATCAGCAGCAGGGGCAGGTAGAACCCGCTGAACAGGGTGGCGTACCACTCCGGGAACGCGGCGAACGTCGCGCCGCCGGCCACCAGGACCCACACCTCGTTGCCGTCCCACAGGGGGCCGACCGTGTTGTAGAGCACTCGCCGCTCGGTGTCGTCCTTCGCGACGACCGGGAGCAGCATGCCGACGCCGAAGTCGAATCCCTCCAGCGTGAAGTAGCCGATCCAGAGGATGGCGATGAGCGCGAACCAGACAGTCGTGAGTTCCATCGTTCTTCTCCTT
>DATAKN010000062.1:0-10803 GCA_036261595.1 Marmoricola sp.
GTAGGCCAGCGCGTCGCGGACCTCGCGGCGCTCGTAGAAGCGGACTCCCCCGACGACCTTGTACGGCATGCCGACCCGGATGAACACCTCCTCGAAGACTCGCGACTGGGCGTTCGTGCGGTAGAACACCGCCACGTCGCCCGCACGTGCGTGGCCCTCGTCGGTCAGCTTGTCGATCTCCTCGGCAACGAACCGGGCCTCGTCACGCTCGTCGTCGCCGACGTAGCCGACGATCTTCGCTCCGTGCCCCGCGTCGCTCCACAGCCGCTTCGGCTTGCGGCTCTCGTTGTGGCCGATCACGGAGTTGGCGGCGGTGAGGATGGTCTGGGTGGAGCGGTAGTTCTGCTCGAGCATCACCGTCTCGGCGTCGGGGAAGTCCTGCTCGAAGTCGAGGATGTTGCGGATGTTGGCGCCGCGGAACGCGTAGATCGACTGGTCGGCGTCCCCGACGACCATGAGCTCCGCGGGCGGGGCGGAGGGCGTCTCGTCGTGCACCTCGGCCTCGGGAGCGCAGAGCTCGTGGATCAGCGCGTACTGCGCGTGGTTGGTGTCCTGGTACTCGTCGACGAGCACGTGCCGGAACCGGCGTCGCCAGTTCTCCCGGACCGCGGGGAACGCGCGGAACAGGTGCACGGTCATCATCAGCAGGTCGTCGAAGTCGAGCGCGTTGGCCTGCCGCAGCCGCTCCTGGTAGACCCGGTACGCCGCGGCGTAGGTCTCCTCCTGGACGTTCCGGGCATCCTTCGCAGCGTCCTCGGGATCCTGCAGCTCGTTCTTCGCGTTGGACACCCAGTGCAGGATCGCGCGCGGCTGGAACCGCTTCACGTCGAGGTCGAGATCGCGGCACACGATCGTCATCAGCCGCTTGGAGTCTGCGGCGTCGTAGATGGTGAAGTTCGACTTGAACCCGAAGTGCCCGATCTCCTTGCGCAGGATCCGCACGCAGGCGGAGTGGAACGTGCTCACCCACATGATCCGGGCCCTGCCGCCGACGAGCTCCTGGACGCGCTCGCGCATCTCCGCTGCGGCCTTGTTGGTGAACGTGATCGCGAGGATGGAGCCGGGATGGGCGTTGCGCTCGGAGATCAGCCAGGCGATCCGGCGGGTGAGCACCCGAGTCTTCCCCGAGCCCGCTCCGGCCACGACCAGCAGCGGCGCCCCCTCGTGGACGACGGCTCGCCGCTGCGGCTCGTTGAGCCCCTCGAGCAGCTCGTCACGGGTCGGCCGGCGACGCTTGGAGGTGGTCTCCGGGGACGCGCCGCCGGGGGCATCCTGAGCCGAGGCGTCGTCGAGCGAGGGCAGGCCGGGGATCGGGAACTGGGAGTTCACTCGGGGCCCCCGCGGAAGCGCGAGCGCAGCGAGCGATTTCGTGGGGTGAACATCTCTGTCCAACCCTACGTGGCGGGAAGGACACCGCCGACCAGCGGCGGCCGAGAGTCTCAGGCCGCGCCGTACGCGCGCCAGTAGTCGTTGAGCGCGCCGTTCGTCTTCACGAACCAGATGATCGGCCCCACCAGGAGGAACATGCCGGGGAAGTACCAGAGCCCAGTGAGCGCGGTCACCGGGGCCTGCCGGCCGGACCGCTCGTAGAGCTTGCCGACCTCGTCGGAGGTGAAGAACGCCGCCACCGGGGAGATGAACCAGGCCAGGATCAGCGCGACCAGACCGCCGACGCCCTGGCCGCTGTGCTTCTTCATCTCGTCGTGGACGAGGTACCACCACACCAGCCCGTAGATGCCGAGGGTGACGATGAACAGCAGGATCGCCAGACCAGTCGGCCGGACCTTTCCGACGAACGCCCCACCCTGCGCGGGGGCCGCGTACTGCGGTGCGGCCGGAGGGGGCGGTGGGAAGCTCTGGTCGCTCATGCCCGGAATCTATCGACGTCGGGCCGCCCCCACAGGCGTACGGCGGAATCAGTGCCGGCTCAGGACGCCGGCACCGGTCCGGCGGCCGCGGTCCACCAGTCGCCGGTCGGCAGCGCCCCGGGCCCGTCCGGGTCGCCGGCGTGGATCTCGAAGCGCTCGCCGGGGCGCGGCAGGGCGACCGCGACGCCGCGCTCCGCCGCCTCCTCGCGCACCCAGTCCGCCGGCGCCGCCCAGCGGTGGAAGGCCAGGTCGAAGGTCGCCCAGTGGATCGGCAGCAGCACCCCTGCCCCAGCGGGACCTTGCTGCTCGCCCTGGACGTCGAGGTGGCACTGGACCGCCTCGGCGGGGTCCATGTGCACGTCGCGCCACCGCCGGTCGTAGGCGCCGATCGGCAGCACCGTGAGGTCGAACGGTCCGTGGTCCTCGCCGATCCCGGCGAACGCCGGCGTGTAGCCGGTGTCGCCGCCGAAGAACACCCGACGGTCGCCGGCCGCCGCCACCCACGACGACCACAGCGTGGTGTTGCGCACGAAGCCGCGGCCGGAGAAGTGACGCGCCTCGGTGCAGGTCAGGGTCAGGTCGCCGACCCGGTGCGACTGGCCCCAGTCCAGCTCGACGATGCGGTTCTCCGGCACGCCCCAGCGGCGCAGGTGGGCGCTGATCCCCAGCGGGACCACGAACGGGGCGTCCTGCAGCTCGACCAGCGCGTCGATCGTGCCCACGTCCAGGTGGTCGTAGTGGTCGTGGGAGATCAGCACGGCCGAGAGTGGCGGCAGATCGGTCAGCGACATGGGGACCGGATGGCTGCGGCGGGGACCGACAGTGGCCGACGGCGAGACCCGCTCGCTCCACACCGGGTCGGTGAGCACCCAGTGTCCGCCCACCTCCAGCAGCACGGTGGCGTGCCCGAGCCAGGTCGCGGCCAGGTCGGTGGCCCGCGGCGGCAGCTGCGGCGTCACCACCGGCACGGTGCCCCGTGGCCGGCCGATGTCACCGCGTCGGGCCCACTCGGCGGCCATCGAGCCGGTGCTGCCCGGCTCGACCACGCGCATCGGCAGCCGGTTGTGGAAGAGGCCGTCGCGGAACTGCGGGGAGTCGTACGCCGCGGCAGGGCGGGCGCCGAGCGACCGGCGTACGCCGCGGGCCGCACCGGTCACCGGAGCCACGAGCGCCGAAGCAGCCGCGGCCGCGGCCAGGAAGGGGATCCGGATCCGACTCACCCCGCAATTGTGCGTGACCGCTGGTGAGGACCCCAGGGCTCAGCCGTCCGCGGGCGTGAACGGGGCGTGAACTCTGCCGCCGGCCGAACGCGACTGACGTCCTGGGCGTGCACGTGTCAGGCTCGGTCCATGGCGGAGCGCAATGTCGTGGGCGGCAACCTCGAACCGTGTGGGACCGATCCCATGACCGGCTTCCACCGCGACGGCACCTGCACGTGCGGTCCGCAGGACGTCGGCCTCCACGCGGTCTGCGCGGTGATGACCCGGGAGTTCCTCGAGCACCAGCGCTCGGTCGGCAACGACCTCAGCACTCCGCGGCCCGAATGGGCGTTCCCGGGCCTGCAACCCGGAGACCGGTGGTGCGTGGTGGCCGCGCGCTGGCTGCAGGCGCACGTCGACGGTGTCGCAGCACCGGTCGTGCTGGCGTCGACCAGCGAGCGCGCTCTGGCGCTGGTCCCGCTCGACGTGCTTCAGAGGCACGCGGTCGACGTGCCCGACGACCCGGGGACGCTCACATGACCGTCGCCTGGATGCTCCACGCCTGGGCGACGACCTCGAACGGCCCCGGGGGCAGCAGGGCGGCGCACCGGTCGCGCAGGGCGATCCTGTGCTCGTCGTCCAGCCCGGCCAGGTAGCTGCCCGCCGGGCCGACACCGAAGGTGTACGGCTCCCACCACTCCTCGAAGCTGGTGAACGGCACCCGGAGCGCCAGCGCCGGTGCTGTGATGTGACTCAGCCCGGCGGCCTCGGCGAGCTCGATCAGGTGCTCGCGGCGTACGCCGGGGAGCCGGGACTCATCGATGACCATCGGGTCGACGTCACGGGCGGCCGCCCAGAAGGTGGCCAGCGGGTTGATGCCGCCCGCCATGTCCCAGACACAGGCCGCAACCCGCCCGCCGGGACGAGTGACCCGGGCCATCTCCCGCAGGCCGGCAACCGGGTCGGACATGAACTGCACGACCAGCTGGGCCAGGCTGGCGTCGAAGGCGTCGTCGGGGAACGGCAGTGCCTCCGCCGACCCGGACTGCACGTCGAGGCCGGGGAACCGCTCCCGCACCGCGGCCACGAACCGCTCGGACGGATCGACCGCCGCGACCTGCTCGACGCCGAGGCGCTCGACCAGACGGGCGGTGAGGGCACCGGCGCCGCAGCCGACGTCGAGCGCACGCTGCCCCGGCTCCAGCTCGGCGTCGTGGGCGAACAGGAAGCCGAGCGGCTCGGAGAAGCGACCCATGAACCGGCCGTACTCGCCGGCCCCGACGTCGAAGCTCATGTCGGCAATCTAGGCGGGTCTGGCCCTAGGTTGTAGCCCGTGAGCAAGCTGATCTTCGCACTGCACGGCAGCGACCTCGGTCCGCGACTCCACGAGGCGGCGTTCCGAGACGTCCTCGGGGCGGCCGGGAGCGACCGGGTGCAGCTGAACCTCGACGACGCCGAGGTCGCCGGTGCACCCCTCCGCTTCGGCCCCGGTACGCCGATCACGGCCGTCGTCAGCGTGTGGATCGACGACGCCGGTATCGCCGCGGTGGTCGAGGCCGTTCGTGCCGTCGACCCCACGGCCGACGGCTGGCGGGTCGAGGAGCGCCTCCCGATCAGGCCGCCCGACGTGCCCGACGGTGTCCGCGCCGACGCGCTCGCCAACCTGGCGTTCCTGCGCCGGCCGGCCGCGATGTCGCCGCAGGAGTGGCTCGACGACTGGCTCGAGCGGCACACGACGGTCGCGATCGAGACCCAAGGCACCTTCGGGTACGTGCAGAACCCGGTGATCGAGCCGGTCACCCCGGACGCGCCGGAGGTGGCGGGCATCGTCGAGGAGCTCTTTCCGATGGCAGCGATGCACGACTCGCACGCCTTCTACGGCAGCGGGGGCGACGACGCCGAGCTCCAGCGCCGGTTCTCCGACCTGATGGAGAGCGTGGCCCGCTTCGGCGCCGACCACGGGCTGGACGTGGTGCCGACCAGCCGCTACGTCTGGGCCCTGGACTGACCCGCGGAAAAAGTTCTTGATGCCCGATGTCGAAACCGGCTGACTGGGATCGACGTACGGGTGACGCAGGCCTCCGAGACGCGGCGGCCGCCACAGACGAAGGAGACCAGCAATGCCTCGATTCATGGGATTCGTCAGGATGGTCGAAGGCCACGCCGCACCGCCGCAGGCGTTGTTCGATGCGATGGACACCTACATCGGTGAGCAGGCCGCCCAAGGCCACTTCCTCGACGGGGGCGGGCTGTTCGGCACCGAGGACGCCGTCAACTTCGTGGTGCGCAAGGGCGAGGTCACGCGCGTCGACGGCCCGTACGCCGAGGCCAAGGAGGTCGTGGGCGGCTGGGCCGTGATGCAGTACGACAGCCTCGAGGACGCGATCGCCGGCCAGCAGGACTTCGCCGACCTGCATGCCAAGTACTGGCCCGAGTGCGAGATGGTCGCGACGCTGCGCCAGATCTCCGACGAGCCCCCCACCCCGGCCGAAGGCTGACCCGCTCGCGGGCAGGCCCGACCACGAGGGTCGGGCCTGCCGGAGACATCTAGGCTCGGCCCATGGCCGAGCCGACCACTGCCGAGACGATCACGTCCACCTGGCGCAGCGAGGCCGCCGTGCTGGTGGCTGCGCTGACCCGCATGACCCGCGACGTCGGGCTGGCCGAGGACCTCGCACAGGACGCTCTGGTCGCTGCGCTCGAGCAGTGGCCGGACGGCGGCGTCCCGCGCAACCCCGGCGCCTGGTTGATGACGACGGCCAAGCGCCGCGCGATCGACCACTTCCGCCGCGCCGACACACTGCGGCGCAAGACAGAGGAGCTCGGGTCGCTGCTCGACGGACAGGGCCGGGAGGAGGACACCATGCCCGACCTCGACGCCCAGGTCGACCACATCGAGGACGACGTACTGCGGCTGGTCTTCCTCTGCTGCCACCCCTCCTTGACGCCCGACTCTCGCGCGGCCCTGACCCTGCGCATGGTCGGCGGGCTCAGCACGGCGGAGATCGCGCGGGCGTTCCTGGTCCCCGAGACCACGATGGGTCAGCGGATCTCCCGGGCCAAGCGCACGCTCAGCGAAGCACGGGCGGAGTTCGTGTTGCCCACCGGCGAGGAGCGGGCCGCGCGGCTCGACGACGTGATGGCCGTGATCTACCTGATCTTCAATGAGGGCTACACCGCCACCGCCGGCGACGACTGGATGCGTCCCGAACTCTCGACCGAGGCGATCCGGCTCGCACGGATGCTCGCCGAGATGGTGCCCGACGAGCCTGAGGCCCACGGCCTGCAGGCACTGCTGGAGATCCAGGCCTCGCGCACGCCCGCGCGCACCGACGAGGCCGGACGACCCGTGCTGCTGGAGGACCAGGACCGCACCCGCTGGGACCAGCTCCTGATCCGGCGTGGCCTCGCCGCGCTCGAGCGCGCCGAGCTCCTCGCCGCTCGGGGGCGGCCGGTCGGCCGCTACTACCTCCAGGCCGCGATCGCGTCGCGGCACGCACGCGCGGCCACTCCGGCCGACACCGACTGGAAGTCGATCTCGAGCCTGTACGACGTGCTCGCGGAGGTCGCGCCGGGACCGGTCGTCGAGGTCAACCGGGCCGTGGCGCACGGCCGGGCCTTCGACGCGGGCGCCGGCCTGGCCGTCCTCGAGGCGATCCCGCCGACCGCGCTCCCCGGCTCACCGCTCGTGCCCAGCGTCCGGGGCGACCTCCTGGCCCGGCTCGGCCACCACGAGGACGCCGCCGCATCCTTCCGGGAGGCGGCCGGGCGCACCGACAACCAGAGCGAGCGGGACCTGCTCCTGCGTCGCGCCGCGGAGTGCGACGAGAAGGCCGGCGACGCGGCGTCGACGTGACCCGTCGAACCCGCTCGAGGGAACGCCGCCGCGCTCAGCGCTCGGCGTGGTCGATGTGCGCGTCCGGTCCGGGAAACATCAGGCCCTCGTGGCCGTCGCTCCACCGGACGAGGTACGGCGGTTCGCCGTGGGCCCCCGCACCTCGAGGACCTCTGCAACCTTGCGGGCCTGACCGACCCGGTTGCTCTCGACGACCAGCCGGTCGCCCTTCCTGGCCTCCATGACTCACCTCCGCGGGCTGTGCGCCGACATCTCCACGATGCGCCGAACCGCCGGAGGCCGCAAGCCTGGGCCGAGGTCGGGTCAGTCGTCGAGCAGACCTTTGTCCTGGGCCTCCGCGACGATCGCGCGGACGTTCTCGATCTCGCCGCAGCCCTCGTCGATGAGCCGGTTGCGCTCCTGGGCGAAGTCGGCGCCGAGCCGGTGGAGCACCTCCGCCTCGACCTCCTCCCGCGCCGGGTTGAGGATGGTCAGCTCCTCCTCGGTGAGGTGATGGTTGATGACCTCGGCGAGCTTCT
Source organism: Marmoricola sp. (assembly GCA_036261595.1). Lineage (GTDB taxonomy): Bacteria > Actinomycetota > Actinomycetes > Propionibacteriales > Nocardioidaceae > Marmoricola. The sequence continues at coordinate 7,442 of DATAKN010000062.1, forward strand.
CGACCAGCTCGTCGAAGTCGGCGCCCTCGAGGTCCTCGGCCTCGAGCACGTCGAGGAGCGCCTCGTGGCCCTCCGCGTGCTCCTCCTCGCCGTGGTCCTCCTCGTGCTCGCCGATCGCGTCCTTGGTGCGCAGCGTCGGGTAGACCTGGTGCTCCTCGGCCTCCGCGTGCGCGACGTGGAGCGTGGCGAAGGCGTGGCGTGCGGCCTCACGGTCCGCGGTGCTGTCCCGCAGGGTGCGCAGCAGCTCCTCGAACGTGCGGTGGTCGGCCAGGATCAGCTCGACCACGTCACCGCTGGTGAGCCGGGGCAGCTGGATCTGGTTCATCGGGGGTGCCTTTCGGGATCGGGGTGGTCCTGGGATGACCGCGTGCGGTCAGGCGGCGCCCAGCTCCGCGTGCAGCGTGCTGAGCAGCTCCTTGCCGGCCAGGTCCAGGAAGTCCCGCTGGCCGGCGTCGCCGATCTGGACGAGGGCGACATCGGTGAACCCCGCGTCGACATACGCCCGGACCGCCTCGACGATCTTGTCCAGGTCCGGACCGCACGGGATCGAGGCGCTCACGTCCTCGGGCCGCACGAACTGGGTGGCGCCCTCGAAGGCGGCGGTCCCGGGCAGCTCGGCGTTGACCTTCCAGCCGCTGCCGAACCACCGGAACTGGTCGTGCGCGACGCGGGCGCACTCGTCGGCGTCGGGTCCCCAGCAGATCGGCAGCTGACCGATCCTTCGCGAGGGCCGGCCGTCGCGGGCGGCGTCCCAGCGGCTGATCAGCTCGGCCTTCGGCTCGACCGCGATCAGATGGTCGGCAACCGGCGCGAACAGGTCGACGCTCTGCTCGCCGGACACCGCGACGCCGATCGGGACGCGCTGCTCGGGCAGGTCCCAGAGCTTCGCGGAGTCCACCTCGAAGTGCTCACCGCTGTAGGAGACGTAGCCGCCGTCGAAGAGCGCGCTGATGATCTCGACCGCCTCGGCGAGCATCTCGTGGCGCACGTTGACCGCCGGCCACGGACCCACGATGTGCTCGTTGAGGTTCTCCCCGGCGCCGAGCCCGAGGATGAACCGCCCGTTGCTGAGCAGGCCGAGCGTCGCGGCCTTCTGCGCCACGACGGCCGGGTGGTAGCGCCGGATCGGAGAGGTGACATAGGTCATCAGCTCCACGCGCTCGGTGACCTGGCTGACCGCGCCCAGCAGGCTCCACGCGTACGGCGCGTGGCCCTGACTGTCCAGCCACGGGAAGTAGTGGTCGCTGCAGACCTCGAAGTCGAAGCCGGCCGCCTCCGCCTGCTCGGCATACCGAACCAGCTCGCGCGGCCCGGACTGCTCGGTCATCAGGGTGTATCCGATGCGGGTCATGCGGGGGATGTACCCGGGGTCGGGGTGCGCACACGCACCCGAGCGGGCACTTGCGTACGTCACTGGGCCACCGAGCGGCATCACGTACGGGCAGCCAGAGGATGAACCTGGATCCCGGCGTACGCAACCGCCCGCTCAGCGCATCCCACGCGTACGCAACCACCCGCTCACCGCATCCCACGCGTACGCAACCACCCGCTCAGCGGTCGCGTGCCAGCGCCTGCCGAGTCAGGCGGGCCACCTCAGCGGCCTCGGCGGCGGTGACCACGACCGTCGCGGTCTTCGCACCGGCGGCGGTGATGTCGGCGTCGGTCTGGGCGGCAGCGTTGGCGTCGGGGTCCAGGGCGACGTCGAGGTGGGCCAGGCGCTCGGCGGCTGCGGCACGGACGTCCGGGGAGTGCTCGCCGACTCCCCCGGTGAACACCAGCAGGTCCAGGCCGCCGGCGGTCGCGGCCATCGCCCCGATCTCGCGCACCAGCGTGTGCATGTAGACGTCGAAGGCCAGGACACAGTCGGCGTCGCCGCGGGCCCGGCCGTCGAGGACCTCGCGGATGTCGCCCGACGTGCCGGTGAGACCGCGCAGGCCGGACTGGTGCTCGAGCGCCGCGGTCAGGGTCTCGCTGTCCAGGCCGCCGTGCTCGAGCAGCCACATCACCAGGCCGGGGTCGACCGAACCGGACCGGGTCTGCATCACCAGGCCCGCCAGCGGGGTGAAACCCATGGTGGTGTCGACCGAGCGACCGTCCCGCACGGCGGCCAGGGAGGCTCCGGCGCCGAGGTGGCAGGAGACGATCCGTAGCGAGTCGAGGGGCCGGCCGATGATCTCCGCGGCCCGGCGTACGGCCGAGGCGTGGGAGAGCCCGTGGAAGCCGTAGCGCCGCAGGTCCCAACGGTGGTTCCACTCCCGCGGCAACGCGTAGGTGCGCGCCGCCGGGCCCAGGGTCGCGTGGAACGCCGTGTCGAAGCAGGCCACCGACGGCACGTCGACCAGCCGGGACACCTCGCGCAAGCCGGCGACCACCCGAGGCTGGTGCAGCGGCGCGAGGTCGGTGATCGAGTCCAGGTAGGCCACGACGTCGTCGTCGACGACGACCGGGGCGGAGTACCGGGCGCCCCCGTGGACCACCCGGTGCCCGACCGCGTCGACGACACCGCACCCGGCCAGGAACTCCTCGATCGGCTCGACGTGACCGACGCCCTGCCACCGCTCCACGGTGGTGGCGGCGGCGGTCCGGTCCCCCTCCAGCACCGCCAGCTTCAAGCTCGAGGAGCCGGCGTTGACCACCAGGACGCGCTCGGGCGACGACGACTCCGCCTCAGCCCTCGGGGCCCCCACGCTCATTCAGCCACCGCGGTCTCCGGGTGCGGCGTGACCAGCACCGGCTGCTGCGTCGGCGCCCACTGCCACTCCCGGACCTCGGGCATGTCCTCGCCGTGCTCTCGGATGTACTGCCGGTGCTCGATCAGCTTGTTGCGCAGCCACTCGCGGGCGTGCGCGGAGACGTCGCGCAGCCGCGGCACCCGGTCGATCACGTCGATGGCGAGGTTGTAGCGGTCGATCTGGTTGAGCACGGTCATGTCGAACGGCGTCGTGGTGGTGCCCTCCTCCTTGTAGCCGCGCACGTGGAAGTTGTCGTGGTTCGTACGCCGGTAGGTCAGCCGGTGGATCAGCCACGGATAGCCGTGGTAGGCGAAGATCACCGGCTTGTCGCGGGTGAACAGCGCGTCGAAGTCCGCCGAGGAGAGCCCGTGCGGGTGCTCCCGGTCGTCCTGCAGCCGCATCAGGTCGACCACGTTGACGAACCGCACCTTGAGGTCGGGGAAGAACCCGCGCAGCAGGTCGGCGGCGGCGAGCGCCTCCATCGTCGGTACGTCACCCGCGCAGCCGAGCACGACGTCCGGCTCGACGCCGCCCTCGGGCCCGACGTCCGTGCTGGCCCACGGCCAGATGCCGATGCCCTTGGTGCAGTGCTTGACGGCGTCGTCCATCGACAGGTACTGCAGCGCCGGC
>DATAKN010000078.1:0-4276 GCA_036261595.1 Marmoricola sp.
CGTCGTTCGCGGTCATCGGCATCGTCCTGGCCGCGATCTACATCCTGCTGATGTACCAGCGCACCATGACCGGCCCGGCCCGCGTGGAGGTGGTCGGCATGCGTGACCTCGGCACCCGTGAGGTGGTCGCGCTGGCGCCGCTGCTGATCCTGATCGTCATCTTCGGGTTCTTCCCGAAGCCGCTGCTCGATGTGATCAACCCGTCGGTCGACCACACGATGAGCCAGGTGGATCGCCACGACCCGGCGCCGACCGTGGCCGAGCAGAGTCCGGAAGGGGCCCACCAGTGAAGTTCACCGCTCCGCACATCGAGTACGACCTGATCTCACCGATCCTGGTCGTTCTCGGCGTCGCCGTGCTCGGCGTGCTGGTCGAGGCCGCCGTACCCCGTGCGCGTCGGTACTGGGTGCAGGTCGTGCTGGCGGCCGTCGGCGTGATCGGCGCGCTCGGCGCGACGATCTACGTCCTGAACCGGATCAACCCGGGTTCGGACCACCCGAAGCCGGGCTTCCTCGTCGCGGAGGGCGCGCTGGCCGTCGACGGACCGACCCTGTTCGTCTGGGTGCTGGTCCTCGTGCTCGCCCTCCTCGGCGTTCTCCTGTTCGCCGAGCGGGAGCTGGAGGGCGGCGTGACCGCCTTCGCCGGCCAGGCCGCCGCCCTGCCGGGCACCGAGGCCGAGCGGGAGGCGTCCGCCCGCGGGCTCGAGCACACCGAGGTCTTCCCGCTGCTGATGTTCGCCGTCTCCGGCATGCTGATGTTCCCGGCGGCCAACGACCTGCTGACCCTGTTCGTGGCGCTCGAGGTGCTCTCGCTGCCGCTGTACCTGCTGTCGGGTCTCGCCCGCCGGCGCCGTCTGCTCAGCCAGGAGGCGGCGCTGAAGTACTTCATGCTGGGCGCCTTCAGCTCCGGCTTCTTCGTCTACGGCATCGCGCTGACCTACGGGTACGCCGGGTCGATGCAGTTCGACAAGATCGCCCAGGCCGTGGCCAGCAGCAGTGGCAGCCACGCCCTCCTCCTCGGTGGCATGGGTCTGCTCGCCGTCGGGCTGCTGTTCAAGGTCGGCGCCGCGCCGTTCCACGCCTGGACGCCGGACGTCTATCAGGGCGCCCCGACGGCCGTGACCGGCTTCATGGCCGCGGCCACGAAGGTCGCGGCGTTCGGCGCGCTGCTGCGGCTGTTCTACGTCGCCTTCGGTGGTGCGCGCTGGGACTGGCAGCCGCTGATGTGGGGCGTTGCGATCCTCACCATGGTGGTCGGATCGGTGTTCGCGCTGACCCAGACCGACATCAAGCGCCTGCTGGCCTACTCGTCGGTCGCACACGCCGGCTTCATCCTCACCGGTGTCCTCGGTGCGCGGTCGCTCGCCGACATCCACGCCGGCGACATCAGCCCCGTGCAGGCCGTGCTGTTCTACGTGACCACCTACGGTCTGATGACGATGGCGGCCTTCGCGATCGTGACCGTCGTGCGCGACGCCGGTGGCGAGGCCACGCACCTGTCCCGCTGGGCGGGTCTGGGCAAGGAGTCCCCGTTGCTCGCCGGGGTGTTCGCCTTCCTGCTGCTCGGCATGGCGGGCATCCCGCTGACCAGTGGCTTCACCGGCAAGTGGGCCGTGTTCGCCGCCGCGCTCTCGGCGGGTGCCTGGCCGGTGGTGATCGTGGCGGTGCTGATGTCTGCGGTTGCGGCGTACTTCTACGTCCGGGTGATCGTCGTGATGTTCTTCGCCGACCCGGTCGGTGAGGGCCCGACGGTGACGATGCCGAGCGTGCTGACCAGCTCGGTGATCGCGGTGGGCGCCGCCGCGACGCTCGTGTTGGGCGTCGTACCGGGTCCGTTGCTGGACATGCTCGGTCGTATTGCACAATTCATCAGGTGACCTCGACCCTCGCCCTGCCGATCCTCGATCCCGACCTCGAGGCGCGACTCCGTGGCCGGATGGAGGAGGTCGAGAAGGCGCTCCACGCGCACGTGGAGAGTGAGGCGCCGTTCGTCACCGAGGCGGCGCGGCACCTGATGAACGCCGGCGGCAAGCGGTTCCGGCCGTTGCTGTGCTTCCTCGCTGCAGAGACCGGCAACGCCTCGTCGGCTGACGTGCTCACCGCGGCCTGCGTCGTGGAGCTGACGCACCTCGCCTCGCTGTACCACGACGACGTCATGGACGAGGCCGCGTTGCGCCGCGGTGCCGAGTCGGCGAACGCCCGGTGGGACAACCACGTCGCGATCCTCACCGGCGACTTCCTGTTCTCGAAGTCCTCGGAGCTGACGGCGGCGCTCGGCGCCGACGCGGTGCGGATCCAGGCGCAGACCTTCACTCGCCTGGTCGAGGGTCAGATCCTGGAGACGCTCGGGCCGGGCCCCGAGGACGACCCGCTGGAGCACTACCTGCGCGTGGTCGCCGGCAAGACCGGCTCCCTGATCGCGACGTCCGCACGGTACGGCGCGATGTTCGCCGACGCCCCCGCCGAGGTGGTCGAGGCGCTGACGTCGTACGGCGAGAAGGTCGGTGTGGCCTTCCAGCTCTCCGACGACATCCTCGACATCGCCTCGGAGAGTGCCGAGTCCGGCAAGACGCCTGGCACCGATCTCCGCGAGGGCGTGCCGACGCTGCCGGTCCTGATCGCACGCAAGTCAGCGGACCCCGCCGACGCGCACCTGCTGGAGCTGCTCAGCGGCGACCTGTCCGACGACGCGCGCCACGCGGAAGCACTGGCGCTGCTCCGCGCCCACCCGGCCATGGCTGCGGCACGCGACTACGTGGCCACCGAAGCCAGCGAGGCGAAGCGCCTTCTCGGCGTCCTGCCGGCAGGCCCGGTCCGGACGGCTCTCGAGGCGTTCGCCGACGTGGTGGCGGACCGCTCGAGCTGACTCGCTGCCATCTCGGCTCGGGTTCGTCCCTGCATGCGTTCGTGACGGCACGGGTACGCGGCGACCATGAACGACAACGCAGACCTTCGCCAGCACGGAGCCGAGTCCGACGCCCACGGGGCCGAGGCCGAAGCGCAGCAGGCCGTGGTCGATCGCGTCCTCTCCTACCAGGTGGGCGCTGAGGTCGACACCATCCGGGGTGAGCTCCGCCGCGCCGCGAGCGAGATCGGCGTCGAGGTGAGCGACCAGTGGGTCGACGAGAAGGCCCGGGAGATCAGCACAGCCGACCCCGCGCAGGCGTGAGCTGCTGCGCCCGGCGCGGCGAGGCGGCTACTGGTCGGGTGGTCGCGGTTCGGGTGGGCTGAGGTCGGTGGTGCCGTGCCGGTCGGTGCGCCAGGTGTGTCCGTAGGGGTCGCGCCAGAGGAACACCCCGGGGGCGAGCATCGAGTACGTCCATCTGCTGTGGGTCTTGAGCCGGTGGTGCTTCACGCACAAGCAGGCGAGGTTCCACGTGACGGTGGGGCCGCCTTGCTCCCAGGGGACGATGTGGTCGAGCTGGCACGCCCTCGCGGGGCGGTGACACCAGGGGAACACGCACTCGCGATCCCGTTGACGGATCTGGTCGGCCAGCCGGGTGGAGGGCTGGTATCCGGTACAGACGATCGACTCGTTGAGGTCGATCACGGGTTTCACGGTGATCTTGGTGGTCTCGCCGCGTCGGCACCATTGCGCGACCTGTACGGCGGTGAGCAACTGGCCACCAGCGTTCTCGACGTGCACCGGTGCGTCCGGGTCCCCGGAGGCGAGCGCGGCTTCGGAGAGGTGGGCGTACAGCACGACCTCCCGGGTGTGAACCGGCCCGGTGGTTGAGGTGGGAGCGCAGCGAGCCTCGAAACCACCATCGGCAGGCGCGAACTCCAGCGCCTGTTCTCCACGGGCGAGCATGCCCACGGCGAGTGACCGGCGCACGTCCAGCGATTCGGTGTTGCCGAGCGCGGCGAGCTGTTCGGCACCCCGGCGCACCGCGTCTTCGAGATCGAGTGCGTCAGCGAGGTCCATCTCCCCGTGCACCCGGGAGGTGCCGGCGAAGGAGACCTGGTCGTGGTCGATGGTGAAGTACCGCTGCTCCGCAGACCGCTCCCGCTGCTCCGCGGCCACCTGCGGCATGAACCGTGCGATCGCCTCGTCCACCAACCGCTGCGTCTGCGCCGGGCCAGTCTGGTGCGCGAACGGCGCCACCTGGGAATCCACGAAGGAGGCGGCTTCCGGTGAAAGGTGCAGGGTGTTCTCCGCGATCCGCTTGGCCCGCCACGGCGCCAACGACCCGGCCTGCACCCTCGCCCAAACTCTCGGCAACCGGTGCGCCAGCTCCAACGCCAACCCGACCAGGTTGCGACCGGCGTCGGCGGTC
>DATAKN010000278.1:0-5047 GCA_036261595.1 Marmoricola sp.
CGCGAACCACACCCACGGGAGCTCCCTTGGTATCAAGCCAGCCGACCAAGCATGTGTTCGTCACCGGCGGAGTTGCCTCCTCGCTCGGCAAGGGACTCACCGCCTCCAGCCTCGGCAGCCTGCTGAAGTCGCGCGGCCTGCGGGTCACGATGCAGAAGCTCGACCCGTACCTGAACGTCGACCCGGGGACGATGAATCCGTTCCAGCACGGCGAGGTGTTCGTCACCAACGACGGTGCGGAGACCGATCTGGACATCGGCCACTACGAGCGCTTCCTCGACACCGACCTCAACCAGATCGCCAACGTCACCACCGGTCAGGTCTACTCCACGGTGATCGCCAAGGAGCGGCGCGGTGACTACCTCGGCGACACGGTCCAGGTGATCCCGCACATCACCAACGAGATCAAGGACCGGATCCGGGCCATGGGCGGCCCGGACGTCGATGTCGTGATCACCGAGGTCGGCGGCACGGTGGGCGACATCGAGTCCTTGCCGTTCCTCGAGGCGGCCCGGCAGGTGCGCCACGACCTCGGCCGCGACAACTGCTTCTTCCTGCACGTCTCCCTCGTGCCGTGGATCGGCCCTTCCGGGGAGCTCAAGACCAAGCCGACCCAGCACTCGGTGGCCGCGCTGCGATCGATCGGCATCCAGCCCGACGCGATCGTCTGCCGCGCCGACCGGGAGATCCCGGCGTCGGTGAAGCGCAAGATCTCGTTGATGTGCGACGTCGACGACGAAGCGGTGGTCACTGCAGCTGACGCGCCGTCGATCTACGACATCCCGAAGGTGCTCCACCGCGAGGGCCTGGACGCGTACGTCGTCCGCCGGCTGAACCTCCCGTTCCACGACGTCGACTGGACCACCTGGGACGACCTCCTGCAGCGGGTCCACCACCCAGACGAGGAGGTCACCGTCGGTCTCGTGGGCAAGTACATCGACCTGCCCGACGCCTACCTCTCGGTGGTCGAGGCGCTGCGCGCCGGCGGGTTCGCGCACCGCGCCCGCGTCAACGTGCAGTGGATCGCCTCCGACGAGTGCCAGACCCCGGAGGGCGCGGCGAAGCACCTCGCTGACGTCGACGCCGTCTGCGTTCCCGGAGGCTTCGGCATCCGCGGCATCGAGGGCAAGCTCGGCGCCCTCACCTACGCGCGCACCCACGGGATCCCGACGCTCGGGCTGTGCCTCGGACTGCAGTGCATGGTGATCGAGTACGCCCGGTCGGTCGCAGGCCTGGAGAAGGCCGCGTCCACCGAGTTCGACCCCGACTGCCCCGAGCCGGTGATCGCGACGATGGCCGAGCAGCACCAGTACGTCGAGGGTGCCGGCGACCTCGGCGGCACGATGCGGCTGGGCCTGTACCCCGCGATGCTCAAGGAAGGCTCGGTGGTCCGCGCGGCGTACGGGACCGACCGCGTGGAGGAACGGCACCGGCACCGGTACGAGGTCAACAACGCCTACCGCGAGCAACTGGAGACGGCCGGGCTGGTCTTCTCGGGCACGTCGCCGGACAACAACCTGGTCGAGTACGTCGAGCTGCCCGCCGACGTCCACCCGTACTACGTCGCGACCCAGGCCCATCCCGAGCTGCGCTCCCGGCCCACCCGGCCGCACCCGCTGTTTGCCGGCCTGATCGGCGCGGCGCTCGACCGTCAACGCGAGCTCTTGATCCCGATCGACGAGTCGTCGTTGCGTCGACCGGTCACCGAAGATGACTGAGGCCGGTCGAGAAGCCGACCGTCCACTCGCCGAAGAGCCGCTGAGCTGGCCCGTCGTGGCCTCGGACGACCTGCACCGCGACGACTGGGTCGTCGCCTTTCGCACCGACACGATCCACCGGCCGGGGCATCCCGAGGACCACTTCCGTCGGCTGGTGGTCGAGGACCCCGGTGCGGTCATCGTGCTGGCGATCGACGATCAGGATCGGGTGGTCGTGATCCGCCACTACCGGCACCCGGTGCAGATGCGGCTGGTCGAGCTCCCGGCGGGCAAGCTGGACGTGCACGGGGAGGACCCCCTCGAGGCTGCCCGGCGTGAGCTGCGTGAGGAGGTCGGTCTGCAGGCTCGCGAGTGGACGCACCTGCTGACCACCTATGCCTCCCCCGGGATCACCTCCGAGACGCACGCGATCTTCCTGGCGCGCGGCCTGGAGGAGGTCGACCGCGACTTCGACCTCCACCACGAGGAGGCCGACATGACCGTCGAACGGGTCGCGTTCGCCGAGCTGCTCGACGCGGTGATCACCGGTCGCGTTGCGGACGCCCCGCTGGCCACGGCGGTGCTCGCCCACCAGGTCCTCGGGGAGCGCGGCGGCCGGTAGCGGCCCACCGTGTGCCACCTCACATCTGCGCCCCCCGGCGGGAATACACTCCCGAGGGAGTCGGCACGTCGTGGTGCCGGCCGACACATGGGAGGACCGCGGTGAGGGTCGGCGTACCGAAGGAAGTCAAGAACCACGAGTACCGGGTGGCGATCACGCCCATCGGCGTGCACGAGCTCGTCGAGCACGGGCACGAGGTGTTCGTCGAGCGGTCGGCGGGACTGGGCTCGTCGATCCCCGATCACGAGTACGAAGCCGCGGGCGCCAAGCTGCTCGACTCCGCCGACGAGGTGTGGGGCAACGCGGAGACCGTGCTCAAGGTCAAGGAGCCGGTGGCCGAGGAGTACCACCGACTCCGCGAGGGGCTGGTGCTGTTCACCTATCTGCACCTCGCCGCCGACCGGCCGCTGACCGAGGAGCTGGTGAACCGCAAGGTCACCGCACTCGCCTACGAGACCGTGCAGCTGCCGTCGGGTGGGTTGCCGCTGCTCTACCCGATGTCGGAGGTCGCCGGCTGCCTGGCGCCTCAGGTCGGGGCACACTCGCTGATGAAGGCCGAGGGCGGTCGCGGCGTGCTGATGGGCGGCGTCGGGGGTGTCGCCAACGCCAAGGTCGTGGTGATCGGTGCCGGCGTCGCCGGGCAGAACGCCGCCAACATCGCGCTCGGCATGGGCGCGGACGTCACGCTGCTCGACACCGACCTCGACAAGCTGCGGATGTCGTTCTGGCGCTACAACAACCGGGTGCACGGGCTGGCGTCGTCGAAGCTGGCGATCCGCCAGGAGGTGATGGCCGCCGACCTGGTGATCGGTGCCGTGCTGATCCCGGGGGCGAAGGCGCCGAAGCTGGTCTCCAACGACCTCGTGGCGCAGATGAAGCCCGGCTCGGTGCTGGTCGACATCGCCGTCGACCAGGGCGGGTGCTTCGAGGACACGCACCCGACGACGCACGCGGACCCGACGTACCAGGTGCACAACTCGACGTTCTACTGCGTGGCGAACATGCCGGGCGCGGTGCCGAACACCTCGACGTACGCGCTCACCAACGCGACGCTGCCGTACGTCGTGGCCGTGGCGGACAAGGGCTGGGAGAAGGCCTGCCGCGACGACCACTCGTTGGCACTCGGTCTCAACGCGCACGCCGGCGCGCTCACCAACGACCCGGTCGCCCAGGCCCACGACATGGTCGCGTCGTCGCTGGACGAGGTCCTCGGCACGGGGACGCAGTCCTGACCCAGCAGGCGGGGAGCGAGGTGCGGACCGGCCCGACCGCCCTGGTCCGGGCGATCCGCACCTACCTCGACCACCTGGGCGTCGAGCGTGGCCTGGCGGAGAACACGTTGAAGTCCTACCGCCGGGACCTGCGCCGCTACGCCGAGTACCTGGACGCCCACGGCATCGACGACCTCGATGCCGTGACCGAGCCCACCGTCGTGGGGTTCCTGATGGCCCTGCGGGAGGGCGACCGCGACCATCCGCCGCTGAGCGCGGCGTCGGCCGGACGCACGGTCGAGGCCGTGCGTGGATTCCACAAGTTCGCCGTGAAGGACGGCCTGGCCAGGATCGACCCCTCGGTCGGCGTACGGCCTCCCGCGCCGGCCAAGCGGCTGCCCAAGGCGTTGCCGCTGGCCGACGTGGAGGCGATCCTGGACGCCGCCGGGTCGCCCGGCACCGTGCTCGCCCTGCGCGACCGCGCGCTGCTGGAGGTGCTCTACGGCACGGGCGCGCGCATCTCCGAGGCGGTCGGCCTCGACGTCGACGACGTGGACCTCGGCGACCCGGACAGTGCCGGTGGCACCGTGCTGCTGCGCGGCAAGGGCAGCAAGGAGCGAGTCGTGCCGCTGGGCAGCTACGCCCGTGATGCCCTCTCGGCGTACCTGGTGCGGGGCAGGCCGGAGCTGGTTTCGGCGGGCTCAACCACCACCAAGGGTGCCGCGACCGAGCGCGCCGGTGCGCTGTTCCTCAACGCCCGCGGCGGCCGGCTGTCACGGCAGAGTGCGTGGACGGTGATCGTGCGCTCGGCTGAGCGCGCCGGGGTCCAGGCCGACGTCTCACCACACACGATGCGGCACTCGTTCGCCACCCACCTGCTCGAGGGAGGGGCCGACGTCCGCGTGGTGCAGGAGCTGCTCGGACACGCCTCGGTGACCACGACACAGGTGTACACCCTGGTCACCGTGGACACCCTGCGGGAGGTGTACGCCGCGGCCCATCCGCGGGCGCTCGGCTGACCTCCCGGGAGGGCCGGGAACGCACAGGTTTTTGCACAGGCGCCCGCGTACCTGTGCATCTGAGCGCGGCCCGCTGCACACGTTTTCCCCAGATTTCACCGGGGATCCACCGAAGCGCCGGTTCGACTTGTGGGCACCAGGCCACGTGCATAGAGTCGCGCCGTCGCCGACATGTCGACAAAGCGGCAGCCATCACCCGCACTCGAGCCGTGGGCCCGGGGCAGGTCACACGACGGCCCACCGAACAACCACGCAGGGGGATATGCCGATGAGCGGTCCGGAGTTCTTCGGCCCAGCGGGCACCAGCGCGTCGGAGGTCCCGCCCCTGGGCGTCAATCCGGCCGCCCCGGCGGTGCGCGACGCCACCGTGATCGAGCACCCCACCTCCCGCACATCGCTCGATCCGGCGGTCACACTGGGAGGGACCGAGCAGGCCGAGCCGAACCAGGAGACCGTCACCGTGACCACTGCCGAGGAGACCGAGGTCGTCCTCGGGCC
>DATAKN010000080.1:0-5189 GCA_036261595.1 Marmoricola sp.
CCGTCCGGCCATCCTGATCTCCGCTGCCGTCGCCGCTGCGACGGTCGCAACGCCGGCCTTCGCCACCACCCACACCGACGTACCGACGTCGCTCAACGCCAGGGCGACCAAGCACGTCGTGGCTCCGCGGCACACGGACACCCTCAACCTGACGCTCCGCAAGCGGAAGATGGGCGTCGCCGGAGAGGCGGACCACTTCATGGTCCGGATGCGCCGCGACAACGCCACCAAGAAGTGGAGCACGTGGGCCCCCGTGTCGGCCACGTCCGGCACCAAGGCCGGTCAGTACACCGTGACCGTCACGATGCCGGCGAAGATCGGCAAGGGCAAGAAGGAGCAGTACCAGGTCAAGTTCGCCGGCGACGCGGCGAAGCACCTGCGCGCGTCGCGCAGCCACGTCGTCACCGTCACGGCCAGCTGAGCACCGAGCTGCGGGCGCCTGTGCCGGATCCGGCACAGGCGCCCGTTGCCGTTCCCGGACACCGCACTCACCTACGTCCGTCGATCTCGGGACCAGTGCACCTACCCGCCTCGGCTCACCACGGACGACGCTGGCAGGTGACGAAGGGTCGGACGCATGCAGTGGACCAGCGAACGAACCACGTGGCTCGGCACCTATCGCGAGAAGCGCGGCCGGTGGCACCACGTCCCCTACGTGATCCGCACCCACACGACCAAAGGCATGACCGGTCGTGGATGGGCCGTGGTCGCGGTGGCGGCACTGCTGATGCTCTCGACGGTGCTCGTCGAGGTGCTCGTGGTCTGACCGGTCAGCGTCGCGGCTGGGAGGACGGCGACAGCTGCCAGAGGCCCGGTCGGCCCTTGGTCATCAGGCCCTCCTGGATGAGCGCCACGCGGGCCCGGCGGGCGGCGTACCGCCAGCGCAGCTCGCCCTCCGGTGTCGTCTCGTTGTCGCCGGGCAGCAGTCGACCCTCGGTCAGGATCTCCAGCTCCAGGAACAGGTCGTCGGCCTCGAGCTCACCGCCGGCTTCCTCGAGCAGGCTGAGGATCAGCGGCTTGAAGACCTCGGGGGGCGTCCAGCGCCGCTGCACCGGCTTGGCGGGGCCTGCTCCGGGAGTGCGCTTCGGCGCTGCCGTGCGCTTGCGGGGGGCCGGTGTCGCGGCCTTCTTGGGCTCTGCCGGCGGACGCCCGTGGATGCACTGGGACTTGGGAAGATCGCACAACTCGCAGTAGTCATCAGCGGCACTCATCGCTCCCCCACCCTATCCGGCGTGACCGACCGCCCACGCCGGGGCGTGGACGGTCGGGACGGGCTCAGCTCTGCTTGCGCTGCTCCTGCTTGGCCTCGGTGAGGTCCTCGAGACGCTCGGCGTCGGCGCGCTTCTGCGCGGCGGACGTCTTGGCCTTCCGGGCGTCGTCGAGCTCGGCCGAGGCCTTGCGCTGGGCTGACTTCTTCTTCGCCTCGGCGGCGGCCGCGGTGCGCTGCTGGCGCTGCTCGACGACAGCGGTGCGGTTCTGCGCCCGGTTGTCGGCGGCGGCCTTCCTGGTGGCCCGGGTCTTCGCCGCCCGGGACTGCGCCTCCTGCTTGCCCCGGGCCTCGACCTCGTCGGCCTCTCGCAGACCGGAGGCCACTCGGGACTCGGCAGTCTTGCGCTCCTTCGCCGCCTCGCGCAGACCCGACGCAGCCGTGTCTCGCGCCTCGCGGCGCAGCGACGTGGCCCGCGCCTCCTGCTGCGCGGCGGCCCGGACCTTGTGGGAACGCTCGAGGCGGTCGACGCCTCGAGCGGCGATGTCGCGGTTGCCGAGGATGGCCCCCGCGAGCTTGTCGGCGGAGCCGATGGTCCGGTCCAGCGCCACGCGGGGGGCGGACGTTTCCGACAGCGTGCCGGACAGGGTGCCGTCCGCGAGCACCAGCGGAAGCCGGGCGAGCTCGTAGGGCAGGGTGATGAGCGTGCTGATCATGACGGTCCTCACTTCTCGGTCTGGGCGCGCAGCTGGGCGGCCTTCTGCTCGGCAGCGGCGGCCTCGCGCTCGAGGTGGTTCTTCTCGGCCGCGGCCTGCGCCTCGGTCCGGTTCGCGTCCGCGCTGAGGTTCTCCGCCTCACGCATCCGGGACACAGCCACCTCGTCGGCCCGGGTCTCCGCGGCTTCACGTCCGGCGGCCTCCTGGCGCGCCGCTTCGCGGGAAGCGTCAGCCTGCTCGGCGTCCCGCTGTCGCGCGATCGCGGTTTCCTCGCGCGCTGCCTCGGCGCGCGCGGCGCTGGTCTCCCGGACCGCGTCGCGGCTGGTCTCGCGGAGCTCCTCGGTGGCCTCGTGCCGTTTGGCGTCCGCGACGGCCTCGTCGGCCACGGCAGCCTTGCGCTTGCCGGCTTCGGCCTGCTGGAGCTGACCTTCTTCGACGAGGTCGTCCTTGCCGGTCACGGCGCCGGCGACCTCCTTCGCCTTGCCGGCAACGCTGTCGAGGAATCCTTCACGGGCCTCTGCTGCTTTGTGGTTGCTCATGTGGGACCGGTGCCCGGCATGGCGGCACCGATTCCTCCCCGCCGGTGTGACGTGGGCCGCAGACCTCAGGTCGCGCGAGCCGGGACGCCTGCCTGCGGGCCGAAGAACGCGCCGCGCCCGAAGGCGCGTTCGGCGAACCGCTCACCGATGAGCCGTTGTGTCGCGGCGTCCGGGTGCAGGTTGTCGGGGAGCGGATGGGTCGCGGTGTCCGGTACGCCGTACAGCTCGAGACCGTCGAGGTAGCCCAGATGAGGGTCGTCGGGCGCGCGGAGTGCGACGATCCGAGCCAGCTCCTGCCGGATGACCTGCAGGGTCAGCTTGCCGGCCGACACCTCCGCCGGGTCACCGGTGGCGTGGAGGCGGAGGCGGCCCTCCTGCGCGTCGGCGAGATCCATCTCGCTCGGGCCGGGGGTGCTCTCGTGGATCGGGCACGCGATCGGTCCGATGACCAGGAGCGGGGTCTCCGGGTGCCCGTCGCGGATCGTGTCGAGGAAGCCGTGGACGGCCGGCGCGAAGCCGCGCAGGCGCATCAGGTCGGTGTTGACGAGGTTGATCCCGATCTTGAGGCTGATCAGGTCGGCCGTGGTGTCCCGGACGGCGCGAGCGACCAGCGGATCGAGGAGGGCGCCGCCGCCGAACCCGAGGTTGACCAGGTCCACTCCTGCGAACGCGGCAGCGACCGCCGGCCAGGTCGAGGTGGGGCTGCTCGCGTCGGATCCGTGGCTGATCGAGCTGCCGTGGTGCACCCATCGCGGCCGGTCGTGGTCGGGCAGCACATCGACCGGTGCGTCCGCCCAGAGGCCGACCAACAGCGTCCGCTCGTTCCACGGCAGCCAGATCTCGACGACCTTGTCGCGGTCCGGCAGGTCGGCGAACTCCACCGCCGCGACAGGTCCCGATGAGGCCTGGACCGCCCCGGTCGCGAGGTCGACGGCCAGGGTGTCGCCGCCGGATGCGGTCGCCTGCCCGGTGAGCCGGCCGTCGAGGAGCAGGTCGTAGACGCCGTCGGGTCGCGACGGGCCGCCGACGTACACCTGCTTGGTGGGGATGGTCTCCAGGCGGAGGTAGGTCGCCCGGGACCGGAAGGCGAGGCGGACCCCCGACGGCTGCTCCTCGACCATCGCGAGTTGGCCGTCGGCGTACCGGCGGGCGTGGAGGGGCAGCCGGTGCGGCAGGGCTCCTCGATCGGTCTGCTCGAGCTCGAGCGCTCCGCGGAGGAGGTCGATGCTGATCGGCACCTGGGTCAGGTCGGCTCGGCGATCCACGCGAACAGCATGGCGGGTCGAGCCCAGAGAGCTCATCTCGTCCGTCGGCTCGCGGCCGTGCCGGCGTCGTTGCGTGGCTCGCTGCGTGGCTCGCTGCGTGGCTCGAACACCACGACCGCGGTCTCGCCGGGGCGACGCGCGGCGTACGCCTCCAGGCCTTTGTCGATCGCGGCCCAGCGTGACCACAACCGCTCGCGTTCCGCCCCTTGTGCACGGCGCGCATGCACGTGTCGCACTCCGTCCCGCGTCTGGACGACCGCGTCGGGATGGGCCTGCAGGTTCAGCCACCACGACGGCTCGGCCGGCCCCCACCCGTTCATCGCCATCGTGACCAGGTCGTCGCCGTCCTCGAGGTAGCCGACGAGGACCTGCCGGCGCTGCCCGGTACGCCGACCCGTCGTGGTCAGCCACAACGCTCCCCACCCGCCCGGCTTGGGCCGCCACAGACCCACGCGTCCGTGGGTGAGGCGGACGACGGCACGGTGGGCGTGCCAGAACAGCACGATGAACCATCGCGGGGGAAGCCGGGGAGGTCGATCGGCTGCGGTCTCCGACCGCGCCTTGCGGGCCGTGGACATGCCCTCAGCCTCGTCGCTCTGTGCGGGGATGGACCAGAGGCGAACGTCCTCCGGGGGTCGGTGTCGAGCATGCCGCGGGGCCGCCGCGCAACGCGGAACCGACCTCATGCTGGGCGCCGTGCGTCGCGCGGGGGCCGCCGTTCGGGCCGGGACTGTGCGGGGCATGCCGGCGCCCCGGCCGAGGTGGGGGTCGGCCGGGTGCGGTTCAGCTGGCTCGTCGTCTCGGTGGTGCTGGGTCGGGTGGGCTGAGGTCGGTGGTGCCGTGCCGGTCGGTGCGCCAGGTGTGTCCGTAGGGGTCGCGCCAGAGGAACACGCCGTTGGCGACCATCGTGTAGCGCCAGTGGCCGTGGGTCTTCAACCGGTGGTGCTTCACGCACAGACAGGCGAGATTCCAGGTGGTCGTCGGGCCGCCTTGCTCCCGGGGGATGATGTGGTCGAACTGGCAGGACCTCGCGGGTCGGTGGCACCAGGGGAACACGCACTCGCGATCACGTTGACGGATCTGCTCGACCAACCGGTCCGAGGGCTGGTACCCGGTGCACCGGACCTGCTCGTTCAGGTCGATCACCGGTCGCACGGTCACCTTCGCGGTGTCGGGCCGCCGGCACCACGCGGCGACCTGTGCGGCGGTGAGCAGCTGCCCACCAGCGTTCTCGACGTGGACGGGTGCGTCCGGGTCCCCAGCCCGGAGCGCGTCTGCGGAAATGTGCGCATACAAGACCACTTCCCGCCCGGCGGTCCGCCCGGTGGTTGAGGTGCGAGCGCAGCGAGCCTCGAAACCACCCTCGGCAGGCTCGAACTCGAGTACCTGCTCGCCACGAGCCAGCATCCCGACCGCCAGTGACCGCCGGACGTCGAGGGAATCGGTGTTGCCGAGCGCGGCG
>DATAKN010000043.1:0-2167 GCA_036261595.1 Marmoricola sp.
CTCCTCGGCTGGCGGCCCGACAGCGGCACCCGGTTCCGCCACCGGCGCGACAACCCGGTGCCCTACGACGTGGTCGTGGTCGACGAGGTCTCGATGGTGTCGCTGGTGCAGATGGCCCGGCTGCTCGAGGCGCTGCGCGACACGACCCGGCTCGTGCTGGTCGGTGACCCCGGCCAGCTCGCCTCCGTCGAGGCCGGCGCGGTGCTCGCCGACGTGGTGGCCGGCTTCGAGGGGTCCGAACGCTCGCCGGTGGTCAGCCTCACCACCACCCACCGCACCCGCGCTTCCGACGGCTCGTCCGCGGTCGACCTCGACGAGCTCGCGCGTGACCTGCGCGAGGGCCGAGACGACGCCGTCGTCGAGCGGCTGACGTCCGGTTCCTCCGCGGTGCGGCTGGTCGACCCGGCCGACGAGCACGCGATGGGCCGCGTGCTCGACCAGATCACCGACGCGGCGTACGCCGTCACCGTGCGCGCCGAGCAGTTCGACGAGGCCGACGCCGGAGCGCTGGTCGACCTCGTCGACGACCACCGGCTGCTGTGCGCCCACCGGGAGGGCCCGTACGGCGTCGGCGGCTGGAACCGTCAGGTGCAACGGCTGGTCGAGCAGCGCACCGGCCTGCAGCACTTCGAGGAGTGGTACGCCGGCCGGCCGGTGCTGGTGACCGCCAACGACTCCGGTCTCGGCCTCTCCAACGGCGACCTCGGCATCACCGTGCGCCTGCCCGACGGCCGATTGCGCGTGCTGGTGCGGATCGGTGCCTCGAGCCGGCTGTTCGCCCCGACGCGGCTCAGCGGTGTCGAGACCGTCTACGCGATGACCGTGCACAAGAGCCAGGGCTCCGAGGCGCGGGCGGTCACGGTGGTGCTCCCGCCGGAGGACTCCCGGCTGCTCACGCGCGAGCTGTTCTACACCGCGGTCACGCGGGCGCGGGAGCGGGTCACGGTCATCGGCACCGAGGCCGAGCTGCGCGCGGCGATGGGCCGACGCGTGCAGCGGGCCTCCGGCCTGGCCGACCGGTTGCGCTGACCCGCTGCTGGCGCTACTCCCGAGGCTGCACCGTCCGCGCGATCTCCTCCGGCATCGGCTCGTAGTGGGCGAACGTGCGGGTGAACGTGCCCGCCCCGTGCGTGGAGGACCTCAGGTCGATCGCGTAGCGGACCAGCTCGCGCTGCGGCACGTGAGCCCGGATCGTGGTCCGGTCGTCACCCGTCTTGTCGGTGCCGAGCAGCCGCCCGCGGCGCGAGGACAGGTCGCTCATCGCG
The DNA here is from genome assembly GCA_036261595.1 of Marmoricola sp. GTDB lineage: Bacteria > Actinomycetota > Actinomycetes > Propionibacteriales > Nocardioidaceae > Marmoricola. The sequence continues at coordinate 1,266 of DATAKN010000043.1, forward strand.
CCGCCGACCAGGTCGTCGGGCACGATCACGGCGACCTCGTCGTACGGCTCCAGCAGCGAGACCGCGGTCGCGTCGGCGGCCTCGCGCAAGGCCAGCGCGCCGGCACTCTGGAACGCCATGTCGGAGGAGTCGACGGCGTGCGCCTTGCCGTCGGTGAGCGTGACCCGGAGGTCGACCACCGGGTAGCCGGCGCGCACGCCCTTCTCCATCTGCGCCCGCACGCCCTTCTCCACGCTGGGGATGAACTGCCGCGGCACCGCACCACCGACGACCTTGTCGACGAACTCGAAGCCACTGCCCTCCGGGAGCGGCTCGACCTCGATGTCGCAGATCGCGTACTGGCCGTGCCCGCCGGACTGCTTGACGTGGCGTCCGTGTCCCTTCGAGGCGCCCGAGAAGCACTCGCGCAACGGCACGATCAGCTCGCGCTGCTCGACCCCGACGCCGTAGCGCTGCTGCAGCCGCTCCAGGGCGACCTCGGCGTGCGACTCGCCCATCACCCAGATCACCAGCTGTCCGGTCTCCGCGTTGTGCTCGACTCGCAGGCTCGGGTCCTCCGCGGCCAGGCGGGACAGCGCCGAGGAGAGCTTGTCCTCGTCGGAGCGCGTGGCCGCCTCGATCGCGATCGGCAGCAGCGGCTCGGGCATGTCCCAGGGCCGCAGCACCAGCGGGCGGTCGACGCCCGACAGGGTGTCGCCGGTCTCTGCGCGCGACAGCCGTCCGATCGTGGCGATGTCGCCGGCGACCACCCGGGTCGCGGGCACGTTCTGGGCGCCGAAGGGATGGGCCAGCACACCGATCCGCTCGTCCTCGTCGTGGTCCTCGTGGCCGCCGTCGGCGCCGAAGAACGCCGAGAAGTGGCCCGAGACGTGCACCGGTACGTCGGGGTCCAGGGCGCCCGA
>DATAKN010000123.1:0-2009 GCA_036261595.1 Marmoricola sp.
GGAGGCTCACGGGGTCAGCCAGACCGGCGTCACCGCCGCGACCACCACCAGGGCTCAGGCGACCGGAGCCCCGGCGACAGGGGCGCCGAGCGAGCGCCTGCTCGCGGGCCGGGCCGGCGCCGAGGAGCTCCGTTCGGACACGGGCTCGGTGTCCGCTGAAGGCGGCCTGCACGCCCCCCGACACGGCCGGGACTCCGGCCCTCGAAAGGGCGCCGGAGACGTCAAAGCCCGGTCGGTGTTGACGGGGGATGCAACGCCGACCGGGCTGTTGAACCATACGTCACTCGACGCAATCCGGACAAGGCGTCCGGGGAGAAGGTTTGCGAATTTCCTGCGTCAGCGGATCGTCAGCTGACGGCTGGTGAGCCCGGAGCGGGCCGCCCGCTCGGCGGCGTGCAGCGGGCGGGCGTCGGCCAGGGTCTCCGCGATCCGTCGGTCCAGCTCCGCAGCCGGACCCGCGAGGGGGTCGGCGCCCGTGCCGACGGGCAGGTCCCAGACCGGGACGAGCACGCCGTGCGCGCGGAACATGCCGATCAGCCGGGCTCCCTCGACCAGGTGGTCCTCACGAGCGGCGTGCAGCCGCGCGAGCGCGTCCAGCAGCGCGTCCTCCTCCTCGGGCCGCACCCAGCGGAGGAACTCCCGGTCGCCCATCGAGGTCCAGTACGCCGCCTCGACGCCGGTCAGCCGCTCGGTCGGGGCTGCCGTGGCGTTCGCCTGCTCGAGCGCCGCGGCGACACTGCCGTCGGGGTCCTCCACGTCGCCGGCCCAGAACCCGAACCCGTCGTGCACGGTGACCTCGAGGTCGCCCTCGACCAGGTCCTGCAGCCTGGCTCCCTCGCCCGGGTCCGACGGGAGCCCGACGATGCCCGGCTCCCCCTCGAGCGCTGCCTCGAGCGCCGTCTCCAGCACCGCTGCGAGGTCACGGCTCGGGTCGCCGTACGCGTGCTGCACCTGGAGCCCGAGCCAGACCGCCCCGTCCTCGCGGACCAGCGCCGGCGCGGCCCCGGGCAGGAGTGTGCACAGCAGGAGCTCACGGTCCGATTCCTTGAGCCGCAGAGGAGCGGTCGCCGCCGGGACGAACTCGCGCATCGCGATCAGGTCGCACTCGCCCGACAACCCGGCGAACGGCCTCGCCGTCCACCGCGCCGGAGCGCCCCCGGGCGCACCGTGGCAGGCCTTGTAACGCCGTCCGGACCCGCACGGGCACGGCTCGCGAGGCCCGACCTCGCCCTCGACGCGGGGTGTGGCCTCGACGGCGCGTGCCTTGACGCGTGACTTCTTGCCCATGGACCGAAGGCTAGACGGGCGTCGTTCCGGAGCCGGTGTCGAGGTGGTCCGGGGCGGGCTGGGAGCGAGCGCCTCGGTGACGGCGACGAGGTACGGCGTCCGGTCGCCTTCTGCTGTGGGCGTTCCTCTGCGCGCGTTGGGTTCTTGGCAGCGACGACCGGCTGGGTGTCCGTTCGCCTCCTGCTGGTCGCGCACCATCGCCGGCGGTAGGGCCCGGGCTGCGGAGAAGTTCTTCGAGAAATTCTCCAGAACCCCCTGAAAACAAGGGCTCTCGGCTCAGTTCTGTCGGTGCTCGCACCTAGATTCAATGTCATGAACTCGGGCACGAAGACTGTCGACGCGACCGGCATCCTGGCCGTCGCCCGTGGTGCCCGAGCGACCGCGAACGCTGCTGAAGCGCAGGTGTTGGCCAGTGCGGTGGAGTGGGCGCACCTGCACACCGTGGACGATCTCGATGATGCGGCGACCTGGTGGTCCGGCACCAGGGTGATGGGTCAGGACACCGGGATCCCGATCGCGGGTGAGGGTGCCCCGTTGGTCAGTGAGTTCGCGGTGCTGGAGTTCGCCACCGCCCTCGGTATGACCGCCGACGCCGGTCGCAACCTGGTCGGGTTGGCGTTGGAGCTGGCGCACCGGTTGCCGAGAGTTTGGGCGAGGGTGCAGGCCGGGTCGTTGGCGCCGTGGCGGGCCAAGCGGATCGCGGAGAACACCCTGCACCTTTC
>DATAKN010000140.1:0-23760 GCA_036261595.1 Marmoricola sp.
CGCGAACCTCGCTCGCTTCGGCGAGAGCTTCGACGCCTCGATCAAGCCGATGCTCGAGGCCCTCGAGGAGCACGTGGTGCTGCTCAAGCTGCTCGGCGAGGCCACCTCGCCGACCGAGGTGACGGTCCGCATCGGGCACGAAGGGCCGATCGACCAGCTTGCCACGACCTCCGTGGTCACCACCGGCTACGGATCCGCCGACGAGGCGCTCGCCTCTCTCGGCATCGTCGGTCCGACCCGGATGGACTACCCCGGCACGATGGCTGCCGTGCGCGCCGTCGCACGTTATGTCTCGACGATCCTCGACGAGGGTTGAACCGATGACCATGAGCACCGAAGGAGCCGAGCGCGCCGTCGTCCGGCTCTGCCGTCTTGACGATCCTCGACGAAGGATGAGCTGACCTGTGAGCCAGGACCCGTACGCCGTACTCGGTGTCGACCGCGACGCGGACGCCGAGACGATCAAGAAGGCCTATCGCCGGCTGGCGAGGAAGTACCACCCGGACGTGAACTCCGAGCCCGGAGCCTCGGAACGCTTCAAGGAGGTCTCGCACGCCTACGAGGTGCTCTCCGACCCCGAGAAGCGTCGCGTGTACGACCTGGGCGGCGACCCGTTCGGGGCCGGCGGGTTCGGCCAAGGAGCCGGCTTCTCGTTCACCGACATCATGGACGCGTTCTTCGGCGCCCAGCAGGGAGCCGGTGGCCGCGGACCACGACCGCGTCAGCGGCGCGGTCAGGACGCCCTGGTCCGGATCGACCTCGAGCTCGCGGAGGCGGCGTTCGGCGCGACCCGGGAGCTGAAGGTCGACACGGCCGTCCTGTGCTCCACCTGCCGCGGCTCGGGGGCTGCCGAGGGCTCGCAGCCGGTCATGTGCGAGACCTGCCACGGGCGCGGCGAGGTCCAGCACGTGCAGCGCTCGTTCCTGGGCGAGATCCGCACTCTGCGGCCCTGCGCCGCCTGCCGCGGGTACGGCGAGATCATCCCCGACCCCTGCCGCGAATGCGCCGGCGACGGACGCGTGCGCTCGCGCCGGGCGATCACCGTGAAGATCCCGGCCGGCGTCGACACCGGCACCCGGGTCCAGCTCAGTGGCGAGGGTGAGGTCGGCCCCGGCGGAGGCCAGCCCGGCGACCTGTACGTCGAGGTCCACGTCGCACCTCACCGGATCTTCCAGCGCGACGGCGTCGACCTCCGCTGCCGCGTGTCCGTGCCGATGACCGCGGCTGCCTTGGGCACCGAGATCGAGCTGCCCCTGCTCGAGGCCGACCTGGACACCGAGGACATCGAGCTCGAGCGCTCCATCGACCTGGAGATCAGCCCCGGCACCCAGTCCGGCACGGAGAAGGTGCTGCGCGGGCGCGGCGTCCCGGGCCTGCGCACGGGTGCCCGAGGCGACCTGGTCGTGACCATCGACGTGGAGACTCCTCACAAGCTCGACGAGCGACAGGAAGAGCTCCTCCGCGAGCTTGCCGCGCTCCGCCACGAGGAGAAGCCCGACGGCCGGATCCAGCCGACCCACAAGGGCATGTTCGGCCGTCTCCGCGACGCGTTCAACCCGCGGTGAGCCTGCCGGTCTTCCTCTCCGAGGCGGTCACCGCCGCGTCCCCGGGCGCGCAGATCGTGCTGGACGGTGACGAGGGCCGGCACGCCGCCACGGTCAAGCGGATCCGGACGGGGGAGCGCATCGTGCTCACCGACGGTGCCGGCACGTCGGCCACCTGCTCGGTCAGCGACGCGACCAAGTCCTCGCTGACGGTGCGCGTCGAGTCGGTCGAGCACGCCGAGCGGCTGCTGCCACACGTCACCGTCGTCCAGGCGATTCCGAAGGGTGATCGCGGGGAGCTCGCGGTCGAGATGCTCACCGAGATCGACGTCGACCGGATCGTGCCGTGGGCGGCGGCCCGTTCGGTCGCTGTCTGGCGCGGCGATCGGGCGACGAAGTCCCTGGCCAAGTGGCGCGGCGCGGCCCGGAGTGCCGCCAAGCAGGCCCGGCGCAGCTGGCTGCCCGAGGTCACCGAGCCGGCCTCGACCGACGAGGTGAGCCGGCTGCTCGCGGACGCCGATCTGGCGGTCGTGCTGCACGAGGACGCGTCGGTGCCCCTCGCGGCCCTCTCCCTCGACGGTGTGGGCTCCGTCGTGGTGGTGGTCGGGCCCGAGGGTGGCCTCAGCGACGACGAGGTCGCCGCGTTCTCGAGTGCGGATGTGGTTCGGCTGGGCTCCTCGGTGCTGCGTACGTCGACTGCGGGCGTCGCTGCCGTGGCCGCGATCCTGTCCCGTACGACGCGCTGGAGCTGAACCGACCCCGCGGACTCCTCAGCCGTCCGGATACCGGTGGCGCGGGGTGATCCGCTCGAAGACCCGCACCAGCTGGTCGATGAGCTCGTCCAGCGACAGCTCGATGCGCCCGTTCATCCACGCCGACACGGTCTCCGCCCAGGCGCCACCCATCGCGTGCGCGAGGAAGCGCTGCTCAGCCAGGTGGACCGGATCGGGGCTGCGATGCGGGTCCGCGGCCAGCCAGGAGTCGACGGCCAGGTCGAGCAGCATGCGGCGCTTCGCGAGGAGCTCGGAGGAGTTCTCGACGAGCAGGATGTGCAGCATCCGTGGGTCCTCGACCAGGCGGCGCGTGATCGCCTCGAGCGCCGGTCGAGGGTCACGCCAGCCGCCCGTCTCGACGGACTTGAGGGTGGCGTCGAAGAGCTCGGCCACCGCCCGGTCGAACACGGCGTCGAGCAGGTCGGCCATCGTGGGGAAGCTCTCGTAGAAGTAGCGCTTCGTCAATCCGGCTTCGGCACAGAGCTCGTCCAGCCGCGTGTCGGCCGCGCCCTTGGTGCCGAAGAGCGCGAGCCCGGCGTCGAGGAGCCGCTCGCGCCGTTCCTCGACGCGCTGCTCCGCGGGAACGCCGCGGTAGGGCCGGCTGGTCATCGCGTCTCCCACCGATGTTGACACTCGGGAGTGTCACATCATAGCGTCACCGCCACAAATATGACACTGGGGAGGGTCAGAAGAAGGGCAAGGGATCCATGGGTATGGACCGGACCAGCACCCGTCGGGGCTTTCTCGGCCTGGCAGCGACTGCCGCCGTGGCAGGCGGCATGGTGACGACGTCGCCGCGCGCGACCGCGGCCCTGTTGACCCAGCGACGCAACGTGACCGTGCTCGGCGGCGGCGTCGGTGGGCTCACCGCGGCGCAGGAGCTGGCCGAGCGCGGGTTCCGGGTCGTCGTGATCGAGCCGAAAGCCTGGGGTGGCAAGGCACGCAGCATCCCGGTCGCAGGCACCGGGACCGGTGGGCGCGCGGATCTCCCGGGCGAGCACGGCTTCCGGTTCTTCCCGGGCTTCTACCAGAACATCCCGGACACCTTCAGCCGCATCCCCGTGCCCGGCCAGCCGAACGGCGTACTGGAGAACCTGGTCGACGCCACGCGCGAGGTGATCACGCTGCCCCAGCAGGGCCAGCTCTGGGCCTTTCCGAGCGCGGACGGCGACGGCTATCTCGAGGGCATGCGCAGCGTCGTGACCCTGCTCGGGGTCGCTGCCGGGGTTCCGGCGAACGAGATCGAGTACTTCGTCCGCAAGTTCTCGGTCTTCATGACCAGCTGCGATGCCCGTCGCCTGGGCCAGTGGGAGCCGCTGCCGTGGACGGAGTTCACCAGGTCCAAGGAGTTCTCCCCGATGTACCAGCAGGTCTTCGGCACGGGCCTGACCAAGACGCTCGTGGCCGCGAAGGGTGAGTCCGCCTCGACGCGCACGGTCGCGCTGATGGGCGAGGCTTTCGTCTACGCGCTGATGAGCCAGACCAACGACTACATCCGCAAGGAGAGCGGGTACGGCGCTGCCGACCGGCTGCTCGACCTGCCGACGAACGAGGCCTGGATCGATCCCTGGGTGTCGTACCTGAAGGGCCTCGGCGTCACCTTCGTGTCGGGTCATCGCGCGAAGGAGCTGGTCATGCGCGACGGAGCGATCGACTCGGTCGTGCTCGAGTCGACCGGCGCGGACGGGTTCCCGACCGGAGACAGCGTGTCCACGGTCCAGTCGGACTGGTACGTGTGTGCGATGCCGGTCGAGCAGATGGTCAAGCTGGTCAGCCCTGCCGTGGTCGCTGCCGACCCCCGCCTCGGCCGGCTGGGCAGGCTGACGACCGACTGGATGAACGGCATCCAGTTCTTCCTCGACCGCAAGCCGAACATCGTGATCCCCGGGCACGTCGCCTTCCTGGACACGCCGTGGGCGCTCACGTCGATCGACCAGGGCGCCTTCTGGCGCAGGGACATCGCGACCAGCTACGGCGACGGCTCGGTCCACGACGTCTACTCGGTCGACGTCTCGGACTGGTTCACCCCGGGGATCGTCTACGGCAAGGCCGCCGCCGACTGCACCCCCGACGAGATCGCCCACGAGGTCTGGGAGCAGATGAAGCGCAGCCTCAACGCCGACAAGCAGATCCTGGCGGACGACATGCTCGTGCGGTACGTCCTCGATCCTGCAATCCACTGGCCCGACGGGCCTTCCGCGCGGGCGGCGAACAGTGAGCAGCTGCTGATCAACACCGCCGGCTCGTACGCCGACCGGCCGGAGGCGACCACCGCGATCCCGAACCTGTTCCTCGCGTCCGACTACGTGCGTACCAGCGTCGACCTCGCCACGATGGAGGGCGCCAACGAGGCCGGGCGCTCGGCGGCGAACGGCATCCTGGCCGCGGCCGGCTCGTCGAAGGAACCGGCGGTCGTCAAGCCACTGTGGCAGCCCCGGGAGCTCGCGGCGGTCAAGGCCAGCGACGCGGTGCTCTACGCCCAGGGGCTGCCGAACGCGCTCGACGTGGTGCCGGCGGGTCTGCCGCTCTGAGCGAAGGCGGCCACTGCGATCCGGGTGCGGTGACCCGGCCGCGTGGGCTCGGCGTGAGGCCAGCATCTCGGAGTTGCGTGCCGAAGTGGTCGCTCAGGTCGCTCAGGGAGACACCTCGGCACTCAACCGGGGCATCCGGGGACGCCAGATCCTGGCGCGGATGACGTAGTCATTCACCTGAACCGTCGCGGCGATGGAGACGAGGCCGCCCACGATGAAGGCAACAGGCGCGAAGCGGGCACGCATCAAGCGACCGATCATCCTCGACCTCGATCACTGGGTTGACGGAGTAGACAGCGAGTCTCGCAGAGGGGGCTGCTATGCACACGGATCTGCCGCTGTGCGCGCGTGGGCGAAGCCGCGTGCAGTACGAACGGGCAGTTCAGAGTCGTGCGAAGGTGATCCGCGCTCGACCGGCGCTCCTGGATCACGAACTGCCTGTTGGTAGGACCAATGCAGGTGCCTGGCCGCCGCACCACGACCTGATGTGCCGCGATCCGCGCGGTCGTGCCGACGACCGTGACCACCGCCGCGACCCGACCGTTGGTGTCTGTCGCGCGAGTGGTGAGTCCGCCGACTGTCGACGTCAAACGGTGAGACTCCTCACCGGGTTGGCCGGAACAGACGGCGGGGCGGGAGCGCTGTACGGATCATGGCTGATCTCTTCGACTCCCTGACCGTTGGTGCGTGGACGCTGCCGAACCGGCTCGTGATGGCGCCGCTGACCCGCAACCGTGCCGAGCGCACGGTGCCCGGGGACCTGGCGGTGGAGTACTACTCCCAACGCGCCTCGGCCGGCCTGATCATCACCGAGGGCAGCCAGCCCACTGCCGAGGGTCAGGGCTACTTGAACACCCCCGGCTTCCACTCCGAGGAGCAGCTCGCCGGGTGGCGCCGCGTGGCGGACGGCGTGCACGCGAACGGGGGCCGGATCGTCGCGCAGCTGATGCACGTCGGTCGCATCTCCCACCCCGACAACACCGGCGGTGAGGAGATCATCGCGCCGAGCCCGCTGGCAGCGCCGGGCGAGATGTTCACCGCTGACGGGATGAAGCCGTTCCCGATTCCGCGCGAGATCACCGTCGAGGAGATGCCCTCGATTGTCGAGGGCTACGTGCAAGCCGCTCGCAACGCGGTCGAGGCCGGCCTCGATGGCGTCGAGGTGCATGGCGCCAACGGCTATCTGATCCACCAATTCTTGGCGCCTGGCTCCAACCACCGCACCGACGAGTACGGCGGCTCGCCCGAGAACCGGGTCCGCTTCGCCCTCGAGGTCACCCGCGCGGTGGCCGACGCGATCGGTGCCGACCGGGTCGGCATCCGCATCTCACCCGCCCACAACATCCAGGGCGCCACCGAGGAGGACCCGGCCGACGTCGCCGTGACCTACCGGCTCCTGGTCGAGGGCCTCGCGCCGCTCAGACTGGCCTACCTGAGCATCCTCGCCGACCCGAAGCAGGAACTGGTCCAGGACCTGCGCCGTTCCTTCGGCGGCGTGGTCATCGCCAACGACGGTTTCGGTGAGATCACCACCCGCGAGTCGGCGCAGGAGATCCTCGACAAGGACCTCGCCGACGCGGTCGCCGTCGGTCGGCTCTTCCTGGCCAACCCGGACCTGCCCGCTCGGTGGCGGACCGGCGCCGAGCTCAACGAGCCGAACCCCGAAACCTTCTACGGCGGTGGCGCCGAGGGCTACACGGACTACCCGGTCCTCGACGACTGATCAAGCAGGGTCCCCCGCAGGCGCAGCACACGGCACGCACGGATCTGCCAATGAGCGCGCACCCGCACGCTGTTGCCGCAGTCCAACCCGCGGCTCATGATGGCGTCGCGGCGGGAGTTCGTGCGCCGACGTACGTCAGTCGACCTGGCCCACTTCGACGCCGGTTCGGGAACGCCGGGGCTGCCCTGCGCAAGCGGTTCGAACCCTGATGTTCCACCACGCACGAGGGGGTGAACGGAGGGCGCCCGTCGCCGAGCGCGCGACGGGTCAGCCGGGCGTGGACAGCAGCGTCTCGACGCGGGCGATCTCGGCGTCGAGGCCCTGCTGCTCGGCCTTGGTCAGGGGGCGGAACGGCTCCACGACGGCCCGGTCGCCCTCGACCCGCCAGAGCCCGGCAAGCAGGCCGTCGACGAACAGCGTCGAGCCGACACCGCCGTTGGCTCCCATCCACGCCTTCCGGGTGTGGTCGGGCGCGATCCGGTCGCGGTCGGCGTGGGAGAGGAAGAGGTTGTCGTACCGGCCGAGCAGCAGCACCGGCAGCTCGAGGTCGTCGGCGGCCACCGGTGCGTCCGGGGCGTCGTACAGCGTCCGCCCGGACTCGTCGACGTACGTCGTCAACCGGCCGGCGTTCGCCATCGCCGCGAAGACGGGACCGAGGCGGGTCACCATCGACCACTTGGTCATGTCCGTGGCTGTCGCCGGCCCGTACGCCGCCAGGTACCGGAGCACCAGGGCCTCGACGTCGGGCTCGGCGAAGGGACGGCCGAGGTAGCGGTCGGCGTACGCGTAGACCACGCCGCCACTGCGCTTCCACAGCCCGCGCGGCGGCACCTGCACGAGAGGGAGGCGTTCCCTCGAGACGTGTCGCAGCGCGGCCTCCGGTACGTCGGGGTACGCCGCCGCCAGTGCCTGGCCGATCTCCGCGTGCGGTCTGGCGTCGTCACCGAGGAACGGGCCCACGACGGCATCCAGCTCGGCGGTGCTGAGGTGGCCGGCCGGGCGGCTGATCTCGTTGCTGCCGCTCACCCGGTCGAGCGCAGGCTGGACCCACGCACGGAGGGTGAGCGCGTCGGAGGGCGTGAGCACGTGGACGGTGCCGCGCAGCGAGAACAGCCGCACCAGGCTGCGGTCCTCGAGGCGCGCGGACAGGTCCGTGGGCGTGAACTCGTCGAGCCGCGCGGCGAGGGAGAGGTACGGCGGCAGGCCCTCCTGGGCCTGCAGGCCCAGGAGGTGCTCGACCATCGGCTCCGTGCCGCGCACGGAGCGGTGTCCCGGAACCAGCTGCTGGCGCAGCCAGAGCGTCCGCGTGAGCGTGCGCGTGGAGACGCGCGTCACTGGACGGTGATCTTCTTGGTGTCCTCGTCGACGGGGAGGTTCTGCCCGGACTCGTCGGTGTCGTGCACCACGAGCGTGTAGCTGCCCGCGGGGGCGTTCACCTGGAAGGAGTACGGCGCGAGCTTGCAGCACTCCTGTGCGGTGGTGAAACCCTTCTTGACCACCGTGTCGCCCTGCTTGAGCTCCCACACCACGTTGGCCTCGAACGTGGCGGCCCGGCCGGTGACGGTGAACGGGCTCGACACCGTCGCGCCGTCGGCGGGGGAGTCGACCTGGACGAGCGCCTCGACGTCCTCGGGGTTCCCCGCCGCCAACGGCTCCGACGCGGGAGTGCCGAGGATCGTGTCGGTGTGCTTGCCGTCCAGCAGCAGCTGCACGGGCACTTGGCCCTTCCCGAGGCCGGCCTGGGCGGAGTAGATCAGCTGCTGCACGGCGATCTTCGCCGCCGCGGCGCTCATGCCGGCGGGCTGGTCGTGGAGGTTGCCGCTCAGGTCGATGGTGAGCACGTCGCCGTTGTAGGACACGGCGTTCAGGCCGGCGTCGCTGGGCCACGGCGTGGAGTAGTCCCCGTCCTTCGGGGTGCCGGACAGGGCCGTCTTGGTGGCCGCCTCGAGCAGGCAGGTGTCGGTGTCGCAGATCTGCTGGGACTGGAACTCACGGTAGAGCCTCGGGCCGTGCGAGCTGTCGCCCACGAAGTACACGGGCACAGCCCGCTGCGTCGTGCCCCCGCCGGTCGAGGTCGGCGTGGACTGCGGGCTCGAGGTGCTCGCGGTCGGCGTACCCGACGGGCTCGGGGTCGTGTCGTCGCTGGTGAGCCAGAAGGCGCCGGCGGCAACCACCGCCAGGACCGCGGCTGCGGCGAGGGTGGGAAGGATCCAGCGGCTCTTCATGGTGACCACCTTGTCGGTCTTGTCGGTACGGGAGTGGATGTCGGCGAGGGTGCCGTGAGGCCGGACGTCGGCCACGGCGTCGTGGAGCGCGCGGCGAAGGTCGTCGTCTGACTGACTCATCAGTCCTCCTCTGGGGAGAGTCGGGCTCGCAGGGCGGCTGCCCCGCGCGAGGCGTGGCTCTTCACCGCACCCCGGCTGATGCCGAGGGTGCTGGCGATCTCTGCCTCGGAGAGATCGAGGTAGTAGCGCAGGGCGAGCACTTCACGCTGACGGGCGGGAAGGGCCGCGAGCGCATGCAGCACGGCGTCCCGCCGTTCGGCGCGGAGCACGGACTCGTCGGCAGCCGGTGCCGCGGGCACGGGCTCTGGCCGGTGTCGCATCGCGACGCTACGGCGCCGTAGCGCGCTGCGGGACTGGTTCACGACGGTCCTGCGCAGGTACGCCGCCGCCTTGTCCGGGTCGATGCGCTCCCACTGCCGGTGCACCGCGACGAACGAGTCCTGGACCACGTCCTCCGCGACCCCCTGGTCGCGCAGCAGCAGGACGGCGAGTCGGACCAGGCGCGCATAGTGCCCGGCGTACAGCTGCTCGAGCGCGGCGTCCGCGTCGCCGGTGCCGCTACCGCCGGTGAAGCCTTGGATGGCAGCCTCCTCCGCGGCCGCGAGCATGGTCGTGTTCACGCTACTGGGACGCGCAGGCCAGGCCGTTGGTTTACACGCCGGTTCGACCTATCCGTTCCTGCCCCTATCCTCGGACCCATGACCGCGGACCCGGGATGCCTGTTCTGCAAGATCGTGGCCGGCGAGCTGCCGGCGACCGTGGTGCACGAGACCGAGACGACCCTGGCTTTCCGGGACCTCGAGCCGCAGGCGCCGACCCACGTGCTCGTGGTGCCTCGCAGCCACTACCCGAATGCCGCCGCGCTCGCCGAGCGTGAGCCGGACACCGCGGCGCACCTGTTCGACACCGCCCGCGAGATCGCCGCTGCGGAAGGACTCGACGGCGGCTACCGCTTGGTGTTCAACACCGGTGCCGATGCCCACCAGACCGTCTTCCACGTGCACATGCACGTGCTGGGTGGGCGGAAGATGGGCTGGCCACCGGGATGAGCCGGCTGCGCGCCGTCGTCCTCGCCGTGACTGCGCTCGCGGTGCTCGCCGCCTGCGGCTCGACCGGTACGACGGCCGCACCGACCGCCGCTCCGAGCACCTCGCGCGTGCCGGCCGCGGCGCCCGCCACAACGACGCCCTCGACCCGGTCTGCCGCCCGGATCCCCTTGCGACCGGGGGAGCGGCGCGTCAGGGTCGCCATGCCGACGGCGTACACGCCCTCGGCGCCGACCGGGCAGGGCACCGACGACTACCGCTGCTTCCTGCTCGACCCGAAGATCGCCACCGACTCCTTCATCACCGGCTTCGACATCGTGCCGGGCAACCCTCGCGTGGTGCACCACGTGATCCTGTTCCGGGTGCCACCCGCGCTGGTGGCCGAGGCCGAGCGCAAGGACGCCGAGACGCCCGGCGAGGGCTGGACCTGCTTCGGCACCTCGGGGCTGAGCTCCCAGGGCGGTCTCGACGACGCACCGTGGGTCGGCGCCTGGGCGCCGGGCGGCTCGGAGCAGGTCTACGGCAAGGGCCTCGGGGAGGCGATGCCGGCCGGCTCCCGAGTGATCATGCAGGTGCACTACAACCTGCTCGCGGGTGCGGGACCGGACACCAGCGCGGCCGAGCTGCGGCTGAGCACCGACCGGTCCACGAAGGCACTCCAGACCCAGCTGATCCCCGCACCGGTCGAGCTGCCCTGCCGTCCGGGCAAGAGCGGCGAGCTCTGTGACCGCAGCAAGGCGCTCGCCGACGTGAAGGCCCGGTTCGGCGACGGGCCCGGTTCGATCGCCGACTGGCTGCACCTCATCTGCGGCGGCGCGCCGGCGGGACCGGTGCAGTCGTGCACCCGCGACATCACCGAGCCGGAAACCATCCGAGGGGTGGCCGGACACATGCACCTCCTCGGAAAGTCGATCCGGATCGAGGTCGACCCCGGTACGCCGCGGGCACGGACGATCCTGGACATCCCGGTGTGGAACTTCGACAACCAGGGCAGCGTTCCGACCGAGCCGATCCATCTCGATCGTGGCGACACGGTGAAGGTGACCTGCACCCACAGCCAGGACCTCCGCGACTACGTGCCCGCCTTCAAGGGTCAGCCCGACCGATACGTGCTCTGGGGCGAGGGCACCACCGACGAGATGTGCCTCGGCGTCCTGCTGGTCACGCGGCCGTAGCCCGGCGGGTGCGCCTGCAACCCGGGTGCCTGCGGAGAGGCACTCCCGTACCATGGAGAGCCACTGTTCCCCACCGAGAGGCCGCCCGCGAAGGGCACGGATGACTGACACGAGCAAGTCGAGCGCCGACCGCTCAGCACAATCCCGCGGACCCGGCACCCTGCACACCGTCGTGGTCCCGACGAGCGTGAACATGGTGGCTCTGCTCGGTCCCGGCGACGAGCACCTGGCGTTGATCGAGAAGGCGCTCGACGCCGACATCCATGTGCGCGGCAACCAGATCACGCTCACGGGCGACCCGGGCGAGGTCGCGCTGGCAGAGCGCATGCTCGACGAGCTCGTGACCATCGTCCGCACGGGGCAGGGCCTCACACCCGAGACGGTCGAGCGGGTGATCACCATGCTGCGCGCCGAGACCACCGAGCGCCCGGCCGACGTGTTGTCGCTGAACATCCTCTCCAACCGCGGCCGCACGATCCGCCCGAAGACGCTGAACCAGAAGCGCTACGTCGACGCGATCGACAAGCACACGATCGTCTTCGGCATCGGCCCGGCCGGCACCGGCAAGACCTATCTCGCGATGGCCAAGGCAGTGCAGGCGCTGCAGGCCAAGAAGGTCACCCGCATCATCCTCACCCGGCCGGCCGTCGAGGCGGGGGAGAGCCTCGGGTTCCTGCCCGGCACGCTGAGCGAGAAGATCGACCCCTACCTGCGCCCGCTGTACGACGCCCTGCACGACATGCTCGACCCGGAGTCCATCCCGAAGCTGATGACCGCCGGGACGATCGAGGTCGCGCCGCTGGCGTACATGCGGGGCCGCGCGCAACCGTACGACGCCCAGGTGCTCACGCCGGACGGCTATCGCAACCTCGGCGATCTGCGCGTCGGTGACCTGGTCGTCGGGTCCACGGGCCTGCCGACCCCGGTCCTGGGTGTCTATCCCCAGGGTCGTCGCCCGGTCTACCGGGTGACCTCACAGGACGGCGCGTCGACCATCTGCTGCGGTGAGCACCTCTGGACCGTGCGCACGCCCGAGGACAAGCGTGACGGCAAGGTGCGCACCATCGAGACGCGGGAGATGATCGGCCAGGAGCGCCGAGGTCATGTCCGACGCTTCGAGCTGCCCCTGGTCGAGCCGGTCGAGTTCGTCCCCCAGGACGTCCCCATGGACCCGTACGCGCTCGGACTCCTCCTCGGCGACGGCTGTCTGACCCTCTCGACGACACCCTCCTTCAGCACGCGCGACCCCGAGCTGGCTGACGCCCTCGAACAGGCGCTCCCGGGCATCGAGCTGGTGGCCAAAAGCAACGGCGACTACGTCCTTCGCAACGTCGACGGCCGGCGCGGCGGTGTGATCGTCACGAACCCCGTCACTCGGGTGGTCCGCGAGCTCGGTCTCGCCGGCGCGCGGTCATCGACGAAGTGCGTCCCCGAGGTCTACAAGGTCAACTCGGCTCGGGTCCGGATCGCCCTGCTGCAGGGCCTGCTCGACACGGACGGTGGCCCCGTGCACCAGACGGATCGCACCTGCCGCGTGCAGTACACGACCACCTCGGCGCGCCTGGCCGACGACGTCGTGTGGCTGGTGCGCTCACTCGGCGGCGTTGTCTACCGGCGCACCCGTGCAGCGGAGGGCAGGGCGCCCGGGCTTGCCCACGGCCGTCCGGTGCCGTACCGCAGCGACGCCTACGTCCTCGACATCCGCCTGCCGGAGGGTTTCAACCCGTTCCGGCTCACGAGGAAGCGCACTGCGTACCAGGCCTCGGGCGGTGGCAGACCGATGAGGTTCGTCGACCGCATCGAGGACCTCGGCGAGCAGGACACCCTCTGCATCCAGGTGGCGGCCGAGGACTCGCTCTACGTCACCGACGACTTCCTGGTCACGCACAACACCCTCAACGACGCCTTCATCATCCTCGACGAGGCCCAGAACACCTCGCCCGAGCAGATGAAGATGTTCCTGACCCGGCTCGGGTTCGGGTCGAAGATCGTGGTCACCGGTGACGTCACCCAGGTCGACCTGCCGTCCGGCATGAAGTCAGGTCTGCGCATCGTCGAGGGCATCCTCGACGGCATCGAGGACGTCTCCTTCAACCGGCTCACCGCCCACGACGTCGTGCGGCACAAGCTCGTCGGCAAGATCGTCGCCGCGTACGCCGAGTTCGACGCCGCCCGGGAGCACCGGCGGACGATGAGATCGGGGGGCACCGAATGACCATCGAAGTGCTCAACGAGTCCGGTCTCGACCTCGTCGACGTACGCCGGACGCAGCGGCTGGCCGCGTTCGTCCTCGACCGGATGCGGGTCCACCCGCAGGCCGAGCTGTGCATCACCGCGGTCGACGAGGACACCATCGCCGAGCTGAACGCGAAGTGGATGGAGAAGGAGGGGCCGACCGACGTCCTCGCCTTCCCGATGGACGAGCTCCGACCCGGCCAGGTCAACGAGGAGCCCGAGGAGGGTGTGCTCGGCGACCTCGTGCTTTGCCCCGCGGTGGCGGTGCGGCAGGCCGAGGAGGCGGTGGCTCAGGGACAGAAGGGTCACACCGCGATCGCGGAGCTCGACCTCCTCACGGTCCACGGCATCCTGCACCTGCTCGGCTACGACCACGCCGAGCCCGAGGAGCACCAGGAGATGTTCGGGCTGCAGGCCCGCCTCCTGGCCGAGTGGCAGGGCGAGCTGACCGGTGACCGGCCGACGGCCAGGGGAGACTCTCCCGAGGGCGCGGCCCCGAGATGAGGGCCGACAGTCCGGGCCTGCTCCTGGCCGTCATCGGTCTGGTGCTGGTCGCCGGAGTCCTCAGCGCGTCCGAAGCCGCGCTGGGCGGTTTCTCTCGCGCACGAGCAGAGGAGCTGGAGGACGAGGGCAGACCGGGCGCAGGCCGCGTGCTGAAGATCCTCGACGACCCGCCGCGCTACCTCAACGCCGCGTTGTTCCTGCGGTTGCTCGCCGAGACCGGCTCGATCGTGCTCGCCACCTTGTTGATCCAGCGCGCGCTCGGGGGCGGCGCCCGCTGGTCGGTGGTCCTCGTCTCCGTCGCCGTCATGCTCGTGATCTCGTTCGTGGTGATCGGCGTCGGGCCCCGGACCTTGGGTCGCCAGCACTCCGAACGGATCGCGCTCGGCTCGGCCGGCCTGGTGATCGCGCTGACCCGTGTGCTCGGCCCGATCCCGCGGGTGCTGATCCTGGTGGGCAACGCGCTGACCCCGGGCAAGGGGTTCAGCGAGGGCCCGTTCGCCTCCGAGGCTGAGCTGCGCGAGATGGTGGACCTCGCCGAGGCGAGCCAGCTGATCGAGTCCGAAGAGCGCGCGATGATCCACTCCGTCTTCGAGCTCGGCGACACGATCGTCCGCGAGGTGATGGTGCCTCGCACCGACCTGGTGTACATCGAGCGGCACAAGACCCTGAGGCAGGCGATGTCGCTGTTCCTGCGCTCGGGGTTCTCCCGGGTGCCGGTGATCGGTGAGGACCTCGACGACATCGTCGGGTTCGTCTACCTCAAGGACGTCGCCCGCCGGGTCTTCGACCGCAAGGACGCCGAGACCACCGAGCAGGTGGACTCGGTGATGCGGTCGGTCCTGTGGGTGCCCGACTCCAAGCCGGCCGCCGACCTGCTTCGGGAGATGCAGCAGTCGCGCAAGCACGTCGCGGTCGTCGTGGACGAGTACGGCGGCACCGCCGGACTCGTCACGATCGAGGACATCCTCGAGGAGATCGTCGGCGAGATCACCGACGAGTTCGACCGTGAAGCGGTGGCCCTGGAGCGGCTGGCCGACGGTTCCACCAGGGTCTCCTCGCGCTTCCCGGTCGACGACCTCGAGGAGGCGGTCGGCGTGGAGATCGACGACGACGAGGTCGACTCCGTCGGCGGGCTGATGGCCAAGCACCTGGGCCGCGTGCCGATCCCCGGGTCGAGCGTCGAGGTCGGCGGCCTGCTGTTCCGTGCCGAGGAGGCCAAGGGTCGCCGCAACCGGATCGGCACGGTCCTGATCACCCCCGTCTCCCGCGAACCCGCCGCCACCACCGACACCTCCGGCCCCCACCCCGCCGAGACGTCACATCTCCACGCCTGATTCCCGCTCGGCGGGTCAGTAGGATCGCGGCCGTGGATGCCGAGGACGAGAAGCTGGTGGTGCTGGCCCGGGCGACGAAGGTGCGCACCGGGGCCGCGGAGGGAGCGGCGTTGCGCGACCTGGACGGCCGCACGTACGCCGCCGCGACGGTCGACCTGCCGTCGCTGAAGGTCTCCGCCCTCGGCGTGTGCATCGCGATGGCGATCGCCAGCGGTGCGCGCGGCGCCGAAGCTGCCGTGGTGCTCAACGAGGGCGCTTTTCTGGAGAGCGAGCTGGTCCCGTTGCGCGAATTCGCGGGCGCCGGCGTACCGGTGCACCACGGTGCCCCGAACGGCACGATCGGCGATTCTCGCTCGACGTGACCCCGGTGGGCTGGTTTAGATTGCGCAGGTGGCATTGATCGGGTGGGCTCGGCACGAGGCAGCCGTCGAGCGGCTGCGTGAGTCCTACCGGGCGATCGCGCCAGCTGACACGGTGCGCCTGGCGAAGAAGACGTCCAACCTCTTCCGCGCGCGCGCCGCCGCCCGGGGTCCGGGTCTGGACGTCTCCGGTCTCGCGGGCGTGATCGCCATCGACCCCTCGGGCCTCACCGCCGACGTGCAGGGCATGTGCACCTACGAGCACCTCGTCGCCGAGACCCTGCCGCACGGCCTGATCCCGTACGTCGTGCCGCAGCTGAAGACGATCACGCTCGGCGGTGCCGTGACCGGTCTCGGCATCGAGTCGACGTCGTTCCGCAACGGACTGCCGCACGAGTCGGTGCTCGAGATGGACGTCTTCACCGGCGCCGGCGAGGTGCTCACCGCCACCGCGCCTGGGCCGGACGGAGCGGGCGAGCACGCCGACCTGTTCCGCACGTTCCCCAACTCCTACGGGTCCCTGGGCTACGCCACGCGGCTCCGCATCCGGCTGGAGCCGGTCCCGGCGTACGCCGCCCTGCGTCACGTGCGGTTCCACGAGCCCGACAAGCTCGCCGCCGCGATCGCGCAGATCACCGAGACCCGCGAGTGGGACGGCGTCCGGGTCGACGGCATGGACGGCGTGGCCTTCGAGCCGGGGGAGTACTACCTCACGTTGGCCGCCTGGACCGATCAGGCCACGCAGCCACCGTCGGACTACACCGGTCAGCAGATCTACTACCGCTCGATCCAGCAGCGCGCTGCGTCGAACGGCGGGCGCGACCTGTTGACCATGCACGACTACCTGTGGCGTTGGGACACCGACTGGTTCTGGTGCTCGGGTGCCTTCGGTGCCCAGGAGCCGCGCATCCGCCGGGTCTGGCCCCGTCGCTGGCGCCGTTCCGACGTGTACATGAAGCTGCTCGGACTCGACCGCCGCTTCGGCATCGCCGACCGCCTCGACCGACGGGCGGGGAGGCCACAGCGCGAGCGGGTCATCCAGGACATCGAGGTGCCCGTCGGCCGCCTTGGGGAGTTCCTCGACTGGTTCGACGCCGAGGTCGGCATGCGGCCGGTGTGGCTGTGCCCCTTGGTCGCGCAGGCCGACTGGCCGAGCTACCCGCTCGCACCCGGGCAGACCTACGTGAACGTCGGCTTCTGGGGAACAGTGCACGTAGGGCCCGATGCCCCGAACGGTCCGCGCAACCGGGCCATCGAAGCCAAGGTCCACGAGCTCGACGGCCACAAGTCGTTGTACTCCGACTCCTTCTACGACCCCGCAACGTTCGACCGCCTCTACGACGGTGCCAACCTCGCCGCGGTCAAGCACCGCTATGACCCTGATGACCGACTGATCAGCCTCTACGACAAGGCGGTTACCCGACGATGACCCTGATCTCCTCCACCACCTCGATCGCCGATGCATTCACCGAACTGCTGATCGGCGACCTCCCGTTCCGGTTCACCGCGTACGACGGCAGCAGCGCCGGCCCCGAGGACGCGCCGTACGGCCTGCACCTGCGCACGGAGCGCGGACTGTCCTACCTGCTCTCGGCGCCCGGCGACCTCGGTCTGGCCCGGGCTTACGTCTCGGGCGACCTCGAGGTGAGCGGCGTGCACCCCGGTGACCCGTACGACGCTCTGATGGCGATCAAGGGTGGTGCGACCGGGCTGAAGTTCCGGATCCCGTCGCCGGTGGAGGCGCTGGGGCTCGTGCGCGCGCTGGGTGTGTCCCACCTGAAGCCGCCGCCGGTGCCGCCCGAGGAGCACCTGCCCCGCTGGCGCCGGATCATGGAGGGCTTCCTGCACTCCCCGGAGCGGGACGCCGAGGTGATCCACCACCACTACGACGTGTCCAACCGCTTCTACGAGATGGTCCTGGGCCCGTCGATGACCTACACCTGCGCGGTGTTCCCCACGGACGACGCCACCCTCGAGGAGGCCCAGTACGCCAAGTACGACCTGGTCTGCCGCAAGCTGGACCTGCAGCCGGGCCAGCGCCTGCTCGACGTCGGCTGCGGCTGGGGCGGCATGGTGCGTCACGCCGTCAAGCACTACGGCGTGACCGCTCTCGGCGTGACCCTGTCCGCCGAGCAGGCGTTCTGGGCCCAGCAGAAGATCAAGGAGGACGGTCTCGACCAGCGGGCCGAGGTGCGCCACCTCGACTACCGCGACGTCAGCGAGAGCGGCTTCGACGCGGTCAGCTCGATCGGTCTCACCGAGCACATCGGAGTCGCCAACTACCCGGCGTACTTCGGCTTCCTGAAGTCCAAGCTGCGTCCGGAGGGTCGGCTGCTCAACCACTGCATCACCCGTGCCCACAACCGGAAGGAACACACCGGCGCCTTCATCGATCGCTACGTGTTCCCCGACGGCGAGCTGACCGGATCGGGACGGATCATCACCGAGATGCAGAACCTCGGTCTCGAGGTGCACCACGAGGAGAACCTCCGCGTGCACTACGCCAAGACCCTGGCCGGCTGGAACCGCAACCTCGTCGAGCACTGGGACGAATGCATCGCGGAGGTCGGCATCGGCACGGCGCGGGTGTGGGGGCTCTACATGGCCGGGTCGCGGATGGGCTTCGCGCTCAACGAGATCCAGCTGCACCAGGTGCTCGCCACCAGGACCACTCCCGACGGCGTGAGCGGGATGCCGCTGCGCCCGACCTGGCTGTCCTGAGGCGGCGACCCGCCACGTTCGCGGGGGATTCTGCGAATCACGGCGGTTCGGGGCAGGATGACCCGGTGCACCGCTCTCGGATCGTCCTGTCCCTGTTCGCTCTGCTCGCGCTTCTGGCCGGTGGGCTGCTCGTGCTCGAGCCGGCCCAGGCGCGTCCGACCCGCCCGTCGCCGTTCGGTCAGGACCCGCTCGTGCCCGGTCAGGCCTACACCGGCGATTTCCCCGACCCGTGGATCATGCGGGTGGGTCAGAGGTACTTCGCCTACGCGACGACCAGCGGCAGCAGCGTGAATGACGGCCTGAACCTCCCGACGCTGATGTCGACGGATCTGCGCACCTGGGTCGTGCGTCCGGAGACCCCCGACGCCCCGAAGGGTGACGCGCTGCCGCTGCCGGCAGCGTGGGCGGCGTACACGGGCACGCAGCCTGACGACGGCCGCCGCCGGCCGGATGTCGGACCCTGGGCGCCTGCAGTTGCCAAGATCGCCAAGCACCACTTCGTGCTGGCGTACGCCGTGAAGGTCGCCGGTCGGCCCGGCGAGACCAAGTGCATCTCGCTCGCGCACTCGACCTCCCCGATCGGCCCCTTCGTCGACAGCACCACCGGTCCGACCGTGTGCCCGAGCCGTGGCGCGATCGACCCGCAGATCTTCATCGCCCCGAACGGCCGGCCGTGGCTGGTCTGGAAGCGCGACTACTACCCGGCCCGGCTGTTCACCCAGCCGATGGACCGGGCGGCGACCGGTGTCCTGCCCGGCAAGCCGAAGCACTACCTCGCCCAGGTGAAGCAGCCGTGGGAGGGGTCGATCATCGAGAACCCCGCGATGATCCGCTTCAAGAACCGGTACTACCTCTTCTACTCGGCCAACTCCTACGCCAGCACCAATTACGCGATCGGCTACCTGATCTGCAAGAGCTGGAAGGGCGACTGCTACCGGCCGCGCAAGAAGCCGCTGCTCCACACCGCGGGCGGCATCGCGGGCCCGGGAGGCCCGGCTCCGTTCATCGACACCCGGGGCAAGCTGCGGCTCGGCTACCACGCGTGGAGCGCCGGAGCGGTGGGATATGCGCAGACCGGAGACCCCTGCTCGTTCACCCCCGGCACCTGCGGCCAGCGCCGGCTGTACGTCGCCCGGCTGAAGGTGCGGCCCGACGGCCGGCTGCAGGTCAAGAGCTACTACCGCTGACCGCCTGGGCGCCGACCGGTCGGCCGGGCCCCGATAGCCTTGGCCGGTGAACGCCCGTCCTGACGCCCGAGCTTTCGAAGCCACCGTCGCCCGGCGCGACGTGCTCAGCCCGCACCTCGTCCGGCTGGTGCTCACCGGTCTCGACGGCTTTGCCAGCACCGGCGTGCCGGACGAGTGGGTGGCGCTGACCGTGCCCGGTCAGTTCCAGACCCGGTACTACACCGTGCGCTCGTGGTCCGACGGTGAGCTCGTGCTCGACGTCGTCGTCCACGAGCACGGCCTCGTGACCGAGTGGGCCCAGGGCGACTGCGTCGGCGACGTCGTCGCGATCTCCGCGCCGAAGGGTTCCTTCGAGCTGCCCGAGGCCGCCCGCTGGATCGTCCTCGTCGGTGACCTCACCGCGCTGCCGGCGGTCGCGCGGATCAGCGAGTCGACCGACCTGCCCGTCTCGGCGTACGTCGAGACGCCGGACGGGCCGATCGAGGGCTACCTGGATGCGCCGGTGTCCTGGCTGGACCCGCCGGCACCGGGGGAGAGTGCCCTGGCCACGCTGGTCGCCGGGCTCGAGTGGCCGGAGGGGGACGGCTACTTCTGGATGGCCGGGGAATCTGCGCAGATGCGGCAGATCCGTCGGCACCTGCGCCACGAGCTCGGGATGCCGTCCTCGGCGTACGACGTGATGGGGTACTGGAGCGGCACGCGGGGCCGTCAGGCCCGGGCCGTCGACCCGCGCCCGATCTACGAGGCCGGCCGCGCCGCGGGGAAGACCGACGAGCAGATCTGGGCCGACTACGACGCAGCGCGAGGAGCCTCCGGTGGCTGAGCCGCTCGATCCCACCTTCCGCAGCGGCTTCGCCTGCTTCGTCGGTCGGCCCAATGCCGGCAAGTCGACGCTGACCAACGCGATGGTCGGGTCAAAGGTGGTGATCACCTCCTCGAAGCCGCAGACGACGCGCACGGTGGTCCGCGGCATCGTCAACCGGCCCGACGCCCAGCTGGTGCTGGTCGACACCCCCGGTCTGCACCGCCCGCGCACACTGCTCGGCGAGCGGCTCAACGACCTGGTCCGCACGACGTGGGCCGAGGTCGACATCGTCGCCGTCTGCTTCCCGGCCGACGAGAAGCCGGGCCCGGGTGACCGGTTCATCCTGACCGAGCTGGCGAAGGTGCGGCGTACGGTCAAGTTCGCGGTCGCGACCAAGACCGACCTGGTCCCGCCCGACCGGCTGGCCGCACACCTGACGGCGATCCAGGCGCTCGGCGACGAGGTGGGCGTGGAGTTTGCCGAGATCGTGCCGGTGTCGGCGAAGTCGGGTGACCAGGTCGGCCTGCTGGCTGATCTCCTCGTGGCGCGCCTGCCGGAGGGTCCGCAGCTGTACCCCGACGGTGAGCTGACCGACGCGCCCGAGGAGAACATCGCCGCCGAGCTGATCCGTGAGGCGGCCCTGGAGGGCGTCCGCGACGAGCTGCCGCACTCCATCGCCGTCGTGGTCGAGGAGATGGCCCTCAAACCGGATCGCCCGGCCGACAAGCCGTTGCTGGTGATCCACGCCAGCCTGTACGTCGAGCGCGACTCCCAGAAGGGCATCGTGATCGGTCATCGCGGTGCTCGCCTGCGTGAGGTCGGCACCGCGGCGAGGAAGCAGATCGAGGCGATCCTCGGCACGCCGGTCTACCTCGACCTGCACGTGAAGATCGCCAAGGACTGGCAGCGCGATCCCCGCCAGCTGCGCAAGCTCGGCTTCTGACCCTCGCCGGTGGCGCCGCCGGATCCTAGGCTGTGCTGGTGGACCAGGCCGCGAGGGAGGCGCCTGGCCCGGGGGCGAGCGTCGTCACCTGGGCTGAGGACGCGATTGCGCGCCTGGCCGCCCTCGCGCACGTCAGCCGCGTCGGGCTGGCCCTGGTCGAAGGCGGGGGGCGGCGACTCCGGTTCACGGCCAGCGACCGGGACCCGTCGGCCGACGTGGCGTGGTGCCACGTCGACGCCTACGACGACGTGCCGCTGAACACCGCGATCCGGAGCGGCCAGCCGGTCGTGGGTGCGATGGATCAGATCGCGGCCCGTTACCCCGAGTTCGCGGCCAGGCAGTCCGACGAGCACCAGGCCATGGCCGCCGTCCCGATCGCCACGGAGCGCGACGTGGTCGGCGGGTTCGTGCTCTACTTCGACAGCGCGCAGGTCCTCGACGACGACCTGCCGGCGCAACTGGTGCAGCGGGGCCGAGTGCTGGCCGGGAGCCTCCGCGAGGCGCGACATCCTCACGACCGGCCGCCGGTCTTCGCCGGCCCGGTCCCACCCGAGGGCGCCCTGGTCGCGGTGCACGAGGTGGCCGGGGACCGTGCGTCGGTCGCCCCGGCGCGACAGTTCTTGCGGCAGACCCTGACCGGCTGGGGCGTCGAGGACGAGGTCGTCGACAGCGCGACCGTCTGCCTCTCGGAGGTGGTCACGAACGCGGTCATCCACGCGCAGGGCGGGTGCGTCGTACGCGCTGAGCTGCTCGGGCGCGTGCTCACCGTGTCGGTGCGCGACAGCGGCTCGTCGGATCGCGCTCACATGACCTCGATCGCCGACCCGCTCCAGGTGCACGGACGTGGGCTGAGAGTCGTCGAGGGTCTATCGAGTCGGTGGGGCCACGAGATCGACGGTGACGGCGCGGTCGTGTGGTTCGCACACGACCTCGCGCCCGCGGCCACGGAACCGGCTCCGGGGTTGGTCAGCGAAAGGCCGACTCGCCCGTGAGGGCCTGTCCGATCACCAGCTGGTGGACCTCGGAGGTGCCCTCGTAGGTGAGCACGGACTCGAGGTTGTTCGCGTGCCGGAGCACCGGGTACTCCAGGGTGATGCCGGCGGCGCCGAGCAGCGTGCGGCATTCCCGCGCGATCGCGATCGCCTCGCGGGTGTTGTTCAGCTTGCCCAGGCTGATCTGCTCGTTGCGCAGGGTGCCGGCCTCCTTCAGCCGAGCAAGGTGGAGCGCGAGGAGCATGCCCTTGCCGAGCTCGAGGGTCATGTCCGCGAGCTTGGCCTGCGAGAGCTGGAAGGCCGCCAGTGGCTTGTCGAAGATCTCCCGCTCACGGGCGTAGGCGAGCGTGGTCTCGAGGCAGTCGCGCGCTGCCCCGAGCGATCCGAAGACGATCCCGAACCTCGCCTCGGTGAGGCAGGACAGCGGTCCCGACAGCCCGTGCGCCTGGGGCAGGACGGCCGAGTCCGGGAGCCGGACGTCCTCGAGCACCAGCTCGCTGGTCACCGATGCCCGCAGCGACAGCTTCCGCTTGATCTCCGGCGCGGAGAAGCCCGGTGCGTCGGTCGGTACGACGAAACCGCGCACCACGCCGCGACCCGACGAGGAGTCCTCGGTGCGCGCCCAGACGACGGCGACGTCGGCCACCGAGCCGTTGGTGATCCACATCTTGGTGCCGTTCAGCACCCAGTCGCCGGACGGCTCCTGCCGGGCTCGCGTTCGCATCCCGCCCGGGTTGGAGCCGAAGTCCGGCTCGGTCAGGCCGAAGCACCCCAGCGCCTCGCCACGGGCCATCCGGGGCAGCCACTCTTCCTTCTGCTCCTCGCTGCCGTAGCGCCAGATCGCGAACATCGCCAGCGATCCCTGCACCGACACCAGCGACCTCAGCCCGGAGTCACCGGCCTCCAGCTCCATGCAGGCAAGCCCGTACGCCGTCGCGGACGTGCCCGCGCACCCGTAGCCCTCCAGGTGCATGCCGAGCACGCCGAGCTTGCCCAGCTCGGCGGACAGCTCGCGGGCAGGCACGGTGCCCGCCTCGTACCAGCCGGCGATCTCGGGACGGAGCCGCTCGTCGACGTACCGCCGCACGGTGTCGCGGATGGCGAGGTCCTCCGGGTCGATCAGCGCGTCGGTGCCGAACAGAGCGAGGGGAGTGGTCGTCATGCGACCGATCCTCGCACCTGTGCGCGGTCCAGATCCGGTGCACCATCGGTCGAAGACGACCGGGAAGCCACGGACGACCGCGGCCGCATGCACCGCGGTCGCGGTCGTCCTGCTCATCTGGTACCCCATGATGAGGTTGCACCCCGATCCTCGGTGACGACCATCGGTCTCGGCCACGGACCTAGTGCCGCCTTCCTCGGGCCCATGGTCCTGACAAATGTCATGCCCCGGTCGTGACGCGTGGGCGAGGCACGAGGCCCCCCGGCCCACGACGCTGGTGCCATGACTTCTTCGATGACCCAGACCCCGGCCCGGGGCGTCACCGGCAGCGAACCTGCGGTGCGCCTCGCGGGGGTCACCAAGGACTTCGGCACGGTGCAGGCCGTCCGCGGGATCGACCTGGACATCCAGCCCGGTGAGATCGTCGCGTTCCTCGGCCCC
>DATAKN010000148.1:0-3938 GCA_036261595.1 Marmoricola sp.
GTGCCCCCGATCGCCGAACAACGCCACCGCGTCCGTGCCGAGCATGCCCTTCGCACCCGTGACCAACCATCGCATGCGGTCAGGCTAGCGGCCGGTCGCGCCGGTATCGTGCGCACGTGCTGATCGAAGAGACGAAGATCCCGGGCGCGTTCGCCGTCACCCCCCAGCAGCACCGCGATGACCGCGGCGTGTTCCTCGAGTGGTTCCGCGCCGACCGGTTCGTGGAAGCCGCCGGCCACCCGTTCACGATCGCGCAGGCCAACTGCTCGGTGTCGGTGGCCGGCACCGTGCGCGGCATCCACTTCGCCCAGCTGCCGCCCAGTCAGGCCAAGTACGTCACCTGCCCCTCGGGGGCGATCCTCGACGTGGTCGTCGACATCCGGCTCGGCTCGCCGACGTTCGGGCAGTGGGACGCAGTGGTCCTCGACGACGTCGACCGCAAGGCGCTCTACCTCTCCGAGGGGCTGGGGCACGCGTTCATGGCGCTGGCCGACGACACGGTCGTGAACTATCTGTGCTCGGCGCCGTATGCCCCTGGCCGCGAGCACGGCGTGCATCCCCTGGACCCCGCGATCGGGATCGCGTGGCCCACCCAGGGCCGCGACGGCACGCCAATCACGCCCAACCTGTCCCCCAAGGACGCCGAGGCACCGGCGCTCGCCGACCTCACCGACTCCGGTCTGCTGCCGACCTACGACGCCGTGCAGGAGTTCGTGGCGTCCCTGCGGGTCGACGGCTGAGCCGACGCCTACGGGTCGACGTCGACCTCGCGCAGGCCGTCCTCGTCGACCGACGCTTGCGCCGGCTCGTGCTTGCCACGCAGCCTGCGTGAGGTCCAGAACGGTCGCGGGGTGACCGGGACGATGTGGAAGACGAACCGCCGGAACGCCCAGAACCGGAAGGCATTGCCGAGCAGGGCGCCGACCACGTTGCCGGAGATGTTGTCGGCGTAGATCGACTCCCAGTGCAGCAGGTGACGGGTCACCCACAGGCAGGTGACCGGGATCACGAACGACGCGAGGTTGATCGCGACGTACCGCGCGAATCCGCCGCCGGGCCCGGCGGCGTGACGGTGCCGGAAGGCGTAGTGCCGACTGCCGAAGTAGCTGACGAACATGCCGACGCTGTTGGCCAGCAGATAGGCGGTGATCGCGTGCTCGTTCAACGGGCCGTCGAACCAGCCCGTGAGCCCGTGGACGAGGGCGTTGAACAGGAACACCGCCACGACCGTGGCGGCGACGTTCACCGCCGAGAAACGCGCGACCTCCCCGGAGAGGCGCCGGAGGCCGGCGGTCACCTCGCGAAAGCCGCGAGCGCCCCCAGCGGGCGCGTGCTCACGGCGCCACCACCTCCTGGGTGAGCGCGTACTTCGCCTCGGTGGCTTCCTTCATCGGCCGCCACCAGGCCTCGTTGGCGCGGTACCACTCGATGGTGGCAGCCAGACCGTCCCGGAAGTTCTCGTACCCGGGCGCCCACCCGAGCTCGGTGCGCAGCTTGCCGGCCTCGATGGCGTAGCGCCGGTCGTGGCCGGACCGGTCCGTGACGTGGTCGTAGGCGTCCGGCTCCTGGCCCATCAGCTCGAGGATCATCGAGATCACCTCGCGATTGTTCATCTCGCCATTGGCACCGATCAGGTAGGTGTCACCGATCCGGCCCTGGTCGATGATCGTCCAGACGGCGTCGTTGTGGTCGTCGACGTGGATCCAGTCGCGGACGTTCAGACCGTCGCCGTAGAGCTTGGGCCGGACTCCGTCGATCACGTTGGTGATCTGCCGCGGGATGAACTTCTCGACGTGCTGGCGCGGGCCGTAGTTGTTCGAGCAGTTCGAGATCGTCGCGCGGAGGCCGAACGAGCGCACCCATGCGCGCACCAGGTGGTCGGACCCCGCCTTGCTCGCGGAGTACGGCGAGCTCGGCGTGTACGGCGTGTCCTCGGTGAACTTCTTCGGGTCGTCGAGCTCGAGGTCGCCGTAGACCTCGTCGGTGGAGATGTGGTGGTAGCGCACGTCGTGGCGGCGCGCTGCCTCGAGGAGGGTGAAGGTGCCGACCAGGTTGGTCCGGATGAACGGGCTGGGGTCGGCCAGGGAGTTGTCGTTGTGGGACTCGGCGGCGAAGTGCACGACGACGTCGGCGTCGGCGACGAGCGGCTCGACGACACTCTCGTCGGCGACGTCACCCTGGACGAACCGGATCTTGTCCTCGACTCCGGCCAGCGAGGCCATCGACCCGGCGTACGTCAGCGCATCGAGCACCGTCACCTCGGCGTCCGGGCGCGTCGCGAGTGTGCGGTGGACGAAGTTGCTGCCGATGAAGCCGGCGCCACCGGTCACAAGGATCTTCATGCCGCACAGGTTAACCGTCGGGGACGGTGCCCCTGTCACTCGACCGGCAGCCCCAGCGATCGCGCGATCAGCATGCGCTGCACCTCCGAGGTGCCCTCGCCGATCTCGAGCACCTTGGCGTCGCGGTAGAGCCGGGCCACCTGGTACTCCTCCATGAACCCGTAGCCGCCGAAGACCTGGGTGGCGATCCGCGTGGCGGAGACCGCCGACTCGGTGGCGTAGAGCTTGGCCACCGCAGCTGCCCGCTTGAACTGGGCGGTCGGAGCCCCGGAGTCCTTGAGCCAGGCTGCCTGGTAGGTCAGCAGCCGGCTCGCGGAGAGCATCACCTCGAGGTCGGCGATCTGGAACGCGACGCCCTGCTTGCGCCCGATCGGTACGCCGAAGGTGGTCCGCTCCTGCGCGTACTGCACGCACTGGTCCAGACAGGCCTGGATGCAGCCGACCGCGAGCGCCGCGATCGCCACCCGGCCGTCGTCGAGCGTCGCCAGGAACTGCGCGTAGCCCCGCCCGCGCTCGCCCAGGAGGTTCGACTCCGGCACCCGCGCGCCCTCGAAGGTCAGCGGGTGGGTGTCCGAGGCGTGCCAGCCGAGCTTGTCGTAGGCCTTCTCCGCGGTGAACCCGGGCGTCCCCGCGGGCACGATGATCGTGGAGATCTCGGCCTTGCCGTCACGCTCCCCCGTGCGCGCGGTGACGGTCACCAGCGAGGTGATCTCGGACCCCGAGTTGGTGATGAACTGCTTCGCGCCGTCGATCACCCACTCGCCGTCGACCAGCGTCGCTCGGGTGCGGGTCGCGCCGGCGTCGGAGCCGGCCCCGGGCTCGGTGAGCCCGAAGCCGGCCAGCCGCCGGCCGGCGACGAGGTCGGGCAGCCAGGTCTGCCGCTGCTCCTCGGTGCCGTAGGTGAGGATCGGGTTGATCCCGAGCCCGACCGCGGCCTCGAGCGTGATGCCCATCGACTGGTCGACCCGGCCGATCTCCTCGATCGCCAGGCACAGGCTGGTGAAGCCGCCCTCCTCCCCGCCGAGCCCGGCACCGCCGTACTCCTCCGGCGCGGTCAGCCCGAACAGGCCGAGGTCGCCCATCTTCTGGACGACGTCGACCGGGAAGTGATGGTCGCGGTCCCACCGGGCGGAGTGGGGGGCGATCTCCTTCTCGGCGAAGTCGCGGACGGTACGCCGGAACTGCTCGTGCTCGGGGGAAAGGTCGAAGCTCATGCACGCATCGTAGGCCAGCGGTTAACGCCTGTTAACCCACTGGCTGGTACGGCACCCGCTCCCAGCTCAGCAGCGGGCCCGCGCCCGGCTTGCCGACCGTCACCTTGAGCCAGTCCTTGTTGTTCGACGACCCGTCGACCGTGACCCGCGTCAGGTTGTCGGCCGAACCGTGCACGCCGTACGTCGACAGCCAGGACGACCCGGCCGCGAGCGGCTGGTCGGTGTGGAAGACGTGGCTGTCGCCGTTGAGCAGGTACACCTGCCCGCGGAAGTGCGACGCCTCGTCGACGATCGCCTGCACCCAGGGCTGGAAGGCTCCGATGTCACCCCAGGTCGGCGTGTACGTCGGGTCGAACATGTCGGCCTGCTGCATGACGACGAC
>DATAKN010000159.1:0-9084 GCA_036261595.1 Marmoricola sp.
TGGGCCAGCGCCGACGGCCGCCGCCGGCGGGTCTACCGCCTGACCGAGCAGGGGTCGGAGGCGCTCGCCGAGCAGTCGCAGGAGTGGCGGCGATTCTCGGCCAGCATGAGCATTGTGCTGGGGATGGCGTGATGGAGCAGATCGAGCGGTACCTCGACGAGCTGTCCACGCGGCTGCGCATCGGCCCCGACCGCACCCGCCGATTCCTCGCCGAGGCCGAGGAGCACCTGCACGAGGCCGTCGCCCAGGAGGTCGCCGCGGGCGCTGACGCTGGGGCCGCCGAACGTCGGGCGATCGAGCGCTTCGGCACCGTCCGCGAGGTGTCGGCCGCGGCCAACGGGTCGCTGATCACCCGGCTCAGTCGCTGGCTCTCGGTACCGCCCACCTGGGCGCCGCGGGGTCGCTGGCCGTCCTCGCCGGCACGCTGCTGGCCCGGCTCGTCGCCGCGGCGACGTCGGCATCCACGACCTTCGGGCCACCGCCTGGGTTCCTGCCGACTCGGGCACAGGTCGACCACTGGCTCGCACTGCACCCCACCGCGCACGGCTGGTACGCCGCAGCCACGTCGGAGAACGCCGACGACACCCTGCTGCTGCGGTCGGCGTTCGCCCTGCTCGGACTGGTGGTCAGCCTGGTGGCGCTGCGCGTGCTGCGACGGCGTACCAGCCCGCCGGCCGGCGGCGTGGTGCCGGCGATCGGGATGACCGCCTTCGCCGGGGCCGGCATGCTGCTCCTGGCCGGCGGCATCGGCAACTCCGCGACGCCGGTCGAGTGGGGCCGGGGGCTGTGCTTCTCCGACGCGGCCGCCGCACTCGTTGCTGCCGCCGCCTTCGCCGTCCTGTTCGTACGCCGCGTGCACACCGCCTGACACACTCGGGGTCGTGGCGACCCGGTTGGTGATGATGGCGGACACGCACGTGCCTCGGCGGGCCCGCGACCTGCCGGGGGAGCTGTGGAGCGCCGTGGCCGATGCCGACCTGGTGATCCACGCCGGCGACTGGGTCGACGAGGCCCTCCTCGACGCGTGCGCGGAGCGGGCCCGCCGCCTTGTCGCGGTGTGGGGCAACAACGACCACGGCGCTCTCCGGGATCGCCTGCCCGAGGTCGCCCGCGTCGAGGTCGACGGCGTGCGGTTCGGCGTAGTTCACGAGACCGGCGCGGCGAAGGGCCGCGAGGAGCGCTGCAGCGCGAGGTTCACCGACCTCGACGTCCTGGTCTTCGGCCACAGCCACATCCCGTGGGACACCACCACCACGACCGGGCTGCGGCTGCTGAACCCCGGCTCGCCCACCGACCGCCGCCGGCAGCCGTACTGCACCTACCTGACCGCGACGGCCGACGCCGGGGACCTGCACGAGCTGACGCTGCACCGGATCGAGCGCTGAACGACGCCTCGGCCCGGCTCACGTGCTGGTCAGCACGACCAGCCGGTGGGTGGCCCTGGTCATCGCCACGTAGCGGTCGACGGCTCCTTCGATCCCGTCACCGAACGTGTCCGGGTCCACCAGGACCACGAGGTCGAACTCGAGCCCCTTCGACAGGTCCGGGGTGAGGACTCGCACGCGCGGCGCAGCCCCGACGAGGTTCGTGAGCTCTGCGTCGCCGATGACGCAGGCGGTTCCGTCGGCCTCCTCTGCGAGCCACGACTCGAGGACCCCCGGCAGCTCGGCGACGGACCCGTACCGCACCGGGACGCCGGTGCTGCGGACGGACCGAGGCACGTTGGCGTCGGGCAGCGCGGCGCGGATCACCGGCTCGGCCTCGGTCATCACCTCCTCCGGGGTCCGGTAGTTCACGCCCAGGGACGCCACGGTGACCTGCTCGAGCCCGATGCGCCGGAGCCGTTCGGGCCACGTCTCGGTGAACCCGTGCCGTGCCTGGGCGCGGTCACCCACGATGGTGAAGCTGCGGGAGGGGCAGCGCAGCAGGAGCATCTGCCACTCGGCGTCGGTCAGCTCCTGCGCCTCGTCCACGACCACGTGGGCGAACGGCCCGGCGAGCACGTCCGGGTCGGCCGTGGCCGCCACGGCCCCGTCGACCAGGGCGGCGCCGAGGTCGGTGCCCCGGAGCATCGACATCACCATCATCTCGGAGTCGTCGGTCGCGATCAGGTCGTCGACCACGCGCGCCAGTTGCTCGCGTTCGCTCGCGGCCGCAGCCTCCTGTCGGCGCCTGCGCCGGGAGAACTCCGGGTCGCCGAGGCGTTGCCGGGCGGCGTCGAGGAACGGCAGGTCCGCGACGGTCCACGCCTGCCCGTCCGTGCGCTGCAGGGTCCGGACCTCCTCGGCCTGCAGCCACGGGGCGCAGAGCCGCAGGTACGCCGGCACGGTCCACAGGTCACCGACGAGGTCGACGGCATCCACCACCGGCCACGCCCGGCCGAACGCCTCGACCAGCTCTGCGTTCTGCGCCAGCGACCGGCGCAGCCCGTCCTCCGGTACGCCGTCCTGGCTCGCCTGGTCCAGCAGGATCGTGACGATCTGCTCCCAGACCTCGTCGCGGCCCTCGTTGTGCGGAGTGCCCGGTGCCGGGGCGTCGAACGCCTCGGCCCAGTCCTCGGAGCTCAGCCACAGGTCGCACCACGGGGTCACGACCTCCAGGCCCTCGGTCGGCGGCTCCTCGTAGAACCGCACCGCGGCCTCGATCGCCCCGACCAGGTCGGCGGAGGCCTTCAGGCGCGCCACCTCCGGGTCCGGTTCCGGTGCTGCGGCGGCACCCTCCGGCACGAGATCCCTGACCGTGCAGGTCTGCACCCCTTCCTCGCCCAGGCTCGGGAGCACGTCGGAGACGTAGGCCAGGTAGGGCTGGTGCGGTCCGACGAAGAGTACCCCGCCCCGGCGGTGGCCGAGTCGCGGGTCGGCGTACAGCAGGTAGGCGGCGCGGTGCAGCGCCACCACGGTCTTGCCGGTGCCCGGGCCGCCGTCGACGACGAGCGCGCCGCGGGAGCCGGCACGGATGATCGCGTCCTGGTCGGCCTGGATCGTGGCCAGCACGTCGCGCATCCGGTCCGAGCGACTGCTGCCCAGGCTGGCGATGAAGGCGGAGTCGTCGTCGAGCGAGACTCCTCCGCCCCACCCCTCGGGGGTGAACACCTCGTCCCAGTAGTCGCTGATCCGGCCGCGCGCCCACCGGTAGCGCCGGCGGCTCACCAGGCCCATCGGATGCGCATACGTGGCGGCGAAGAAGGGCTCGGCCGCGGGACTGCGCCAGTCCACGAGCAGCCGGCGACCGGTCGGGTCGGTGAGGCCGAGGCGGCCGACGTACACCGGTGCGGAGCCCGGCTCGGCGCTGTCTGCCGGGGTCATCCGGCCCAGGCACAGGTCGAGCCCGAAGCGGCGCAGGGTGCGCAGTCGCGCGGTCAGCCGGTGGACCTCCTGGTCGCGGTCGAGGGCCTGCTGTCCGGAGCCACCGGGCGCCTGGCGTGCGACGCGCAGTCGCTCGTCGAGGTCGGCGATCGACTCCTCGAGGGTCCGAGCGATGGCCGCGAAGTGCTGCTCGTCGTCGCCGATGAGTCCGGGGTCGGCCTTGTGGGCCAGCCGTGGGGTGAGCGCGAACGCGCTGGTGGGCGGGGAATCAGTCGTCACGGCGGGGGATTCTCCGGCCCCACCGGGGCCTTGCCGCAAGCCCCCACCTCCGCTATACGTTGAAGAGGGAAGGGGGACACGACTCCTTCCCGTCGTCGTCCGGCGGTCGACCGCTCAGCTCCAGTGGCCGTAGACGTGCACCCAGAGCGTCCTCGAGGACGTCAGCGCCCACAGCTGCTGGGCGTCCTCGGTCCAGAAGTTCACGCAGCCGTGGCTGTGGCCGACGTACGGGTCCATCATGAGCCGCGACCCGTGCAGCGCCTGGCCGCCGTGGAAGAACTGCGCGTAGGGCATCGGGGCGTCGTCGAAGATCGTGCTCACGTGGTCGATGTGGCGCCAGTACACGCGGTAGGTGCCGGTCAGCGTCGGTGTCGAGGCGGCGCCGCCGCGCACCAGCCAGGAGTTCAGCATGGTGCCGTCGCGGTAGAGGTTGACCTGGTGCCAGGACCGGTCGTAGCACGCGTGCCAGCCGGCGCTCCGGCACGCTCGCGGTACGGCACTGCGGCCGCGCACGCTCTGCCGGATCAGTGGCCGCCACGTGCGTTGGTCGACGATCCCGGTCGCGCGCAGGCCGTTGCGCCTCTGGAACGCCCGCACCGCTGCCGTGGTGGCCGGCCCGAACCGCCCGTTCGGCGTGGCACGGAAGAGGCCGAGACGCTGGAGCCGGCGCTGCACCTCGTACACGTGCGCGATGTGGTACGGGTCGGTGTCCACGGCGCCGGGCCGGACCGTCTCCCGGCTGAACGGGTCCCGCAGCGAGAAGCTCTCGGATGCCAACGCCGGCGGCGCCAGGTAGGACGGCGCGAGCACCGCGAGCACCGCGAGCAGGAGCGCCAGCACGGCATCGCCGAGCCGCCTGCGCACGCCCGCTCGTCCACGCAGCACCGCGATCATCCCCGTCCTGCTGCTTCCAGCGAACGACGGTGCGGCGGCCGCGGGTAGGGGACAAGGTCACCCTTCCGGGTCTGCGGCGCGGGTCAGTCGAGCAGCGCCTGCACCGCTGCGGAGGAGTAGAACGGCTCGAGCTCGGCGCGCAGCATCCGCTCGAGGTGGCCGGACTCCCGCAGCGAGTCCACGATCCCGGGTGCCAGGCGGACCAGGTCGGCCACCAGGGCGTCGCGATCGAGGTCGAGCTCGTCGAGGAGCTCGACCGGCGTGTAGCCGCCGAACCGGTCGAAGAACGCGTCGACCACGACCTCGCCGAGCCGCGCCACCTGCTCGCTGGCCAGGGTCGCGACCACCAGCTCGTGCGCGGCGTCCACCACCGCGCCGATCTCCTCGCGGGGGACATACCGGCTCAGGCCGACGACCGGCTCCCGGGAGAGCAGGTCCCACACCTGCAGGACGGCCTCGCGGGTGGTCGGGTCGCGCAGGGTCTCGATGAGGATGCGGTTGAGCCGGCGTACGGCGAAGGTGCCGCCCTTGCCGACCGTGTCACCGATGAGTCCCTCGAACTGCTTGTCCGCCGCCCCCATCATCTTCGAGGCGGCACTGGTGCCGAAGGACATCAGCGAGCCCAGTCCGGGAACCTTGTCGGCGACCGCCTTGTTGGCCTGCAGCACCTCACCGACGATCCGGCCCATGAACCGTGACGCCGCGGTGCCCACCAGCGGGCTCTCCGTGAGCCGCTCCAGCGCCCGCTCGAGCACCGGGTTCAGCGCGAGCAGCTCGTCGAGCAGCGCCTCGATGCGTTCCCGGTCGGCCAGCTCACCGAGCGGGAACCTCTCCTTCGGGCCGTCGTACACGACGTCGGTGGCGAGCTCGACGATGCCGCCGACCGCGGCGCTCGCGGGCACGGTGGCCAGGGCACGGGTCACGATGTCCTTGATCGCCTCGCGAGAGACCAGGTGCTCGAGCTCGTGGTCACCGGCCGCGTCGAGGACGTGCCCGGCGACGCGCCTGACCGTGGCGTCGAGCTCGTCGCCCGTCAGCCGCTCGAGGTGGAAGGCCACCTGGGCGTCGAGCAGCTGTCGGGACAGGGACTCGGCGCGGGAAGGGGTGCTCGGCACGAGGGAAACCGTACGTGACCGGCAGGGTCAGCGGCCCGTGGTGCCGTCGGCCAGCTCGCGCAGGATGTCCGCGTGGCCGGCGTGCCGGGCCGTCTCGCTGATGACATGGGCCAGCACCCAGCGCAGCGTGCGTGGAGTGTCGCCGACCGGCATCGCAGTCGGTGCGTCCACGCCGCCGGCTGCGGCGATGTGCGCGTCGCTCTCGGCGATGGCGGCACGGTAGTCCGCGATCACGTCCTCGGCCGAGCGCTCCGGGGGCACCACCATGGCGAAGTCCACGTCGGCGTACGTCGGGTCGCCGGCCAGCGTGTGACCGAACCAGTACCGCTCGCCGTCGGTGAGGTGCTGCACGAGCCCGAGCAGCGTCGTGTCGCTGACCACCCACCGGTGCCGGAGCTGCTCCTCGTCGAGTCCGTCGACCTTCTTCAGCACGCACGAGCGGGCGAAGGACAAGAAGGCGAGGGCGGTGTCGAGCTCGCCGTCGTCGTTGCGGGGGACGGCCTCGCGCTGGGTCTCGAGCATGGATCGAACCTAGCCAGCCCGGCCTCGGGTGCAAGCGAATTGCGCGTCGGCGCGGGCGCGGTGGCGGCCTCTCGTTACGCTGAGGTCGTCTGCGACCGATCGCTCAGGAGGCGAATGCCTTGACCGAGACCCTGACCGACGCCCTGGAGCGCGAGCACCACGAGATCGACGCCGGCATCCTCGCCTACGTCGACGGTCTTTCGCGTGACGAGTCGCGCACCGACGAGCTGGGTCGCGCCGTCCAGGCGCTGCGGCGGCACATCTACCTGGAGGAGGAGTTCCTCTTCCCGCCCCTGCGGGCGGCCGGCATGCTTCCTCCGGTGCTGGTCATGCTGCGCGAGCACGGTGAGATCTGGCGGGTGCTGGACGCTCTCGACTCCGTCGACCTGGCCACCGAGCCCGACCAGGCGCGCGGGCGCTGCCGCGAGCTGCTCGCGCTGCTGGCCGACCACAACGCCAAGGAGGAGCCGATCATCTATCCGCAGGGAGACCACGTGCTCAGCGACGAGGCGAAGCTCGATCTGGGCACCTTCATCGACTCGGGCGAGATGCCGAAGGGATGGGTCTGCGCCCAGGCCTAGCGTGCCGACGTTCCACTCGGAGGAATGGAGACAGACGTGCTCGACCCTCACCTGGTGACCCCACTGGTCACGACCGGATTCCCCTGGTGGCTGCAGGTCACCCACCTGGTGAACTTCCTCTTCCTCGGCCTGCTCGTGCGATCCGGGTGGGAGATCCTCGCCTCGCACCCGCGGCTGTACTGGCGCAACGACTGCGGCCCGGGCACGGAGTGGCTGAAGTTCACCAAGGACGAGGTGCCCAGCGAGATCGGTGCGTTCACGGCACGCGACGACCAGCGTGACCTGCACCCGCTGATCAGCCTGCCGGGTCGCGCGAAGATCGGCATCGGGCGTGCCTGGCACGGACTGGTGACGAGTCTGTGGGTGCTCAACGGCCTGATCTACGTGGTGCTGCTCTTCGGCACCGGTCAGTGGCGCCGGATCGTGCCGACGTCGTGGTCGGTCTTCCCTGACGCCTGGGACTCGCTGAAGATCTACGCCGGCTTCGGCGTGCCGTCGATCGCGCACTTCCAGCCCTACGACGCGCTGCAGCAGCTGATGTACACGTTCGTGGTGTTCGTGCTGGCGCCGCTGATGATCGTGACCGGTCCGGTGATGTCGCCGGCCGTGGTTGGTCGCTACCCGTGGTACCCCAAGCTGTTCGGCGGTCGACAGGCCGCGCGCTCGATCCACTTCATCGGCATGGTCATCTTCGTCGTGTTCGCGGTCATGCACGTCGCGCTGGTCTTCGTCGTGCACCCCGAGCACAACCTCGTGCACATGATGATGGGCAAGGAGTACGACCCGGCGCTGGTCGGCCAGGCAGTCACCCGGGTGATCATCGGCATCGTCGTGGTGATCGCGATCTGGATCGCCGCGTCGTACCTGTCCTTGGTCGATGTACGCCGTAGCCAGCGCGTGCTCTACGGCCTCCAGGCGCCGATCAAGCATCTCGTCCTGAATCGGATGACCTCTCGACAGCGGGCAGCGCACGTGTTCACCGAGGACGACATCTCGCCGTTCCACTGGGTCAACACGCGGCCGCCCGACCTCTCGCAGTCACCGGAGTGGATCGCTCTGCGCGACGACGGGTTCCGCGACTTCCGGCTCGAGGTCGGCGGGTTGGTCCGCGAGCCGAGGTCGTTCTCCCTGGAGGAGCTGAAGGTGATCGCGCCGCAGGACCAGATCACCATGCACACCTGCATGCAGGGCTGGACCGGCATCGCCAAGTGGTCCGGCGTACCGCTGCGCGAGGTGCTCGCCCAGGTCGAGCCGCTCGACGGCGCCGAGTACGTCATGATCGAGTCCTTCGGCACCGCCCAGCAGATGCACGACGGTCGCCCGGTCGAGCCGTACTACACCGTGCTGACCAAGGCGATGGCGTTCGAGGACGAGACCATCCTCGCCTGGGGCATGAACGGCGAGCCGCTTCCCGAGATGTACGGCGCACCGCTCCGCCTGCGCTGCGAGTCGATGCACGGCTACAAGATGGTCAAGTGGGTCCGATCGGTCTCCTGGATCCACGACTACCGCGAGGTCGGCGAC
The DNA here is from genome assembly GCA_036261595.1 of Marmoricola sp. Taxonomy (GTDB): domain Bacteria; phylum Actinomycetota; class Actinomycetes; order Propionibacteriales; family Nocardioidaceae; genus Marmoricola. The sequence continues at coordinate 8,221 of DATAKN010000159.1, forward strand.
GGCATGGGCGGCACCCGGGAGGACTCCGGATACCAGGACATGGACGCCCGGATCTGACCTGTCCGGGACCACACTGGGTGCATGGTCGAGGTGGACCCGGAGCGGTTCGAGGCGATGGTGGCCGAGGCACTTGACGGCCTGCCTGACGAGCTCGGTCGGCTGATGAGCAACGTGGCGGTCACGGTGCAGCACGAGGGTGGGCCACCGGGCCTGCTCGGTCTCTACCACGGGATCCCGCTGACCCGCCGGTCGACGTCGTACGCCGGCGTCCTGCCCGATCGGATCACGATCTTCCGGCGGGCGATCTGCGCCGTCTGCTCTGACGAGTCGGAGGTCGTCGGCCAGGTCCGGCGCACGTTCGTCCACGAGGTCGGCCACCACTTCGGCATCGGTGACGCGCGGTTGCGCGAGCTCGGCTGGTGACCGGCCGAACCCTTGGCACATACCCAAGGGGGGTATAGTATCGAGGCATGACCGCGGAGATCCAGCACTCCTACCTGGCGCACGGCACCAAGGACGCCTACCTCAAGCGGCTGCGCCGCATCGAGGGGCAGGTCCGGGGGCTGCAGCGGATGGTCGAGGAGGAGAAGTACTGCATCGACATCCTCACCCAGATCTCCGCGGCCACGAAGGCCCTGCAGGCGGTCTCGCTCAGCCTGCTCGACGAGCACCTGAGTCACTGCGTGGTCGAGGCCGCGAAGGTGGGTGGGCCCGAGGCCCAGATCAAGCTCAAGGAAGCATCCGACGCAATAGAAAGATTGGTGAAGTCATGAGCAGCTACACGTACTCCGGCACCGTCACCGGGATGACCTGCGGCCACTGCGTCGCCTCGGTCACCGAGGAGGTCCAGGAGATCCCGGGCGT
>DATAKN010000170.1:0-21855 GCA_036261595.1 Marmoricola sp.
CGAGGACTTCACGCCCGGCGCGTTCGACGCGTTCGACCTGGCGGTGGTCGGCCCGGGTCCCGGCGACCCGCGCGACGGGGACAGCCCGAAGATCGCGCGGTTCCGTACGGCGGTCGACGAGCTGCTCGCGTCCGAGCGGCCGTTCCTGGCGGTGTGCCTGGGCCACCAGGTGCTGTGCGACCGGCTCGGGATTCCCCTGGCCTACAAGGACATCGTGTTCCAGGGCACCCAGTCGACCGTGTCGATCCGCGGCCGCCACGAGCCGGTCGGCTTCTACAACACGTTCGTCGGGCGGTTGGGGCCCGGTGACAGCCTGCCCGAGGGCGTCACCGTCGAGTCCGACCCGGCGACCGGTGACATCCACCTGGTCGCCGGTCCGCACTTCCGTGGCGTGCAGTTCCACGCCGAGTCGATCCTCACCGAGGACGGCGTCGACATCCTGCGAGACCTCCTCCTGGAGCTGCTCGGGTGAACGTGCTCGTGGTCGACCACCACGACTCCTACACCTGGAACCTCGTCCATCTCGTCGCCGCGGTCACCGGCACGCTGCCCGAGGTTGTCGAGCACGACGAGCCGGGGGTGCTGGAGAAGACCCGTCGCTGCTCGCACCTGGTCCTCTCGCCCGGTCCCGGTCATCCGGCGAGCCCGGCCGACTTCGCCCTCGGACCGGCCGCCTTCGAGCTCGGCGTGCCGGTGCTCGGCGTGTGCCTCGGCATGCAGGCACTCGTCACGGCGTACGGCGGCACGGTGGAGCGGGTCGCTCCGGCCCACGGCGTGGTGGCAGCCGTGTCGCACGACGGCTCCGGGGTCTTCACCGGCCTCCCGTCGCCGGTGTCGATGGTGCGGTACCACTCCCTGGCGGCGACCGTGGTGCCCGACGTGCTGCGGGTGACCGCGCGCACCGGCGCCGTCGTCATGGGTGTCTCGCACCGCGACCTGCCGCTGCACGGCGTGCAGTTCCACCCGGAGTCGATCCTCTCCGAGCACGGTGAGCGGCTGGTCCGGAACTTCCTGGAGCTGGCGTGACCGCGCTCGAGGAGTTCCGCCGGCTCGCCGCGTCGTACGACCGCTGCTTCTGGCTCGATGGCGCCGGGCCGACGGGACGCTCGGTCATGGGGGCGCTCGATCCCGACGAGGTGTCCCTGACCTACGACGCGGTTCACCGCGAGGTCGTCGAGCACCCGAGCGGCCGGGTCGTGGGCGACGACGTCTTCACCGTCCTGCAGGAGCTGCAGGACGGAGACCCGGACACGCACTGGGTGGGCTACTTCGGGTACGCCGCCCGGCCCGACCTCCCCGCTCGGCCGATGCCCGGCGTACCGGACGCGGTGTGGATGCGCTGCCGCAGCCTCCGGGTCGTCGAGGAACCGGGTCGAGTGCTCACCCGGTCGCCCCGACAGCCACCTGCGCACTCGACCCCACGCTGGTACGCCGAGGCCTTCGCTGCGGTGCAGGAGCAGCTCCACGCCGGCAACACCTACGAGGTCAACCTGACCCACCGCACCGAGGAGCCCTCCCGGCTGGGCCCGGTCGAGATCTACGACCGCATGCGGGCGACGAACCCAGCGCCGTACTCGGGAGTCCTGCGACACCGTGACACGTGGCTGCTGTCGTCGTCGCCCGAGCGGTTCGCCACGGTGGACGGGCAGCGCCGGCTCGAGACCCGGCCGATCAAGGGCACCACGCCGCGGGGTGCGAGCGAGGAGGAGGACGACGCGCTGCGGCGCAGCCTGTCGACGGACGCGAGGTTCCGCGCCGAGAACCTGATGATCACCGACCTGCTCCGCAACGACGTCTCGACCGTCTGCGAGCCCGGCAGCGTCGAGGTCCCGCAGCTGATGGCGGTCGAGTCCTACGCCAGCGTCCACCAGCTGGTGACCACGGTGACCGGCCGCCTGCGTCCCGACGTCGGCACGGTGGACGCGTTGCGCGCCCTGTTCCCGGCCGGCTCGATGACGGGGGCACCCAAGCTGCGCACGATGCAGGTCATCGACGGCGTCGAACCGTCACCACGTGGGGTGTACGCCGGTGCGTTCGGCTGGATCTCCGGGGACGGCCGGGCCGACCTCGGCGTGGTGATCCGCTCGCTGTTCCGCGCCGGCGAGGGCCCGTGGCTGCTCGGCACCGGTGGCGGCATCACCGTGCACTCCGACGTGGACGCCGAGTGGGCGGAGACCCAGTGGAAGGCCGAGCGTCTCCGGCACGCGCTCGCCGGCGTAGCGGGCTCAGGGTCGGCGGGCCTGGTGGCGCAGGATCTGCTCGGTGGAGACGGTGGGGTCGAGTCCCCGCAGCAGCCGCCAGCAGGCGATCGCCTGCACCACACCGAGGATCCCGATCACGACCGCCACCGCGGGTGAGGACTCCAGGTCGCGGGCAGAGGCCACGATCGTCACCGCCACGATTCCCGCGCTGATGCCGGCCATCGCGGCCAGCACCACCGGAGCCATGACGTGGCCCCACGGGTGACGGCGGTGCAGCAGCACACCCGCGATGATCGCGGTCGGGAGGAAGAGACCGAGGTCGAGCACGTGCACGGGGTTGGTGCACAGGCCGACCTTGGCCAGGGCCTCGGGCTGGCCTCCGCTGATCGTCGCCGCCACGTCCTCGCTCAGCCACAGGAGGGCGAAGCCCACCCCGACGACGACGAGGAACACCGACACGAAGCCGGCGCCCGGTGTCTGTGTGAACGCCGCGCGCACATGTCGCGGCTCCAGGTTCGCCAGCCCGCCGATCAACGCCCACACGCTCATGCCGAACACGAGCACGTAGAGCAGGAACAGCGGGCCGAAGTGCACGGCGAAGACGTAGATCGCGTACGCGTACACGGTGTAGGTCATGGTCCCGATCCAGGCGAGGTAGGCGCGCGCCGAGCCGGTCTGGGCGGCGTACCCGAGGACCAGCATCAGGCCCAGCACCACGAGGTTCGCGGCGTCCTGGCCGACCGCCTGGGCCGCCCAGTCGGGAGTCTCGTCGCGGTAGATCCGGTCCACGAAGATGCCCGCCAGGCTCCCGATGATCCCCAGGACGCCGATCGGCACCGTCAGGGTCAGCCACCATCGTCTGGCAGCCACCGCTCGCACGGGCTCAGGAGAGGATCGGCGTGGGCGCATGAGGACGACGGTCGCCATCGGGACCTCCTTCACCTCCACCTTCGAGCGTCGTCAGCGGTCCTCGTAGGGCCGGACGGTCCCGGGAGCGGGACAAAGGTCAGGGCGCCGGTGACGCTCGTCTCGACGGCTCACCGTGCATAGCGGGCGACGAAGCCGGCCAGCACCTTCGGAGGCTCGGTGACGACCGCATCGCGGACCCGGCCGATGATCTCGTCCATCGTCTCGGGCGGGTAGTAGCCGTAGTGCTGGTAGGTCCGGATCCTGGCCACCAGTCCGTCGACGTCGAGCTCGGGGTGGAACTGGGTCGCGTACAGGTTCGTCCGGACCCGAAACATCTGCACCGGGCACGTCGGCGACGAGGCGAGCAGCACAGCCCCGGGCGGTACGTCACGGCAGGCCTCCTTGTGCCCGACGAAGGCGTCGAACACCGGCGGCATCCCCGCGAGCACCGGGTCAGCCCGGCCCGCGTCGGTCAGGCTCACCGGCACCGCGCCGATCGGCTCGCCGTAGGTGCGGTCCACGACCGCGCCCTGGTGGACGCCGAGCGTGCCGACCCCGTAGCAGGCGCCGAGGAAGGGGAAGTCCCGGGCGACGACCTCGTCGAGCAGGCTGCGGAGCTCGGCCTCGACCCGGCGCTGGGTGGCCGACTTCGCCTCCTCGGGATCACTGGAGTCGAACGGGCCACCGCCGAGGATCACCCCGGCGTACCGGTCGAGGTCGATCGGCGGCATCGGGGCCGCCTCGAGCCGCACGCGGTGCAGCTCGTGCTCGTCGAGGTCGCCGGCCCGCAGCATCGCGGCGTACTCGTCGTCCGCGGCCTGGTCCTCCGAACGAGTGGCAAGCATCAGGAACGGCAGCACCCGCACATCTTCGCGTGGAATTGGACCGAGCGAGCTGCCGTGTCCGTTCCGGGGTGGACACGACCGCCCGCTCGGCGATCGTGGGTGGCTCAGGAGGCCGAGGTGGCGGCGTCCGAGCCGAGGGTGGCCGACGTGGTGTGGGTCTTGCCGTCCCGCACGTAGGTCAGCGTGACCTTGTCGCCCGGCCGGTGACCGCGGATCGTGGCCACCAGGGACTCCGAGCCGTCGATCACCTGGTCGTCGACCTTGGTGATCACGTCACCCTTCTGCACTCCGGCCTTGTCCGCAGGGCCGCCGCCGTCGACGGTCTGGATCTGCGCGCCCTGCAGGATCGTGTTGCCCTGCACGTCGGAGACGCTCACCGCGAGTCGGGCATGTGTCGGCTTCTCGCCGTTGATGATCTGGTTGACGATCGGCAGCGCCTCGTCGACGGGGATCGCGAAGCCGAGACCGATCGAGCCGCCGCTGTCGGTGGAGGAGCCGTCGGCGGTCCGGATGGAGGACGTCACGCCCACGACCCGGCCGGCCATGTCGACCAGCGGCCCGCCGGAGTTGCCGGGGTTGATCGCCGCGTCGGTCTGGATCGCCGGGTAGGTCGTGCTCAGGTCGGCCTGGTTCTGCTGCGGTTGCGGGTTACCGAAGCCGGGGAACTGCGGCACCTGCTCCTCGGCGGTGGACACCGAGACCGGGCGGTTGAGCGCCGAGACGATGCCGGTGGTCACCGTGGAGTTCAGGCCGTACGGCGAGCCGATCGCCACCACTGACTGCCCGACCTGGAGGTCGGAGGACTTGCCGATGGTCGCGGCCGGGAGGCCGGAGACGCCCTCGGCCTTGATCACCGCCATGTCGGTGACCTTGTCGGTGCCGACCACGCTGGCCTTGGCGGTCGTGCCGTCGTTGAAGTTCACCGTGATCGATCCGCCGTTGCCGGCGAGCGCGACCACGTGGTTGTTGGTGAGGATCGTGCCGTCGCTCTTGAGCACGATCCCCGACCCCGAACCGGAGCCCGACGAGCCGGTGACGTTGATCTTCACCACCGAAGGGAGCACGGCGGCGGCCACCTTCTCGACGGACCCCGACGGGGCGGCAGCAGCGTTCGACGCCTTGACCGGACCCGACGCCGAGGAGGAGACGGTCGAGTCGGAGCCCTGCAAGGCCTCGTACGCGGCGGCGCCACCGACCCCGGCCGCCCCACCCAGAAGGAGGGCACCCGCCAACACGGCCGCCGTGATGCCTCCGGGCTGACGCACGGTTGCGGCCGTGGTCGCGGAAGCCGGCTGTTGGTACGGCGGCAATGGGCGGGTGTGGCCGAACTCCGGCGCGGCCGGGGTCGGGGACTCGGCAGACCAGGACGCCCCGCCCTCGCGAGGGTGGTCGGACTGTCCAGTCGGGGGATGCTGGGAGTCGTGGTGGGGGTCGTACTGGTCTGTCATGTCATCGATCGTGCCGAGCCATCCTGAGAAGTTCTTGTGAGCGCCCTACGACCGCGCCAAGACTCGACCGGTGTCCCTTCCGTCACCCGGTTTCGCCCTCGGGCGGTGACGCCTGGCCGGGGATGGTGAGCCAGAACGCGGCACCGCTGCCGTCGGGCGCGGAGCCGGCGCGAACGTCGCCGCCGTGCCGTTCGGCGATCGACCGGACGATCGAGAGGCCGAGACCCGACCCGGGCATGCCTCGCGACTCCGCCGATCGGTAGAACCGCTCGAACACGTGCGGCAGGTCCTCGGCCGATATGCCCGGTCCCTGGTCGGCGACCATCAAGGTGCCGTGCTCGAGGGTGACCGTGACGATGCCGCCCTCCGGACTCCACTTGGCGGCGTTGTCGAGCAGGTTGGTGATCGCCCGCTCCAGGGCGTCGGCATCGCCGGTGACCCACCACGGCGAGGAGTGCACCTTGAACTCCACGTCCGCACGGCGGCGTACCCGGGCCACGGCCTGCCCGACCACGGCGGTCAGCTCGACCGGCTCGACCGCCCGGGAGACCGGCTCGTCGCGGGCGAGCTCGACCAGGTCGCCGATCAGCGTGGTCATCTCGCCGATCTGGGCGCGTACGTCGCGGAGCAGCTCGGCCCGGCTCTCCGGGGCGAGACCGGAGGAGTTGTCGGCCTGCACCAGCAGGTCGAGGTTGGTGCGCAGCGAGGTGAGCGGCGTGCGCAGCTCGTGACCGGCGTCGGCGACCAGCTGCCGCTGCCGGTGCTGGGACGCGGAGAGGGCGTGCAGCATCTCGTTGAACGACTGGGCGAGGCGCGCGACCTCGTCGGTGCCCTCGACCGGGATCGGATCCAGCCGCTGGGTGCGCGCGATGTCCTCGACGGCCGCGGTGAACCGGCGTACCGGCCGGAGCCCGTTGCGGGCGACCGCCCATCCGGCGAGACCGGCGATGATCATGCCCGCAGCGCCGAAGCGCAGCATCACGAGGCCCAGCCGGTCGAGCATGCGATCGGTCGACTCCATCGACTGGGCGAGCACGAGCGCCTCGTTGTCGCCGGCGTTGACCGCGACCATCCGCCAGCGCTGGCCCTTCGACCACACCGTGCGCGCCGAGCTGGTGTGCTTGCCCCGGGCGACGTCGAGCTCGCGCTGCCCGACGGTGAACGACGTGGAGGTGCCGAAGCCGATCAGGCCGGGTGGGTTCGTCCCGACGTTGATGAAGATGATGTTGAGGTTCGCCGCACCCAACGCCCAGGGCGGGATCTGCTGGCGCGCCAGGGCGTCGAGCGTGTCGGTCTTGGTCGCGGAGTAGGCGCGGGTGCGCAGGGACTCGTCCAGCGCGCCGACCGCCTGTGCCCGCACCGTCGCGTACGCCGCGAAGGCGACCGCGGAGACCACGAAGCCGACCGCGAGCGTCGTCAACAGCGTGACCCGGCTTGCCAGGGAACGCCGGTAGTGCAGGCCCGTCCAGACGCTCGTGTCCGCTTCGGCCGGTGCGGCCTGCGGAGCGGTCACGGGTTCTCGCGGAGCACGTAGCCGACGCCTCGCACGGTGTGCAACAGCCGCGGCTCCCCCTCGGCCTCCGTCTTGCGGCGGAGGTACCCGATGTAGACCTCGAGACTGTTCGCGGTCGTGGGGAAGTCGAAGCCCCAGACCTCCTCGAGGATGAACGAGCGCTCGAGCACCCGGCGCGGACGGCGCAGGAACAGCTCCAACAGCGTGAACTCGGTGCGGGTCAGCACGATCAAGCGGTCGCCACGGCGCACCTCTCGCGAGGCGAGGTCCATCGAGAGGTCGGCGAACTCCAGCTGCTCGTCGGCACTCGTGCCGGGCTCCGGTGCGGCGCGGCGCAGCAGCGCCCTCAGCCGGGCAAGCAGCTCGTCGAGGGCGAACGGCTTGGTCAGGTAGTCGTCGGCACCTGCATCGAGCCCCTCGACCCGGTCGCCCACGGCATCGCGGGCGGTGAGCACCAGGATCGGCACCTGGTTGCCGACCGAGCGCAGCGCGCGGGTGGTCTCGATGCCGTCGAGCCGCGGCATCATCACGTCCATCACGATCGCATCGGGGTTGGTGCTGCTGATCCCGGCCAGCGCCGCGGCGCCGTCCTCGGCGAGCGAAACGGCGTAGCCGTTGAACTCCAGGGAGCGGCGCAGCGACTCACGCACGGCCCGGTCGTCGTCGACGACGAGCACGTGCGGCTTGGTCTCCGGCGGCACGTTCACGCCCCAAGGGTGCCACTCACGGCTGAGCCTTTGCTGAGATCCGCTACGCGAGCTTGCCGGCGGCCTCGGTGGCGAGCTGGCCGTAGCGCCCGCCGAAGAGGGCCGTGTGGACCAGCAGCGGGAACAGCTGGTGCAGCGGCTGACGCTCCTCCCAGCCGTCTGCCAGCGGGCTGACGTCCTGGTACGCCGCCTGCACGCGCGCCAGCTGGGGGAGCCCGAAGAGGGCCAGCATGGCCAGGTCGGTCTCGCGGTGTCCCCCGTGCGCCGCGGGGTCCACCAGCACGGCGTGGCGCTCGGCATTCCACACGATGTTGCCGGACCACAGGTCGCCGTGGAGCCGGGCCGGGGGCTCCGGCGGACCGGCCAGGTCGACGATCCTGCGCACGACCGATTCGACCGCGGCGACGCCGGCCGCGTCGATCCGCCCGCGGTCCGCAGCCAGCTTGAGGTAGGGCAGCACGCGGCGTACGGCGAAGAACTCCGGCCAGGTCTCGGCCGTGCCGTTCGGCAGCGGAAGCGTGCCGATGAAGCCGTCCTGCTCGGCTCCGAAGCGATCCGCGCCGCTGGCGTGCAGCCGGGCGAGCATCCGCCCGAGCGCGTTGGCCGACTCGGGGCCCGGCCTGCCGGGCTCGATCCAGCCGACGATGATGCAGTCCTCGCTCACCCCGAGGACCTCGGCCACCTCGGCGACCCCCGGCTCCGCGAGCCAGCGCAGCCCGCGCGCCTCGGCCTCGAAGAATCCGGCCGGCGCATGTGGGCGGGTCTTGATCAGCGCCGCGCGCCCGTCGCCCAGCCGGAGCCGCGTCGAGGTGCAGATGTCACCGCCCGCGACCGGCGTGGTGGAGACGACCGACGTGCCGAGCAGCTGCTCGGCACGATCTGCGAGCGTCCGCATGCGGGCCATGCATCCATCCTTGCGGGAGGCTGGTCACCTCGCCAGTCCGAGCTCGTCGACCAACCGTCGCGCGGTGCGCTCGACGATCGCGAGCACGTGGTCGAAGCCGTCGGGGCCGCCGTAGTACGGATCCGGTACGTCGGGCACCTGGTCCGGGTCCGACGTGCGCACCTCCGGGTCGTAGGACCGGAACAGTCGTACCCGGTCGTGCCGGTCCTCGGGCACCTCGGCCAGGACGTCGGCGAGGTTGGTGTGGTCCATCACCAGGATCAGGTCGTGGTCGTGCCAGTCGGCGTCGAAGTGGCGGGCACGGTGGCGGCTGGCGTCGTACCCCGACGCGCTGAGCACGGCGGCCGCTCGCTCGTCCATCGGCTCACCGACGTGCCACGTGCCGGTGCCGCTGCTGGTGACCTCGACCCGGTCGTCCAGCCCCGACTCGGCCAGCACCGCGGTGGTCACCACCTCGGCGATCGGTGATCGGCAGATGTTGCCGAGGCAGACCACGGCGATCCGGTACATCCGCCGGTCTCAGTCGGCGTCGGGCAGCAGTGCCTCGACGACCATCGAGGCGATCGAGATGACGATCGCGCCGAAGACCGCGGTCCAGAAGCCGTCGACGTGGAAGCCCAGGCCGAGGCTGCCGGCCACCTTGCTGGTCAGCAGCAGCATGAGGGCGTTGGTCACCAGCAGCATCAGACCCAGTGTGAGGATGATCAGCGGCAGCGAGAGCATGTTGACGATCGGCCTCACCACCGAGGTGATCACGCCGAAGATCGCACCGACGACGACGAGCGTGCCGATCTTGCCGCTGGTGGTGTCCGCGGTCAGCGTGATGCCGTCGAACAGCCACACCGCCACCCCGAGGGCGGCGGCGTTCACGACGAGCCAGAGCACGAGCTTCATGCGCGCGACTCTATCGACGCCACCAGCGATCTCTCGGCACCGGCGAGGTGTGCCTGGAGCTCGGCCTCGGCGTCGTGGAGCCGGCCGCTCTCGAGCAGCTCGACCAGGTCGCCGTGCGCGTGCACCTGCTCGCGCTTGTTGCCGCGGGTGCGGTCGAGGCTGGCCAGCGCGAGCCGGATCTCGGCGTACAGGGAGTCCGCCGCCGCGATCAGCCGCGGCGACTCGGTGAGTCCTGTGAGGGCGCGATGGACCTGCAGGTGCGCGGCCGTGAGCTCTTGGGGCGTCGCCCGGGCGCGTGCGACCCGGCGGAACTCCTTGATCGCGGCCCGGAGCTCGTCGCGCGCCTCCTCCGAGGCCTCGTTCCACCGCCGTACGCCGGCTGTCTCGAGCACCGCGCGGGCGCGGCAGACGTCGCGGATCTCCTCCGCCGAGGGGGCGTGGACGGCGGTGCCCTTGTTCGGCACCCGGTCGGCCAGGCCCTCGTTGACCAGGTGGCCGAGGGCCTCGCGGACGGTCGACCGGGCGACCCCGAGCGAGTCGGCGAGCGCGACCTCGCGCAGGGGCGTCCCGGGGTCCAGCTCGCCGTCGAAGAGCGCGCGCCGCAGCTCGTCGACCACCCGGTCCACCACGGTGACCGGCTCGACGTTCAGGTGCGCGAACGCGTCCTTGGCTGTCATCGGGACGATTGTCGGACAAAATGCTTGCGCGCCGCGCCCGGACGCCTCACAATCCGAGATTGTCAGACAATCAGGCAATCATGGGAGGGTTGCGTGGAATCAGTGGAGACGGCGGCGCCGAGCGAGCTGCCCTGGGGCCGGCACTACCTGATGGTGGAGCCCGAGCACTTCCGGGTGGAGTACGCGATCAACCCCTACATGGACCCGCGCGACCAGCCGGACCCCGTGGCCACGCGTGAGCAGTGGGACGCGATCGCCGAGGCGATCGGTGCGGCCGGCGGTTTCGTCGACGTGCTCGGTCAGCGCTCCGACGCCCCGGACATGGTCTACGCGATGAACCTCGGTCTGCCGCTCGCCGGAGGCTCGGGTGCCGGTACGGCGGTCCTCTCGCACATGCGGCACCCCGAGCGCCGGATGGAGACCGAGACCGCGGCCGCCTGGTTCGCCGACCGTGGCTTCACCCTCCACCGGTTCGGCAGCGACGGCGTCGGTGCCCACTTCGAGGCCGGCGACGCGTTCGCCTGGCGCGGTGAGCTCGTCGTCGGGTACGGCCCCCGGACAGAGCGACTGGCGCTCAAGCACCTGGCCCACGAGCTCGGCATCACCGTGCGCGGCGTACGGATCACGCACCCCGGCATGTACCACCTGGACCTGGCGTTCTGTCCGCTCGACGCGACGCGAGCCATGGTGTGCCCGGATGCCTTCGACGCGGCATCGGCCCGCAAGCTCCTCGACCTCGTGCCGGAGCCACTGGTGCTGAGCGAGGCGGAGGCGATGACGTTCTGCGCGAACTCCGTGGTGGTGGGGCGCACCGTGATCATGCCGGCGTGTCCGGACCGGATCCGCGGGCAGCTCGAGGCCTGGGGGTTCGAGGTCGTGCTGGTGGGTGTCACAGAGTTCCTCAAGGGCGGCGGCGCGATCCGCTGCTTGACCAACCCGCTCGACGTGACCCTGGGTCGGGACGTCGCGACGGTCAGGTGAGGGCCGGGGGCTCGACCTCGAGGTGCTCGCGGCGGGCGGACTGGGCGATCACGATGCCGGCGACCACGGCGACGCAGCCGAGGATCGCCACAGGGCCTAGCGACTCGTGGAACCACGCCCAGCCCAGGGCGGAGACCCCGATCGGCTCGAGCAGGGCAATCACCGTGACCGTCGTGGCCTTGACGAACGACAGCGCGAACAGCTCGGCGAAGAAGGGCACCAACGTGCCGAGCACGATCACCCAGGCGAGCACCAGCCACAGCGGTACGGCGTGCCCGGCGAGACTTCCGAGCAGCGACACGTGGCGACCCAGCGGACCCGCCCCGAAGCCCGTGATCGGTGTGATCACGTTGAGCACGATCGTCGCGACTCCGAAGGACCACAGGATCACGCGCAAGGGGTCGAGCGAACCCACGCCGGCCTCGCCGATGAGGAAGTAGCCGGCGAAACAGATTGCGGCGGCCAGCCCGGCCAGCACGCCGAGGCCGTCGAACCGGGCCCCCTTCCAGACCTCGGTCGCGGCCGCGAGCCCGGCGACGGCCAGCACCAGGCCCAGCCACAGGCGTGGCCGGACCTGCTCGTGCTGGCCGAAGCGCGCCCACAGGGCGACGAGTACGGGGGCCTGGTACTCCAGCAGCAGGGCCATGCCGACCGGTAGCCGGTCGATCGCCACGAAGTAGGTCCACTGCAGCGCGGCCACCCCGATCAGTCCGTGGGCCACGACGAGGAGGAGCAGTCGACCAGGAGGCGGGCGCAGCGCCGTACGACGGAAGAGCGCGGCGACCACCAGCAGCACGGCGAACGTGAAGGTGACCCGGATCGTGGTCAGCATCGCTGGCTCGACGCCCGATCGCAGCGCGACCCGCGAGACGCCGGCGTTGACGGTGAAGCAGGCCGCGCCCAGGACCACCAGCCCCACACCGACAGCAGGGCTTCGCGTGGTCACCGGGTCACCCTAAGGTGAGGCCGTGAGCACACCCACTCCGCGCCCCCGGGCAACCGTCGCCACCATCCCGGCGTACGTGCCCGGCAAGCCGCCCGCCGCCCGCGAAGGTCTGAGCACCTACAAGCTCTCGTCGAACGAGAACCCCTACCCGCCGCTCCCGGGCGTGCTGGAGGCCGTGGCCCGCGCGGCCGAGCAGATGAACCGCTATCCCGACATGGGCTGTGTCGCCCTGTACGACGCCCTGGCCGCTCGTCTCGACGTGGCCCCGGAGCAGATCGCGGCCGGCACGGGCAGCGTCGCAGTGCTCTACCACCTGTTGCAGGCCTACTGCGATCCCGGTGACGAGGTCGTCCACGCCTGGCGGTCCTTCGAGGCGTACCCGATCGCCGCGTCGGTCGGCGGAGCGGTGTCCGTGCAGGTGCCGGTCACCGATGACGGGCGCCACGACCTCGACGCGATGGCGGGTGCCGTCGGCGAGCGCACGAAGATCGTCCTGCTCTGCACGCCGAACAACCCCACCGGGCCGGCCTTGACCCACAGCGAGGTGACCGCGTTCCTCGACCGGGTGCCCGGTCACGTGCTGGTGGTGATCGACGAGGCCTACCGGGAGTTCGTCCGGATGTCGGACCCTCTCGACGCCCTGGAGCTGGTCCGTGCGCATCCCAACGTGGTCGTGATGCGCACGTTCGCGAAGGCCTACGGGCTGGCCGGCCTGCGGGTCGGGTACCTCGTGGGATCGGCCGACGTGGCGACCGCCGTACGCGCCTGTGCGTTGCCGTTCGGGGTCTCCTCGATCGCCCAGGCAGCGGCCGTCGCGAGCCTGGCCGCCGAGGACGAGCTGCTGGAGCGGGTGGAGGCGCTGGTCGCCGAGCGGGGCCGGATCACGGCTGCGTTGGCCGACCAGGGGTGGAAGCTGCCGGACGCCCAGGGCAACTTCGTGTGGTTCCCGCTCGGTGACCGCACGGCCGAGTTCGCCGCCGCGGCCGAGCAGGCCGGCATCATGGTGCGCCCGTTTGCCGGCGACGGCGTGCGGGTGAGCATCGGCGAGCGGGAGGCGAACGTCCGGCTGATGGCCATTGCCAACCGTTTGGTCGATTGACGGATCTTCCCGACCCGATCCGCCTCGCCGTGTCCGTTTGGGTGGGGCTGGGCATGGTTTGGCTACCCTCAGTGGGCCAGCTCGCAGCATGCGCGGTCTAGCCCGCAGGGCCGGTTCCCCAGATGGGCTATTGCTGTCCCCCCGACCTCGGTTCTTTCCTGACCGAAAGCGAATTCCCTTGGGGGCAGGGGAATTCGCGTCCCGGCCAGAGCTTCGCTGATCGGGACGGAATCCCGGTTCGGGTGTGGTGCGCGGGGACCTCGGTTGCATGCCGCACCTGGGTCGCCGTCGCCAATGGGGGCACCACAGATGAACAAGCACAAGCGCATCGCGCGACCGGCCGGCACGTTCCGCGTTCGGTCCCTTCTCTCCTTCCGGCACCAGAACCCGATCGCGCGGCTCGTCTCCGGCGCAGCGGCGTTCGCCACCGCGACGGTCCTCGCGGTCGGCATGGGGCCCGCCTACGCAGTGCACGACACGGGCATGTTCGAGCTCGACGGCAACATCGCGCACACCGGTGCGGCCACCTACGACTGGGGCAACCTCTTCACCTCGGCCGGCGCGCGCGCCGTCACGCCGGATCCGGAGAACGGGCCGTTGCTGGCCTCTGACTTCAACGCCGACGCAACCGACCCGGATCCGTCGTACTTCACCTCGAACAAGGACATCCAGGGAATCGGCGACTGGGGCTGCACGACGCTGAACAACCCCACGCCGAAGGACGACCTCCAGAACGCCTACGCAGCCCTGGTCCAGGTCCCCGCCGACGCGCCGGACAACGCCGGTCACAAGGTGCTCTACCTGGGGTCGGAGCGACAGTCCAACAACGGTGACTCCTTCGCCGGGTTCTGGCTGCTGAAGAACAACAACGTGGGATGTCACGGCCCAGGTGGGTTCAGCGGCACTCACACCGACGGCGACATCCTGGTGCTCAGCAACTACACCAACGGCGGTGGCACCCAGGACGTCCAGGTCTACAAGTGGAGTGGCAACGACGCGACCGGCTCACCTGTCCCGATCCCCGGGCTGAGCGGCTCCACCTGTGGAGGTGCGTCGACGGACACCGCCTGCGCCATTGCGAACACGCAGACGATCACCTCGGCCTGGTCGCCGACCTCCCATGCGTCGAACACGTTCGTGGAAGCCGGTATCGACCTGAACGTCCTCCTCGACGCCACCGGCGGCGGCTGCTTCACCACCTTCCTGGCGGAGACCCGATCCTCGCAGGAGATCACGGCGACCCTGAAGGACTTCGCGGCCGGGCAGTTCAACACCTGCCCGCCGGCGCCGCTGCAGACCACGGCCACCCCGGGCGGGTCGACGGTCGCACCCGGCACTGCCCAGCACGACGTGGCCACCGTGAGCGCCGTCGGCGGACGGCCGGTTCCCACCGGAACCGTGACGTTCTTCCTGTGCCAGCCGAGCCAGGTCACCTCCGCGGGGTGCCCCTCCGGGGCAGGCGCCCAGGTCGGCAGCCCGGTCACGATCAGCAGCGGGAGTGCGACCTCGGCGAACACGACCAACGACACGACGACGGGGACGTACTGCTGGCGTGCCGAGTACACGCCTGACTCCGCCGCCGGGGCGTACTACGTGGCCAGTTCGCACACGAACAACGGCAGCGAGTGCTTCACGGTGGTGCACGCGAGCCCGACCATCACCACGCAGATCGCGGTGACCGGGGCCAACTCACCGGGGCTCGGCTTCACGACGCTCGGCGACACCGCGACGTTGCACGACTTCGTGCCCGGCACGGTGACCGGTGACACGGTCGACTTCAACCTGTACGACGTCACCGCCGACCCAGGATGCACCGGCAGCGTGGTGTTCCACACGACCGGGACGCTCAACGCGAGCGGCGTCGCGACCACGAGCACCACCTTCAGCCCGACGGCGGCGCACACCTACACCTGGATCGCGTCGTACCCCGGCGACTCGTTCAACGACGCGGCCTCCGGGCAGTGCTCGGACGCCCACGAGTCCGCGACGATCGTGGGCGCGCAGGTCGACGTGAGCAAGTCCGCCAACCCGCCCGGACCGGTCTCTGCGGGCAGCCCGATCGGCTTCGACATCACGGTCAGCAACAGCGGGTCGGTGCCCGCTCAGGGAGTGCAGGTCACCGACACGCTCCCGGCCGGTGCCGATGGTGTCGCCGGCGGCAACCTCGATTGGTCGCTGGACCCGTCGTACACCGGATGCGCGATCACCGGCGCAGTCGGTAGCCAGGTGCTCAGCTGCGACCTGGGAACAGTGAACGGCTCGACGTCGCTGCCTGTCATCCACCTGACGTCGCCGACCGCACCCGCGGACTGCGGCGTGGTCAAGAACAAGGCGACCGTGTCGACCACCAACGGCACGGGTGGGGACAGCGACGTCGCGAGCGTGACCGTCCTGTGCCCCGGCCTCCACATCACCAAGACCGCCGACGCGGCCAGTGTCAACGTGGGCGAGGACATCGGCTTCACGGTGACCGTGTCCAACAACGGACAGGGCACTGCGTCGGGCGTGAACCTCAGCGACCCGTTGCCGACCGGTCCCGGCATCACCTGGACGATCGATTCGTCCACTGGTCCGCTGAGCTGCTCGATCACCAGTGGGACGCTCTCGTGCACCGGAAGCCTCGACGCAGGCGCCACGCAGGTCGTGCACGTCACGAGCCCCACGGAGTGGACGGGCACCGGTGAGACCGAGGTCAACTCCTGTCTCGGTGGCACGGACGGTTCCGGCGTGTACGACAACACCGCCCAGGTGAGCGCGACGAACGTGAGTGGTACGCCGGACGCGAGTGCCCATGAGCAGGTGCTGTGTCCTGCGCTCGACATCGCGAAGGCAGCCGATGCGGAGACGGTGGACGCCGGCAGTCCGATCGGGTTCACGATCACGGCGGCCAACACCGGTGACGGCACAGCCGTCTCGCCGTTCATCAGTGACCCGTTGCCGGGCGGCGTGGTGTGGACGATCGAGAGCCAGACCGGACCGCTCACGTGCGACATCTCCGAAGGGACGCTCGCCTGCAGCGGAGAAGCGCTGGCGGCGGGTCAGTCGCAGGTCGTGCACATCACCGCGCCGACGACGTACGAGGAGTGCGGGGTGTTCGACAACACCGCCACGTTGACCTCGACCAACGCGCCGGGTGGCCTGGCGACGGCCTCCACGGCCGTGCAGTGCCCGAACCTGGCGCTCGCGAAGACGGCCGACGCCGCATCGGTCGACGCGGGTGGGCAGATCGGGTTCACGGTCACGGCCACGAACCGGGCGGGCGAAGGTGTCGGAACGGCGCACGGCGTCGTGATCGACGACCCGCTCCCGTCCGGCACCGGTATCGACTGGTCGATCGCGTCCGGCCCGGAGAACTGCTCCATCCAGGGCACGCCGCCGAGCGAGACGCTGCACTGCACTGCGGTGGACCTGGCACCGGGGGCCAGCGAGACCGTCCACGTGGTCAGCGGGACTGGCAACACGAGCTGCCAGGCTTACCCGAACACCGCGACGCTGACCGCTGGCAACGCGCCCGGCAGCATCACCGCCAACGCCACGACGACCGTGACGAACTGCGTCCTGGTCTCGCCGCCGATCGTCAGCCCGCCGAAGCAGCACCACCCGGCCGTCCTGCCGAACACCGGTGGTCCTCAGAGTGGACTGCTGGCCGCCGGGGTGCTGCTGCTTCTCGGAGGTGGAGGCCTGGTCGTGGGTGGCCGGCGCCGGAGGCGCCGGAGTTAGCCCCCAGACGCTGGGCAGGCCGGGTGCACCGACCCCCTCGTGCATCGGCCGTGATGCCCAGTGAGCGCTCCGGATGAAGGCCCGTGCCCGGGAACCGCTCGCCGGTCCCGGGCACGGGTCGTCTTCGGACGCTGATACCACCGATGTCCGCTTCGTCCATCTAGCACCGGATTCGGGACCGTCCCGAGCGCCCATGCGGTCTAGGCCGCGAGTGCTCCATCGGACCATTCCGCTTGCCGCCTCCCTCGGCCAGGTCGTGTAGTGGTCGCAGGGAATCCCCTTGGGGGCAAGGGAATTCCCTGCTTGGCCAGAATTTTCGCTGGCCAGGGGGAACTCGACTTGGGCCCGGTCGCGGGTGTGCTGACGCACGCCCGGACACGCCTGGTCGCCGTCGCCATTGGGGGCACCACAGATGAACAGCAACAGGACCTCTGCGGGACCGACCGGCTTCGGCTGGGTGCGGTCCCTCCTCACGTTCCGGCACCGGAACCCCGTCGCCCGATTCCTCTCCGCGCTGGTGGCGTTCGCGATGGCGACGCTGCTCGTCGTGGGCTCCGGCGCGGCGTACGGCAGCGACCCTGCGCCGACCGACCCGACGGCGACGGACACATCCACCCCGGCACCGGATCCGGCGCCGACGGACACGTCCACGCCGACGGTCACCACGACGGACCCGACTCCGGCAACGGATTCGACCCCCTCGACCGCTCCGCCCTCCATCAGCAGCACGGTGACGGCCCCGTCGACGAAGACCACCACGACGACCAGGAAGTCCGCCACTGGCACGAGCGCGCTCACCAGCCTGGTGAGCCCGCTGGCGTTGATCACCCCCCTCGCCAACACCGGTGACTTCGAGATCGACGGTGACCTCGC
This sequence comes from Marmoricola sp., assembly GCA_036261595.1. Taxonomy (GTDB): domain Bacteria; phylum Actinomycetota; class Actinomycetes; order Propionibacteriales; family Nocardioidaceae; genus Marmoricola. The sequence continues at coordinate 17,718 of DATAKN010000170.1, forward strand.
CGTCAACAACGGTGGTTCCTACGACTGGGCCAACCGTGGCGACGTCACCGTCGATGTGAACCATGACGGTACGCCGACAGCGGGTGGCACCGGTTTCGGCGACAACTCCGGGTACCAGGGCTCCTCGAAGGAGGGCAACCTGCCCTCGAGCTGGACCGGCTTCTTCGGTGCCCAGGGCCAGGCCGACATCGGCAAGGTCTACGACTGGTCGCAGGTCTACCACGACCCGCTGAAGGGCCAGCCGGGCCACACCACCTCGCCCGTCGACGGTCACCAGCTCGCGTACTTCGCGTTCACCCGGGACGACACCGAGGGCACGATGATGTACGACGTCGAGTACAACCGGCTCGACAACTCGACCAACGACCCTGCACGGCCCGACCGCAGCGTCGGTGACGTGATGTTCCAGTTCGAGCAGCAGGGCTCCATCACGATCCTGCTGAAGGCCGCCTATGTGTGGGCCGAGAAGGGTGTGACCGGTTGGAGTGGCTCGTGTGAGGAGATCGACAACAGCGGATTCGGTTGGTGCCCCCTCACCACGACCAACGCGTTCACTGGTGCCGTCGGCGACGGTGGACGCTTCGCCGAAGGAATGCTCGACCTCACGGCGCTGCAGTTCCCGAGCGGCACCTGCCTGGGCGACCTGGGCACCATGAACATTCGGTCGCACTCCTCGCTGCAGTGGACCTCCGCCCTCCAGGACTACATGGTCGCCGACGTCAACATCGCCGGTACCTGTGGCTCGTTGACAATCGAGAAGAAGGGCCTGACCGGCGACACGCTCGTCCCGGGTGCGGCCTTCAGCATCGTCGATGACCCCCGCCCCGGAAAGACCGGCACGTACAACGTCTTCGACGGCACCACCGCTCAGCTGGCTGCCCTGACCGGCACGCCCACCCTGCCGCCGAACACCGTGGCCGACGGCACCGCTGACGGCAGGATCGTCGTGCCCAACGCCGAGCCGGGGACCTACACCGTCACCGAGTTGCGCGCGCCCGCAGGTTACCTGCTGCCGGCTCCGGCCGACCGGACCCAGAACAACGTCGTCGTGGGCAACGCGGGCGACACGAACGCAGACGTGACCGTCACCTTCCGTGACCCGAAGCAGTGGGTCCCGCTGACCGCGTCGAAGACGGCCACCGGTCACTACGACATCGGCTGGGACATCACCAAGCAGGTCAGCGCCAAGGCAGATCCCGCCGAGGCTGACTGGAAGAGCAGTGACACCGCGTACTCGTCCTCGACCACGCACGACTTCAAGTACCGCGTGCGCGTGACTCAGCAGGCGGCCAGCAACTACCGCGTCACCGGGTCCGTGACTGTCCATAACCCGAACAGCGCATCGGTGAACGCCACGCTCACCGAGGTGCCAGGTGTGTCCGGCGCCTCCTGCTCGTTCGACTCGGGCGTGGGCACGGACGGTGCGATCACCGTGGCCCCGGACGACGACCCCTCGACCGCAGCGGTCGAGACCGCCGGCACGTCGTACCCCTACACCTGCTCGTTCGCCACGCCGCCTGCGGCTGGGACATCCGCGACGGGCACGAACACCGCGCACCTCGAGTGGAGCCAGTCGGCGTACCCGCAGAACCAGGGTGACGTGGACGGCACGGTCGACGCGACGCGCGTCGACCGGTTCCAGGCGAACCCGTCGCACGGCTACTCGTTCACGGCCGCCGCCGACCAGCCGGTGAACGTGACGGTCAAGGACTACGCGACCGTTCCCGGTCAGGCAGACCCGGTGCACCACACCTTCACGGCGGCCGAGACCGGCGGAGCCGGCGCGATCGACGCGAACGGTGACTGGACGCTCACCTGGACCCCGGGTGGCGGCCCCTACACCGCGACCTACAGCCGGACCATCACCGGCACGGCGGGACAGTGCACGGCCGACGGCGCCAACCCGAACACGGCGTCGATCTACAAGACCGGCTCCGGCACGGCGCTCGCATCGTCCACCGCCAACGCCAAGCTCTGCGTGGGCGCGGACATCGACGTCCTCGACAAGAACGCGACCGGCACGCTCTACCGCACCTACCCGTGGTCGATCCGGAAGACGACCTCCACCCCGGAGCTGAACTCCGGCGTCAGCACGACCGGCCAGTACGACATCACCGTGACCACTGGCCCGGGCAAGGATGCCCGATGGGGCATGACCGGCACGATCCAGGTCCGCAACCCCAACGCGTGGGGTGACGGGATCGCGCTCGAGGGCCTCAGCGACGTCTACTACACCGACTCCACGATGACGACGCAGGTCGCCGGCTCGAGCTGCACGGTGACCGACGTGCGGACCGGCGGCACCGACGCCGACCCGGTGTTCACCCCGGTGTCGTTCCCGTACACGATCCCGAACGCGACGACTCGCACCTTCAGGTACTCCTGCACCTTCGACCCGGCTCAGCCGGACCCGCCGTACACGGGTACCAACAAGGCCACGGCGACGTGGGACGCGACTCTGGCGCACACGCCGAACGGCTCTGACTACTTCGCCTACCAGGTGAAGAACGACGACGCCCAGCTGGCGAAGTCGCTGACCAACGACTGGATCAAGAACCTCGTCAACGCCACGATCACCGTGTACGACGACAACGCGACTCCGGGCGACCCGACTGACGACCGGCACTGGGACCTCACCTGGTCGCAGGTCTACAACAACAACGCCGGGCACTCGCTCACGCTCGACGCGTCCAGCGACCCGTCGACCGGGATCGTCTTCGACGCGCCCGGTGACGGCACCTGCGCGACGCACACCAACACGGTCACGATCACCAGTGACGGCCGGCCGGTCGTCGAGAGTGACGCGACCGAGGCGAACCACCAGAGCACCGACGACAACAGCGCCCAGGTTCGGATCTGCAACCCCGCCACGCTGACGGGTTCCAAGACCGCCACGCCGGAGTTCACCCGGACCTACAACTGGCACGTCGTCAAGCAGGTCCGGACCAAGGCCCAGTACGGCGAGCCGGCTGGTGCATGGCAGGACGTCACCGCGTCCTGGACGGGCGACGCGTACAGCCACGACTTCGAGTACCGCGTGATCGTCGAGCGGGGCACGCCGGTCGACTCGCTGTACAAGATGTCCGGCACCATCACGGTGCACAACCCGAACACCGACAGCAACATCGCGCCGATCTCCGCCACGGTGAGCGAGCCGGCCACCATCGGTGGGGTCGCCGCCACGTGCAGCATCGACGACGGCAACCTGGCAACGCCGCCCAACGCGGCCGTGGTGACGCTGGCGTCCAACACGCCGCAGAACCCGAATGCCACGGACGTCACGCTGCCCTACACCTGCGAGCTCGCGGGCAAGCCGGCCGACGGCACCCGCAACTCCGTGACCGTCGCCTGGGGCGCTGGTGCCGGTGAGAGCACGACGCTGCAGAGTCCGGCGCCCGGGGTCACCTACGACACGCCGACCACCGAGCTCGACAAGTCCGTGACCGCCGTCGACGACATGGGCACGACCACCACCGCGGACGACGTGACGCTCGGCACCGTCACGTGGGACCAGGCTGGGGTGGACGGCTACACCTTCCCGGTGTACACCGCGACCCACACGGCCACCACGACCGGTTGCTCCACGGACAACCAGTGGACCAACACCGTGACGATCTCCAGCGGCCGGACGGTCAAGGACACCGACAGTGCGACGGCAGCGATCTGCCCGAACGCCGGCACGTGGCAGGTGAGCAAGACCAGTGACGTCCACGACGGCCCGGTGCCGGTCGACTCCGACATCACCTACACGCTCACGGCCACCAAGACCGGTGGTGTGAACCCGAAGAACGTCGTCCTGACCGACGACCTGTCCTCGCTCGCGCCGCACGTCTCGCTGCCCACGCTGGCCGACCTCCAGGCGGCCGCCCCGGCCGGCACGACCGTCGGCCTCACCGGCAACGTGATCACCTGGACGATCGCGGAGCTGTCCGGCACGGTGCAGCTGGACTTCACGGTCCACGTCAACGCCGATGCCTACAACGTGAACCTGCCCAACCTGGTCACGAGCACGGGCTCGGACAACTGTGATCCGGCCAAGGAAGGCTTCCCGGCCGACGAGTGCGACACCGACAACGTGACGCCGCACTACACGTTGCGGAAGTCCAGTGATGCGGGTGCGCAGGTCATGCCGCCGTAC
>DATAKN010000172.1:0-7373 GCA_036261595.1 Marmoricola sp.
GGCGCTGGACTGGTCGCGCAGGCTGCACACCTCCGACCCGGAGTACTACCGCTGGACCCAGTGGCTGTTCCTGAAGTTCCGCGAGCGCGGGCTGGCCTACCGCAAGGACAGCCCGGTCAACTGGTGCCCCAACGACCAGACAGTGCTGGCCAACGAGCAGGTCGTCGACGGCCGGTGCGAGCGCTGTGGCGCCGAGGTCACCAAGCGCGAGCTGAACCAGTGGTACTTCAAGATCACCGAGTACGCCCAGGAGCTGCTGGACGACCTGGACGTCCTCGCACCGACCTGGCCGGACCGCGTCGTCACCGCGCAGCGCAACTGGATCGGCCGGTCCGAGGGCGCACACGTGACCTTCACGGCCCAGACCGAGGCCGGCCCGCGCGAGATCGACGTCTACACCACGCGCCCGGACACGCTGTACGGCGCCACCTTCATGGTCGTCGCGGCGGACGCACCCCTGGCCGGCGAGCTGGTCAGTGCGGCGCAGCGGCCGGCGTACGAGGCCTACCTGGCCGAGACCCGCAAGGCCTCGGACATCGACCGGCTCTCCACCGAGCGGCCCAAGACCGGTGTCGACCTGGGCGTCACCGCGACCAACCCGGTCAACGGTGAGCAGATCCCGGTGTGGGCGAGCGACTACGTGCTGGCCGACTACGGCACCGGCGCGATCATGGCCGTGCCCGCGCACGACCAGCGCGACCTGGACTTCGCCAAGGCGATGGGCCTGCCCGTACGCCGGGTGGTGGACACGGGAGAGCCGAACCCGGAGGAGACGTTCGTCGCGACGACCGGTGACGGCGTCTATGTGAACTCCGGCCCGCTGGACGGGCTGACCGACAAGGCCGCCGGCATCCGCACGATCATCGAGCAGCTGGAAGCCGAAGGACGGGGGAGTGGAGCGGTCAACTTCCGCCTGCGTGACTGGCTGCTGAGCCGACAGCGCTACTGGGGCTGCCCGATCCCGATCATCCACTGCGAGAGCTGTGGCGAGGTTCCGGTCCCCGAGGACCAGCTGCCGGTGGAGCTGCCGGAGCTGCGCGGCGCCGACCTGAAGCCGAAGGGCGTCTCGCCGCTGGCGGCGGCCGAGGAGTGGGTCAACGTCGACTGCCCGCAGTGCGGCGGGAAGGCGAAGCGGGACTCCGACACGATGGACACCTTCGTGGACAGCTCGTGGTACTTCCTGCGCTACTGCTCACCCCGCGACGAGACCCAGGCGTTCGACCCAGAGCTGGTCAACGCCTGGATGCCCTGCGACATCTACGTCGGCGGGGTGGAGCACGCCGTCCTGCACCTGCTGTACGCGCGGTTCTTCACCAAGGTGCTGGCCGACATGGGCCTGCTGGACTTCCGGGAGCCGTTCGCCGCGCAGCTGAACCAGGGCGTCGTGATCAACCAGGGCAAGAAGATGAGCAAGTCGCTGGGCAACGGCGTCAGTCTGGGGGACCAACTTGCGGAGTTCGGTGTCGACGCGGTTCGCCTGACGCTGGTGTTCGCCGGACCTCCCGAGGACAACATCGACTGGGCCGACGTGTCGCCGGCCGGGTCGCTGCGGTTCCTCCAGCGGGCCTGGCGGCTGAGTGGTGACGTCACCTCCGCGCCCGGGTCCTCCGCCACCGGCGGTGACGTCGCGCTGCGGCGGATCACCCACCGGACCGTGCACGACGCGGCGGAGCTGGTCGAGTCCAAGCGGTTCAACGTGATGGTGGCCCGCGTGATGGAGCTGGTGAACGCCACTCGCAAGGCGATCGACAGCGGCTGCGGCCCGGCCGACCCGGCCGTCCGCGAGGCGACCGAGACGGTGGCGATCCTGCTGTCCCTGGTGGCGCCGTACACGGCCGAGGAGATGTGGGAGCGGCTGGGCCACGAGCCCACCGTCGCCCGCACGACCTGGCCCGTGGTGGACGAGACGCTCCTGGTGGAGGACACCGTGACCGCGGTCGTCCAGGTCAAGGGCAAGGTCCGGGCGCGGCTCGAGGTCGCACCCGACATCTCCGAGGCCGACCTGGAGACCGCCGCACTGGCCGACCCCGCGGTCCAGCGCGCACTGGACGGCGCGACGGTGCGCAAGGTGGTCGTGCGCGCCCCGAAGCTGGTCAACATCGTCGTCTGACAAGACCTCGTTCCACCGTCTCGACCACCGGGGGTCGAGCCTGTTCCAACCACTAGGCTTCGCGGCATGCCTGTCGCCCTCGTCACCGACTCCACGGCCTCGTTGCCGGCGGAGCTGGCGGCGGCGCGCGACATCACGGTGGTGCCGTTGCAGGTCGTCATCGGGGCGACGTCGTACGACGATGGCGTGGAGGGTGGTGCCACGCCGGAGATGCTCGCCGAGGCGCTGCGTGCGTGGACGCCGGTGAGCACGTCACGCCCCAACCCCGAGGAGATGCTCGAGGTCTACGAACGGCTCGCGAAGGACGGGGCGACCGAGATCGTCTCGGTGCACCTGTCCGGTGAGCTCAGCGGCACGTTCGAGTCCGCGCAGCTGGCCGCCCGGCGGGCGCCGGTGCCGGTGCACGCGGTCGACAGCAGACAAGTCGGCATGGGCACCGGGTTCGCCGTCCTGGCTGCGGCCGATGCGCGCGATGCCGGGGCCGGCGCGTCCGCGGTGGCGTCGGCCGCGCGCAAACGGGCGAGCACGGCGACCTCGCTGTTCTACGTCGACACCCTGGAGTACCTGCGTCGCGGCGGTCGGATGGGTGCAACGTCCGCGCTGATCGGCTCGGCTCTCGCGGTCAAGCCGATCCTGCGGATCGAGGACGGTCGGGTCGCGCCGTTCGAGAGGGTGCGCACCGCCGGCAAGGCGTTGCACCGCCTCGAGGAGCTGGCCGTGGAGGCCGCCGGGAGCGCGCCGGTGGACGTCGCGGTCGCTCACCTGGCGAGCCCCGAGCGCGCGGCCGCGCTCGCCGAGCGGCTGACCGAGCGCCTGGCCGCCGGCCTGGACGCGCGCACGGTGCACCTGGGCGAGGTCGGCGCGGTGCTCGGGGCCCACGTCGGGCCGGGCATGGTCGCGGTCTGCGTCGCACGCCGCTGAGCGTCCACACCGCCACCGTGCGGGGTGGTTGTGCACATCCCGTTGCCGCTGCGTGGCAGCCTGCTTCACCGGATCCCTAGCGTCCGCAGCATGCGCAAGCAGTCAGCCGACGAGGTCGCCGAAGCGGCACGCCGACGACTGGCTCTGCTCGGCCGCGAGCTCGCGGGCGCCGGCCTCGAGCCGTCCCCGGCCGACCGCCCGTGGACCGAGCAGGTCGAGGTCGACGAACCGGTCGAGGGCAGGCCGTCGCCCCTGCGGCCGGCCCCGGTGGGCGAACCCGGTCGGCATTCGCGCCGGCGGGCGGCCCCGTTGAGCGGCCGCGGCGTGGCCTGGTTGCAGGACCGACTGCCGGCAACCCTGCAGGGACGGGTGTCCCTCGGCACGGGCCACGTCGCGGTCCTGGCGGTCGTGGCGGCGGTCGCGCTCGCGGTGACGGCGTACGTCACGATGCGCGCGCGGCCGACCGTCTCTCCGGTCCCTCGGCCGCACACCTCGGCAGGCACCTCCCTCGCAGGCCCGGCCGGTGCGGCGGGTCGCGCGTCGGTGGCGCCGACGGGCACGACCCCGGCCGGTGCCGCTGCCGCGTCTGCGACCCCGGCGGCCGGCGGCTCCGTCGTGGTCGACGTCGCCGGCAAGGTACGCCGCCCCGGTGTCGCCACGCTGCCGGCCGGGTCCCGGGTCGTCGATGCGATCCGTCAGGCCGGCGGCGCCCGCCCCGGCGTCGACCTGTCCTCGCTCAACCTCGCTCGGGTCCTCGTGGACGGCGAGCAGATCCTGGTCGGTGAGGCGCCTGCGCCCGGGGTGGCGGCGTCGGCGTCCTCGCAGCCCGGGACCGCGAGCGCCGACGGCGCACTGGTCGACATCAACACTGCCACCCTCGAGCAGCTCGACGGCTTGCCCGGCGTCGGGCCGGTCACCGCGCAGAAGATCCTGGACTGGCGCAGCGCACACGGCGCCTTCACCGCGATCGACGAGTTGCTCGAGGTCGACGGGATCGGGGAGAAGACCCTGGCCGACATGGCGCCGCGCCTCACGCTGTGAGGGAGGCATGAGCCCCGACCTGCGGACGCCGCTGCTGGCCTGCGCCGGATGGCTGGCGGCCCTGGTGGTCCTGAGGCTGCCGGCGTGGGTTGCCGGCGTGCTGCTCCTGGCGATCTCGCTCGCGTTGGTGTCGCACTGGGCGGCCGGTCGCCCTGTGCGGACCGCCGCCGGGCTGGCGCTCGCCGCGGCGGCTGTCGGGGCCTCGGCGTTCCTGCACGCCGAGTCGGTGGCCGTCACACCGGTCAGCGAGCTGGCGGCCCAGCGTGCGTCGATGCAGGGCATCCTCGTCGTCCGCACCGATCCGGTGGCCGGACGAGGCCGCCGCACGGCGTTCGTGCACTTCCGCGCCACGCTGGTGGAGGTCACCGCCCGAGGGCGGCGGGTGCGACTGCGGGCGCCGGTGGTGGTGATCGCGGACCCGGGCTGGGCCGGAGTCCGGCTGGACAGCCGGCTCCGGGTCTCCGGACGTCTCGACCGCGCGAGTGGCCCCGACCTCGCCGCAGTGCTCATCGCCCGCGGGCCCCCTCGCGTGCTCGACCGGCCCGGCCCCCTGCTCACGGCCGTCGACCGCGTGCGCGCCGGCATCCGATCCGCTGTCACGGGGCGACCCGCAGGTCCTCGTGCGCTCGTGCCGGCCCTCGTCGACGGCGACGACGGCGGGCTGGCCGACGACGTCGCGACCGACTTCCGCACGACCGGGCTCACCCACCTCCTGGCGGTCAGTGGCACGAATCTCACCCTGATCGTCGGCTTCCTCCTGATCGTCGCGCGGTGGTGCCGGGTGCGTGCGCACGGGTTGCTCGTCGTCGGCGTGCTCGGGGTGGTCGGGTTCGTGCTGCTGGCGCGCACGGAGCCGAGCGTCCTCCGCGCCGCGGTGATGGGCTCGGTCGCCCTGCTGGGTCTCGGACCGCACGGGCGTGACCGCGGCATGCGCGCTCTCGGGGCCGCCGCGCTGGCGCTGCTGCTGGTCGATCCCTGGCTGGCCCGGTCCGTGGGGTTCGCGCTGTCGGTGTGTGCGACGGCCGGGATTCTCGTGCTGGCTCCGCCGTGGCGGGAGGCGCTCGTCCGCTGGCTGCCGCGGTGGGCCGCCGAGGCGATCGCGGTCCCGCTGGCGGCCCAGCTGGCCTGCACGCCGCTGGTGGCGGCGATCTCCGGGCAGGTCAGCCTGGTGGCGGTCGTCGCGAACCTCGCCGTCGCCTGGGCCGTCGGGCCGGCCACGGTGCTCGGGCTCCTCGGCGGTCTCGTCGCCCTGGTCTGGGCGCCGGCCGGGAGGCTGGTGGCGTTGCCGGCGAGCTGGTGTGCTGCGTGGATCATCACGGTCGCCCGGGCCGGAGCGGATCTGCCCGTGGCGGCGGTGGCATGGGCGCCGGGCTGGCTCTCGGTCGGCCTGCTGACGCTCCTCTGTGCGGTGGCCGCGCTCGCCCTGGGGCAGCTGCTGGCGCGACGCGGGCTGGTGGTCGGCTTCTGCGGCCTTCTCGTCGTGGTGCTCCTGGTGCCGCTGCCGACACCGGGCTGGCCACCGCGGGGCTGGGTGTTCGTGGCCTGCGACATCGGGCAGGGCGACGGGCTGGTGCTGAACGCCGGCGGCCACAGCGCGGTGGTCATCGACACCGGCCCGGATCCGCATCTGATGGACCTCTGCCTGGACCGGCTGGGTGTCACCTCCGTGCCGATTGTCGTGATCACGCACTTCCACGCCGACCACGTCGACGGTCTCCCCGGTGTGCTCAGTGGGCGCCGGGTCGGCCGGATCGAGACGTCTCCGGTCGCCGACCCGGAGGGCGGCGCCCGGCTGGTCGGCTCGGTGGCGGCGCGGGCCGGCGTACCGGTGCGGGCGGTGACGTACGGCGAGACCACGGAGCTGGGACCGCTCCGCTGGCAGGTGCTCGGTCCGGTCCGGGCGTCCTACCCGGACTCCGACTCGCCGCCCAACGACGCGAGCGTGGTCCTGCTGGTCGAGGTCCGCGGCGTGCGGCTGCTGCTCATGGGCGACGAGGAACGCCCGTCGCAAGCGGATCTCCGCCGTACCACCACCGGCCTGCGCGCCGATGTGTTGAAGGTGGCGCACCACGGCAGCAGCAAGCAGGACCTCGACCTGGTCGGCTCCGTCGGCGCCCGGCTCGCAGTGATCTCGGTCGGAGTGGCCAACGACTACGGCCATCCTGCCCCGTCGACGCTGGCGCTGTTGCACGACGACGGCATGCAGGTGCGCCGTACCGATCTGGACGGCGACGTGGCCGTCGTCGTCGACCGGACCGGTCAGCTCAGCTCGGCCACCCGCATGCCCCGCGTGCGGCCGGCGCCAGGGCCCGGATCGGCGCCGCGGGGCAGCGCGAGCGGTGTCGGTACGCCGTGAGAGGCTGCCGCCATGGCGAACCCGGACCCGGCCCAGGTCCTCGGCAGGATCACCCTGGTCACCGGCCCCGAGGAGTTCCTCGCCGAGCGCACCGTGCAGCAGGTCCGCGCGGCCTGCCGCAAGGCCGACCCCGAGGCGGAGCTGAGCGAGACCGTCGCCGACCAGCTGACGATGGCGACCCTGGGCGAGCTGGCCGCCCCGTCGCTGTTCTCCTCGACCCGTTGCGTCGTCGTGCGCAAGCTCGAGGACCTGCCGGACGAGTCCGTCGCCGGGCTGGTCGACTACGCCGGCTCGCCCGCCGAGGACGTCGCCCTCGTCCTGGTCCACAGCGGCGGTGCCAAGGGCAGCGGTGTGCTGACCAAGCTGCGCAAGGCGGCGGCCGTGACCGAGGTCAAGACCGCGGCCCTCACCGCGCGCGAGTACCCGAACTTCGTGACCAACGAGCTGCGGGCACACAAAGTCAAGATCGACGCCGACGCGGCCGCCTTCCTGGTGCAGGCCGTCGGCCAGGACCTGCGCTCGCTGTCCGCGGCAGCCAGCCAGCTGGCCGGTGACTTCGAGGGCAAGCCGGTCACGATCGACATGGTGAAGACCTACTTCGGCGGCCGGGCGGAGGCCAAGTCTTTCGCGGTCGCCGACCACGCGATCTTCGGCCGCACTGCCAAGGCACTCGAGGAGCTGCGCTGGGCGCTCGACGGGGGCATCCCGCCCGTGCTGGTGACCAGCGCGATCGCGGGCAGCCTCCGTGGCCTCGCCAAGTTCAAGTCGGCGCCGCGCGGCATGCGCAACGCCGACCTGATGCGCGAGGTCGGCGTGCCGAGCTGGAAGCTCGACATCGTGCGTGACCAGGCGCGCGGCTGGGACGAGGCCGGCATCGGCAAGGCCATCCGGGCGGTCGCGGCCGCAGACGCGGCGATCAAGGGCAAGGCCCACGACGCGCCGTAC
>DATAKN010000286.1:0-3784 GCA_036261595.1 Marmoricola sp.
TCGGCAACCAGCGGCTGCTCGGCATGTCGCTGGACGCCGGCGGTCACCTCACCCACGGCTTCCGCCCGAACATCAGCGGCAAGATGTTCCACCAGCAGCAGTACGGCACCGACCCGGAGACCGGGCTGCTCGACTACGACGCGGTCGCCGCGAAGGCCCGTGAGTTCAAGCCGATGGTGCTGGTGGCGGGCTACTCGGCGTACCCGCGTCGGGTCAACTTCGCGAAGATGCGCGAGATCGCCGACGAGGTCGGGGCCACGCTCATGGTCGACATGGCGCACTTCGCCGGGCTGGTCGCCGGCAAGGTGTTCACCGGCGACGAGGATCCGGTGCCGTTCGCCCACATCACCACCACCACCACGCACAAGTCGCTCCGCGGTCCCCGCGGTGGCCTGGTGCTCGCCCAGGAGGAGTTCGCTGCCGACGTCGACCGCGGCTGCCCCATGGTGCTGGGTGGTCCGCTGTCGCACGTGATGGCCGCCAAGGCGGTCGCGCTCGCCGAGGCGCGCCAGCCGGCGTTCCAGACCTACGCCCAAAACATCGCCGACAACGCCAAATCGCTGGCGGAGGGCTTCCTGTCTCGCGGTAGCACGCTGGTCACCGGCGGCACGGACAACCACATCGTGCTGCTCGACGTCAGCTCGTTCGGGCTGACCGGGCGGCAGGCCGAGTCGGCACTCCTGGACGCCGGCGTGGTGACCAACCGCAACTCGGTGCCCCAGGACCCGAACGGTGCCTGGTACACCTCCGGTGTCCGTCTCGGTACGCCGGCGCTCACCACCCGCGGCTTCGGGCGCGACGAGTTCGACAAGGTGGCCGAGCTGATCGTGGAGGTGCTGTCCAACACCACGCCGAACACCACGAAGGCCGGGGCACCGTCGAAGGCGACGTACACGCTCGCCAACGGCGTCGCCGACCGGGTGAAGGCCCAGTCCGCCGAGCTCCTCGACAAGCACCCGCTCTACCCCGGCCTCGAGCTCAGCTGACGCCGGCGGCGGTCCGATCCGTGTCGCCGGCTCAGCAGGCGTGCACCGCGACGCAGCCGCTCATGATGGGGATCGCGAACCCCAGCCGATCCGTGCCGAACGGTGCGCTCGGTTCGGCGATCCCGACGACCCGTCCGCGCAGGTCGAGCACCGGCGTACCGTCGTCGCGACCGTCGACCGGGATCGTGAAGGTGATGTGGCTCGGCCGGCCCCTTGCGATGTGCGCCACGACCGTGGCTCGCGGCGCGGCGACCTCGCCGTCCTCGCCGACGAGGACCGTGTCACCCGGACGTGTGCCTTCGGGGGCGATCGGGAGCGCGGGGAACCGGCCGCCGACCCGCAGGAGTGCCACGTGCGGGTCCGGGCTCACCGCGACGATCGTCGCCCGGAACGACTCCTCTCCGTTCGCCACGTCGGCGGTCCGGTCCCCCTCGGCGTACCGCTCGACGACGAGGTTGTAGTCGGTGAGGAGATCGCTGCTCTCCGGTCCCGAACGGATCACGAAGGCATAACCGACCCGTGTCCGCCGCCCCGATTCGTCCCTGCTCGAGCCGAGCACCGTGAACGTCGAGCCAGGTCGGGCGGCCGCGCTTGCCGAGGCGGTGTCCGTTGCGCCGGACCCGGCACGCACCTGCGGGCCAGGCGCAGCCGTCGTCGAGTCGGCGCCCGAACGGATCCGGACGACCATCACGCCGATGACGCCGATCGCGACAACGATCGCGAACGCGGCCAGCACCGGGAGCCAGAAGTCGTCGTGCAGGTGGAGCCGAGCACTCAGCCGCGCCAGCCAGGTGTCGCGGGGACGGTCGCAGTGCGGGCAGACGCCTCGGTCCAGCGGATGTCCACACCAGTGGCACGTACCAGTGCCGGCCTGGTCAGGCATCGCCCCCACCTCCACGACCCATCCCCGAGATCGTGCGGTAGTCCCATCATGTGACGCTCGTCATGCTCGGGGCAGAGTCCAATGTCCCGGATCGGGCACGCCGGGCTCGTTGAGTAGCCAGTTGCGCACCGTCGAGTAGGCAGTTCGTGATCCGCGCGGGTGACGAACTGCCTACTCGTGTGTCACGAACTGGCTACTCGACGAGTCGGTCAGAGGCGCTCGATGATGGTGCCGGAGGCCTGGGCCCCGCCGGCGCACATGGAGACCAGGGCCGTGGTGGCGTCGCGGCGCTCGAGCTCGTGCAGGGCGGTGGTGAGCAGGCGGGTGCCGGTCGAGCCGACCGGGTGGCCGAGTGCGATCGCGCCTCCGTTGACGTTGATCTTCTCCTCGGGCACGGCGTGGACCTTGGCCCAGGACATCACCACGCCGGCGAAGGCCTCGTTGACCTCGCAGATGTCGATGTCGGAGATGCTCATGCCGGTGTCGGCGAGCAGCTTCTCCGTCGCCTGCACCGGGCCGTCGAGGTGGTAGTAGGGGTCGGCGCCGACCAGGCAGGACGACACGATGCGGGCCCGCGGACGGAGGCCGAGCGAGGCGGCGAGGTCGGAGTCCATGAGCAACAGAGCGGAGGCGCCGTCGGAGATCTGCGACGACGTACCGGCGGTGTGGGTGCCGCCTTCGAGGACCGGCTTGAGCGCGGCCAGAGCCTCGAGAGAGGTGTCGCGAATGCCCTGGTCGGTGCTGACCACGCGAGTCTCGCCGGTCGGGTTGCCCTCGTCATCGAGCACGGGGGCCTCGACGGCGAAGATCTCCCGGTCGAAACGGCCCTCGTCGGCCGCGGCACGGGCCTTCTGCTGCGACCACAGCCCGAACCGGTCCACGTCCTCACGGCTGAACCCACGGTTCTTGACGATCCGGTCGGCGCCCTCGAACTGGTTCGGCAGGTCGATGCTCCAGTCGTCGGGGCGCGGGTCGCCGAGGCCCTTCGGCACGTTGCCACCCAGCGGGATGCGCGACATCGACTCGATACCGCAGGCGATGCCGACCTTGATCGCGTCGGCCTTGATCATCGCGTTGATCAGGTGGGTCGACTGCTGGGCCGAGGAGCACTGGGCGTCGATCACCGTCGACGCGGTGTGGTTGGGGAGTCCGGCGTGCATCCACGCCCGGCGCACCATGTTGTTGGACTGCTCGCCCGCCTGGGTCACGCAGCCGCCGATGACCTGCTCGACGAGGTCCGGGTCGACCCCCGAGCGCTTGAGCACCTCGACCTGCGCCGCGCCGAGGAGCACAGCCGGGTGCAGCCCGGCCAGCCAGCCGCGGCGCTTGCCCTGCGCCGTGCGGACGGCTTCGACGATGACCGGGTTGCCCATGGGTTCCTCCTCAGTGACGGGACGCTGCACCGACGGCGCGCGCTAGCCCAAAAGTAGAACAGGTTCTGGTTCCCCGCCAGTCGGGCCGGAGAGGGAGCCGGCCCGGAGAGAAAATCCGGGCGTGGGGGCTACCGAACATACGGAGAGTATGTAACCATCGACACTAGAACGTGTTACAGAAATCGTGGAGGACACTCGTGACCGCAGCGCCCGCCCTGCCTGACAACTTCGACCCCACGGACCCGGGTCTGTGCGAGGAGCGGATCCCGCTCCAGGAGTTCCTGGAGCTCCGCAAGACCGCTCCGGTCCACTGGATCGAGCAGGCTCCCGAGGCCCGCGCCGGCTTCCTCGACAGCGGCTTCTGGGCGATCAGCCGCCACGCTGACATCGCTGCGATCTCTAAGAACAGCAAGGACTTCTCGGCCAACGAGAACGGCGTGATCATCCGCTTCGCCGCCGACATGACCCGCGAGCAGATCGAGCTGCAGCGCGTGATGCTGGTCAACCAGGACCCGCCGGACCACACGAAGACCCGTCAGATC
>DATAKN010000190.1:0-12940 GCA_036261595.1 Marmoricola sp.
CCGGTGGCCGCCGAAGGCGAGCGTCAAGGGGTCGCGCGGCGCGCCAAGACCAAGCCGGCGGCAGCGGCAGGGAAGTCGGCGCGACGCGCATCCCCCAGCGAGCGAGGGGGACGCCGGGTCACACCCCGCACCGGCGACCACAGACCCCGTGTGCCGCAGGCACACAAGCGCCGCAGGCACCCCCAAGCCCGCCGCAGGCGAAAAGCACAGACCATCGGCCCTGATGTTCCCCCGCCAACCTTCCTAGCGTGGGAAGGAGAGCCCATGAGGAGGAGGGAAACGTCATGCGCAGCGTTCACCACATCGAGGCACCGGTCGAGAAGGTGTTCGACTTCTTCGTCGACCCACGCAAGTCGGTGGACCTGTTCCCGGGCACGGACATCCACGAGGTCAAGATGACCAAGGAGGGGACGGGCACCTACACGAGCTACCACGCCAAGCTCGCCGGCATCCCGTTCGACTCCTTCAGCGTCTACACCGACGTGGTGCGGAACAAGCACATCACCGAGAAGTCGTCGAACGCCCTGGTCGGCACGTGGGAGTACGACTTCGAGCCGGAGGGCACCGGAACGAGGCTGACCATGAAGCACCACTCGCGCTGGCTGTGGGGCATGTTCCCGTTGAGCTACCTCAACGACCTGGCCGTGAGCAGGATGAACGAGCCGTTCGTCCAGCGGGTGAAGGAGTACCTGGAGGCCTCGACCAACTGACCGGTCTCGCCGGGAAGCGCGAGGAGCGCGCTCGCTAGGATCCCGTCACGTGAAGACGCTCGTGATCGGCACCGGTGGCCGCGAACACGCCCTCGCGCTGGCGCTCTCGCGCGACCCCGCGGTCACCGAGGTGCATGCTGCGCCGGGCAACCCCGGGATCGCCGCGGTCGCCACCCTGCACCCCGTCGACCCGATGAGCGGCCCTGCGGTCGCCGACCTGGCCGAACAGCTCGGGGTGGACCTCGTCGTGGTGGGCCCGGAGGCGCCGCTCGTCGCCGGGGTCGCCGACGCCGTGCGCGAGCGCGGGATCTCCTGCTTCGGCCCGTCCGCGGAGGCGGCGCGGCTGGAGGGCTCCAAGGCGTTCGCCAAGGACGTCATGGCCGCGGCCGACGTGCCGACCGCCCTCGCGCACGTGTGCACCACCGAGGACGAGGTCGCCGCTGCGCTCGACGCGTTCGGACCGCCGTACGTCGTGAAGGACGACGGCCTGGCCGCCGGCAAGGGCGTCGTGGTGACCGACGACCGCGCTGCGGCGCTGGCGCACGCGGCGTCGTGCGGACAGGTGCTCGTGGAGGAGTACCTCGACGGCCCGGAGGTCTCGCTGTTCGCGATCACCGACGGCCGGACGGTCTACCCGTTGCTGCCGGCGCAGGACTTCAAGCGGATCTTCGACAACGACGAAGGCCCCAACACCGGCGGCATGGGCGCCTACACGCCGCTCCCATGGGCACCGGCCGGACTGGTCGAGGAGGTGCGCGAGCGGGTCCTGCAGCCGACCGTCGACGAGCTGGCCCGGCGTGGTGCGGTCTTCTCCGGCCTCCTGTACGCCGGCCTGGCACTGACCGGGCGCGGCCTCAAGGTGGTCGAGTTCAACGCCCGTTTCGGCGACCCGGAGACCCAGGCGCTGCTCGCACTGCTCGACTCGCCGCTCGGCGTACTGCTCAAGGCGGCGGCCGACGGTGTGCTCGACGAGGTCGACGCACCGCGCTGGAAGCCGGGAGCCGCCGTCACGGTCGTGATGGCCAGCGCCGGCTATCCCGAGTCGTCCAGCACCGGCGACGTGATCACCGGCGTCGAGCACGTCGACGCGCAGCCGGACATCGACGTGATCCACGCCGGCACGGCGCTCGAGGACGACCACCTCGTGACCGCCGGTGGGCGTGTCCTCGCGGTGACCGCGATCGGCGAGGACATCGCGCACGCGCGCTCCCGGGCCTACCAGGGCGTCACCGCGATCGCCTTCGACGGCGCCCAGTGGCGCCACGACATCGCCTCGCGGGCCGCGGCCGACATCGTCAGGGACTGACGACCCGCGTCAGTCCCCCGGGCGCGACACCTGGTCGGCGAGGTGCTGGGGTGCCTGGAGGCAGTAGGAGTCGGTGAGCAGCTCGCCGAGCTCCTCCCAGTCGGTGCGGTCGTCGAGCAGGAGCCCGACGACGTTGCGCCCCCAGGACGCTCTGAAGTAGGGGTCGCCGAGGTGCTCGAACGCGAGCACCTCGTCGGGCTCGGCCCGGAACGTGATCCGGAAGAGCTGGTCCTCGCCGCCGAACACGTGCGCCACGGTCGCGCCTCCGACCCGCCAGCGGACACCGGTCCAGGCGGGCTCCTCGGTGCACTCGGGGAAGTCGATCAGCTCACGGAGCCGGTCGAGCCAGACGATCGGCACGTCAGGGCGGTCGGGCACGGCCACAATCTCGCATGCGCCGCCGACACCGGGCCAGGCGCCCTCGCATGGGAGAATTGGCGTCATCATGACTGTGCCCAACGTCCTGGCCACCCGGTACGCCGGCGCCGACCTCGCCGCGATCTGGTCCCCCGAGCACAAGATCGTGCTGGAGCGCGAGCTGTGGATCGCCGTCCTGAAGGCCCAGAAGGACCTCGGCATCGCCGTCCCCGACGGCGTCGTCGAGGCTTACCAGGCGGTCGTCGACAAGGTCGACCTCGAGTCGATCGCGGCCCGCGAGCGGGTGACCCGCCACGACGTGAAGGCGCGGATCGAGGAGTTCAGTGCGCTCGCCGGTCACGAGCACGTGCACAAGGGCATGACCTCGCGCGACCTGACCGAGAACGTCGAGCAGCTGCAGGTCCGGCAGTCGCTGCAGGTGGTCCGGCAGCGCGTGGTCGCGACGCTCGCCCGCCTCGGCCGGCTCGCGACCGAGCACGAGTCGCTGGTCATGGCCGGCCGCTCCCACAACGTCGCGGCCCAGGCGACCACGCTCGGCAAGCGGTTCGCGACCGTGGCCGACGAGATGCTCGTGGCGCTGGATCGCCTCGACGACCTGCTCGCCCGCTACCCGCTGCGCGGCATCAAGGGCCCGATGGGCACCGCACAGGACATGCTCGACCTGCTCGACGGCGACGCCGGCAAGCTCGCCGACCTCGAGCAGCGGGTCGCCGCCCACCTCGGCTTCGACCGGGTGCTGACCAGCGTCGGCCAGGTCTACCCGCGGTCGCTGGACTTCGACGTCGTCTCCGCCCTGGTGCAGGTCGTGGCCGGCCCGTCCAACCTGGCCACCACCATCCGGCTGATGGCCGGCATCGAGCTGGTCACCGAAGGCTTCAAGGAGGGCCAGGTCGGCTCCTCGGCGATGCCGCACAAGATGAACACGCGGTCCTGCGAGCGGGTCAACGGTCTCGCGGTCGTCCTGCGCGGACAGCTCTCCATGCTCGGCGAGCTGGCCGGCGACCAGTGGAACGAGGGCGACGTCGCCTGCTCCGTCGTACGCCGGGTCGCGCTGCCGGACGCCTTCTTCGCCTGCGACGGGCTGTTCCAGACCTTCCTCACCGTGCTCGACGAGTTCGGCGCGTTCCCGGCGGTGATCCAGCGCGAGCTCGACCGGTACCTGCCGTTCCTCACCACCACCAAGGTGCTGATGACCGCGGTGCGCAACGGGGTCGGGCGCGAGGAGGCCCACGAGGCGATCAAGGAGCACGCCGTCGCAGTGGCGCTCGAGATGCGGCAGGGCCGCACCGAGAACGACCTCTACGACCGGCTCGCGGCCGACCCACGGCTCGGGCTGACCCGCGACCAGATCGACGCACTGGTCGCCGAGCCGATCGAATTCACTGGCGCCGCGGTCGCGCAGGTCCAGGCCGTCGTACGCCGGATCGAGGAGGTCGTGGCCACCGACCCGGATGCCGCGACGTACTCCCCGGGCGCGATCCTCTGACGGCCGGTCGCTGAGGCCTCAGGTCGAGGGCTTGACGTCCATCACGACCTCGAACTCCAGCAGGTTCGCCCCGCTGGCCACCGGCTTGCCGTGCTCGCCGGCGTGGGCGGCCCTGGCGTCCCCGTCGCGCCACAGCTCGTACGACGCGTCGTCGGCCCAGTGGGTGACGACGAAGTAGCGGTCGTCACCGGCGACCGGCCGCAGCAGCTGGAAGCCGAGGAACCCCGGCGACGCGTCGACCGTGTGCGCGCGGGCCGCGAACCTG
This sequence comes from Marmoricola sp., assembly GCA_036261595.1. Lineage (GTDB taxonomy): Bacteria > Actinomycetota > Actinomycetes > Propionibacteriales > Nocardioidaceae > Marmoricola. Next base: position 4,146 of record DATAKN010000190.1, read on the forward strand.
CGCTCGAGCTCCGGCCCGGCCTCGGCCGGGACGCTGATGGCGTTGATCTTCACGACGGACATGCCGCCAGCCTAGGAGGAGGGCCGAAGATGGGGGCATGAAGGCAGTCGACGTACGGATCACCGGGCGGGTGCAGGGAGTCTCGTTCCGCTACTACACCCAGCTGCGGGCCCAGCAGCTCGGGCTGACCGGGTGGGTGCGCAACGAGCCCGACGGTTCCGTCGCCGGCCACTTCGAAGGTGCGCCTGGCGCGGTCGACGGTCTCGTCGCGTGGTGCGGCCAGGGACCCTCGGCGGCCAGGGTCGAGTCCGTCGAGGTCGTGGAGGTGCCACCGGCGGGAGGCCACGACTTCGTGGTCCGGGGCGTGTAACGATCGCCCGGTGACCGGACATGGGCGGACCGTGAGCAGTCCGGGACCCGATCACCACGACCGCTTCCGCGAGCTCTACGCCCGGCACTTCGACGCGTTGCTCGGCTACGCGTTGCGCCGGGTGAGCCGACCGGAGGACGCCGCGGACGTCGTCGCGGACACGTTCCTGATTGCCTGGCGACGCCGGGCGCACCTGCCCGGCGGTGCGGAGGACAAGCTCTGGTTGTACGGCGTCGCGCGCAACCTGCTCGCCAACCACCGCCGCGGCGACCGGCGCCGCGACCGCCTCGGCGCGGCCCTCCGGGAGCGCCTGGCCGCCTCGGCAGACCGCTGGGCTCCCGACCCGTCGGCGGCCGTGACCGGCGAGGTCGCCGTGCGCGACGCGCTCGCCCGCCTCGGGCCGCTCGACCGCGAGGTCCTCACGCTCACCGTCTGGGAGGAGCTCGAGCCGCGCGAGATCGCGGAGGTCCTCGGCATCAACGCCCAGGCCGTCCGGACCCGGCTCTCGCGGGCACGGGCACGGTTGCGGGAGGTCCTCGGTGACGACGTGGTACCGGCCGGACATGTGATGCAGGGAAGCACACCGGCGGCCCTGGAGGAGGACAGATGACCGACCGTGACCTCGACCTGCTGGTTCGGGCCGCCGACCCGTGCCCCTCGATCCCCGACCTGGACCTGGCCGGCGCCGAGGAGGCGCTGCTGGCCGAGATCTGCGCCACCGCGCCGGTGAACCGGTTCTCCCTGGCCCAGCGCCGTGCCCGCCGTGCCCGGCAGGCCAGCGCCCTGCGGACCCGGCTCGCGGTCGCCGTGGTCACCGCCGGGGCGATCACCGCGGCGATCGGCGTACCGGCGATCCTCGCCGAGCGTCACCCGGACAACCGAGGTGGCGCGACGGCTCACGGGCCCGAGAGCACCACGCCGACTCCGAGCCAGCCGTCGACGCGACCGGCGCAGCCGCAGATCACCCGGGTCACGTACGCCGCGGCGGCGATCAAGGTGGCCCGGGAGAACCCGCGGGTGCTCGTGACCGCCGCCGGCTGGAAGGTGCGCAGCGTCGAAGGGTTCGACCCGGACGCGGGTGAGATGACCTTCCAGCTCGGGCCCGATCGGTGGCACGACCAGACGTTCGCCGGCGGCTCGACCCACCTCAACGACGCACCTCAGCTCCAGGTCGCGTGGTATCCCAGCGGCCAGTACGAGAGCTACCGGGCCGACCGAGCGCAGGAACCGCACCTGCAGCACATCGCCCTGCTGGGTCACCGGGCGCAGATGATCAGCTACAGCCGGACCGACCACGCGGTGATGCTGCCGCCCCAGGGCAAGGTCTTCCTCGAGCTGCGGGGCAGCAACATCGGCGACGAGGACGCGTTCAAGCGATTCCTCGCCAGCAGTGTCCAGCAGGTCGACATCCGCACCTGGCTCGCCGCCATGCCGGCGTCCGTGGTCACCGCCGACAACGTGGACGCGTCCGTGCGGCGTGCGCTGACCGGTGTCCCGCTCCCGCCCGGTTTCGACCCGTCGGCACTCGACCGCGGGCTGGCCCTGGACTCCTACCAGTTCGGTGCTCGGCTGAGCGGCATGGTCGCCTGCGGATGGATCGAGCAATGGCAACGAGCCCGAGCTGCGGGCGACACGGCCGCCGCGCAACGCGCAGTCGCTGCGCTGGCGACGAGCCACGACTGGAAGGTGCTGCGCGACATGGACGCCGAGGGCGACTACCCCGAGGTGCTCTGGCAGTACGCCGACGCGCTCGCGGCCCCGGGTGCGGGCGAGTCTGCGGTAGCCGGCTACCGCGGCGCCCTCGGTTGCCACTGACCGCCCCGGGATGTGCCCATGGGCGCGTCGAGGCGTCGCGACTGTTGCCGTTTGCGACGCCTCGGCGGGTCATTGACACCGCAGAACACGTTCTAGTTTTCTATCCGGGTGACCACCGAGGCGTACGACCCCGACTTCCACCTGCAGCGCAGCAGTCGCGACCCGGAGAAGATGGGCCTGCAGATCGGCGCATGGCTGGCCTCGCAGCTGCCGCCGGGTGCTGAGCCGGACGTCCGCCTGACCACCGCCTCGGACTCCAACGGCATGTCCAGCGAGACCGTCCTGGCCGACGTCACCTGGACCGAGGACGGCCAGCGGCGCACCGGCGAGTTCGTCGTGCGCATCGCCCCGGACACCCATGACGTCCCCGTCTTCGAGTCCTACCGACCCGACCACCAGCACGAGGCGATCCGGCTCGTCGCCGAGCTCAGCGATGTCCCCGTGCCGACGCCGCGCTGGCTCGAGCCCACCGGCGACGTGCTGGGCACGGCCTTCTTCTTCATGGACCGGGTCGACGGCATCGTCCCGCCGGACGTGATGCCCTACACCTTCGGCGGCAACTGGTTCTTCGACGCCTCCCCCGAGGACCAACGACGGCTGCAGGACAGCACGGTCGCCGTGATCGCCGGCCTGCACCAGATCCCCGATGCAGAGCGCGTGTTCGGCTTTCTCGACGCCCGCGAGCACGACGGCCCGACACCGCTGCGACGCCATGTCGAGAAGACGCGGTCGTGGTACGAGTGGGCCGCCACGCAGCTCGACCGCTCCGCTCTGATCGACCGAGCGCTGACGTGGCTCGACGCGAACTGGCCGGCCGCCGACGTCCCGGACAACGTCGTGCTGTCCTGGGGCGACGCGCGCATCGGCAACATCCTCTTCCGCGACTTCACGCCGGCCGCGGTGCTCGACTGGGAGATGGCCGGCATCGGCCCACGCGAGCTGGACCTGGCCTGGCTGGTGTTCGCCCACCAGGTGTTCCAGACGCTGGCCGAGACCTTCGAGCTGCCCGGCATGCCCGACACGCTGCGCGAGGAGGACGTGCGGGCGACGTACGCCGAGATCACCGGCGTCGAGGTCGGCGACCTCACCTGGTTCCGGATCTACTCGGCGGTGATCTGGGCCGTCGTGTTCATGCGCACCGGCACCCGGCAGGCCCACTTCGGCGAGATCGAGATGCCCGCGACGCCCGAGGAGCTGATGCACCACGCGCCGCTGTTCACCCGCATGCTCGACGATGCGGAGCAACGGGGAAGCGAAGCGACCGACCGTAGGGCGGGCGCGTGAGGGCGCGTGGGCTGATCGGCCCGATGGACGAGTACCCGCTCCACCAGGCGGCCCAGCCGATCGCCCGCCCGGTCAGCAGCGACCGGAACTTCTACGACCGCTGCTACTTCAATGCGATGCAGATCGACCAGGAGGGGGCGGGGGAGGCCGCCGGCGACCTGATGCTGGTCACGGGGCTCGGCTACTACCCGAACCTCGGCGTGAAGGATGCCTACGCCGTCGTACGCCGGGGCGACACGCAGACCGCCGTCCACCTGTCCGACGCGATCGACGACGACCGCCTCGACCAGCGCGTCGGCAACTACCGGATCGAGGTCCTCGAGCCGCTGCGCCGGCTCCGCCTGGTGCTCGACGAGATCGACGGGATGGCCTTCGACCTGACCTGGGAGGGCTCCTTCGACGTCGTCCAGGAGCAGCCGCATCTCATGCTCAACGGTGTCCGGCCCACCCTGGACGCGCAGCGGTTCGCGCAGGTCGGGTCGTGGAGCGGCACGCTGCTGGTCGACGGCCAGGAGACCCCGATCAGCCCCGACCGCTGGATGGGCAGCCGGGACCGCTCCTGGGGCATCCGGCCGGTGGGCGAGGCCGAACCAGCGGGCCGGCCGCAGGACCCTCCGATGGAGGGGTTCTGGTGGCTCTACGTGCCGCTGCGCTTCGAGGAGTTCAGCGTCGTGGTGATCGCGCAGGAGGACGCGGACGGCTTTCGCACGGCCAACGACGCCACCCGGGTGTGGCGCGACGGCCGTGTCGAGCAGCTCGGCTGGCCGTTGGTCGACATCGAGTACGCGCCCGGGAGCCGCACGCCGGTGCGGGCCACGCTGACCTGCACGGGCTGGGGCGGCAAGCCTGTGGTGATCGAGGTCGAGCCGCGCACGTCCGTGACGCTGCACGTCGGGGGTGGCTACGGCGGAGACCCGGACTGGCTGCACGGGCAGTGGAAGGGTGAGGCGTTCGCCGAGCGGGTCACCTACGACCTGACGTCGCCGGACGTGCTCGGCCGGATGCCGTTCGGCGTGACCGACCACGCCGCTCGAGCCACCTGCGACGGCGCACCGGGATACGGGCTGTTCGAGCACGCCAGCATGGGGCGGCACGACCCGAGCGGCTTCGTCGACTGGGGCAACGAGCGCCGCTGACCGGCGACGGCTCCGCGCTGGTGGTCAGACCAGCGCGCGGCCGTCGTGGGTCTCCAGCTGCCGTGCCACGGCGTGCAGATCTGCACGCCACACCTCCTCGGGCGCCGGTGGCAGCATGTCGGCCCACTCCACGGCCATGGAGCCGGCGATGCCGGGCAGGCGCTCGGGCCGGGCGACGAACCACACGTGCAGGTGTGCGACTCCGTCGCCGATCCGGAAGACGTGCACCCGGCCGACGTACGGCAGCGCGCTCATGATCCGGCAGAGCCACACGCTGAGCCGGCCGTACTCTGCCGCCAGGTCGTCGTCGAGATCGGTGAAGTCGAGGTGCTCGCGCGGCTCGAGGAACAGCACGAGCGGCAGGCCCGACCGGTGGAACGGCCGCACGGTCCACCGGTCGTTCTCCCAGATGTGGGTCCCGGCGACGGCGCAGGTGGGGCATGGCTCGCCGCCCGGATCCCCCTTGCGGGGTGGCTCGGAGTCCAGCGGCGGACGCAGCACCTTGGGCGCGAGTACGCCGTCGACCACCTTCCAGGGAAACACGTCCCACTCCGCGACCGGCGACATCGGCAGCCGGCCGCTCCGGCCGACCTCGGCGACGACGCGGGCGTACAGGTCCTCGGGTGACTCGGGCATGCGCTCACGGTGCCAGACCGGATCCGATCACCGTTTCGCAACATTTCGGTCATAATGGCGGATCGCTCGCCGATCGGGCGAACGAAGTGCATTCCTGGGGAGGGATGCGACGTTCCGGAGGGAAGAACGCATGGAATTGAAGAAACGCGCGCTCTCGGTCGTGGTGACCATGGCAGTGACGGCGTCTCTCGCGGTCGCTCCGGCGCTGCTGGAGTCGACGGCCGCGACCGCCACGCCGAACGCTCCTGCACGCGCCAGCGTGACCGCAGAGTGCGCCGCGGCGCACGCGGACCTGGTCACCGCGAAGCACCAGAAGCTCAAGGCGAAGAAGCGCCTGGCCCAGGCACGCAAGGCGCTCCGCAAGGCCAAGCACTCGCACCGGCCGGCCCGGATCAAGAAGGCCAAGCGGGTCGTCGCGAAGGCTCGCTACCGCTTCCAGGTCCGCTCCAACCACGTGAACGTCCAGAGGAAGCACGTCGCCTACGCCTGCTCGGCGCCGACCTCGGCCACCCGCGCCGAGGCGACCGGAGGGCAGACCGACATGCTGGTGATCGCCACCGGCGCGTCTCCGCTCCCGCTGGACCTGAGCCAGCTGACCACGCTTCTCGACCGGATCGTCCCGGGGGTCTCGGCCGCACTGACGCCGGGCCAGCTGTCCGCGCTGCTCAGCGGTTTCAACATCGGCGCGCTGAGCCTCGATGACGCGACCGCGCTGCTCGGTGGCACCTTCACCCCGACCGAGCTGCAGTCCCTGCTCAGCGGGGCAGCGAGCCCGGCCCTGGTGCTCGAGCTCGTCCAGCACATCGCCGGCCAGCTCAGCGGTCTCACCGGCGGCACCGTTCCGGTGCCGGCGTCGATCGACCCGACCAGCCTGTTGCAGGTGATCGGTGGGCTCTTCGGAAACCTCGACGCGAGTCAGCTCGGCAGCCTGCTCGGCCTGCTCATCACGGCGGTCCAGTCCGGCTCCTTCTCGCTCGACGCAACCCAGCTGACCAACCTGCTGACCGGGCTGAACCTGCCCACGTCGCTGACGCCGACGCAGGTCACCGACCTTCTGGCCGGTGCCAACGGCACGCTGGACGCGACGACGCTCACCAACCTGCTCGGTGGGCAATTCAGCCAGGCCGACATCACGTCCGTGCTGAACCACACGGCCGGCACCACGCTCGTGGGACAGGTGCTCGCCAACGTGATCGCCCAGCTCGGGACCCTCGACGGCAGTGCCTTGACCTCGCCCGGCACCGTCGACCCGACGACGCTGACGAACCTGGTCACCCAGGTCACGAGCCTGGTCAACACGGTGCTCACGACGACCACGACGATCGTCACGGGAGTGGTCTGCACCCTGCTGCCGATCCTCTGCTGATCGGCTGACACGCCGGCAGGGCGGGTGGACGTGGCGCGAGGCCACGACCACCCGCCCTTCGCCGTCAGGACCGACTCAGGAGGGCGTCGAGCTTGGCCTCCAAGCGGGCGATGTCGGCTCGGGTCGCCGACTGGAGGTCCTCGCGGAGCGTCGCCACGATGGCTCCGCCCGGCTCGATGCTCACGCGCTCGACCTCGTGCACGCTGTTCGCGTTCTGCCGGCGCAGGGCGGCCTCCGCGTCGGCCTTGCGCAGCCCCTCGTGCCGCAGCGCCTCGTCGTCCCAGACCCCGTCATGGGCGAGCGTCGTCGGCGAACCCTCGAGCAGCCGCGAGACCCGGTCGCTGCGCCGCGCGAGCCGGACGATGCCGGCGTTGACGCCGACCAGGACCACGGCGCCGATCACGCCGCCGAGCAGGCTGTTGTCCGGCCCGATCACCGCGTTCTGCACGACGTTGCTCAGCAGCAGCATCACGACCAGGTCGAAGGCGTTGAGCTGAGCCAGGTCGCGCTTGCCCGCCAGCCGGATCAGCACGGCGAGGACCAGGTAGACCGCGACGGTCCGCGCCACCTTCTCCCACACCGACAGGTCGAGGTGCATCAGGTTCTGCCACATGCGGCCATCCTGCACCGGAGGCGGGCCGGCGTACGGCTCCTGAGACGATGGCGGGCGTGGCGACAGGGGAGGCGAGCAGCGTGGGGTCGGACCGGACGCAGCGCCGGCAGGCGTTCGTCGTGTGGACCGTCGCACTCCTGGTCTACCTGCTCGCGGTCTTCCACCGCTCGTCGCTGGCAGTGGCCGGCCTGGCGGCCACCGAGCGGTTCGGCATCTCGGCCGCCCAACTGGCCACCTTCACGATGCTCCAGCTGCTCGTGTACGCCGGCATGCAGATCCCGGTCGGCCTGCTCGTCGACCGCTTCGGCTCGCGGGCCGTCCTGCTGACCGGCGCCTCGATCCTGACCTGCGCCCAGACCGGGTTCGCGTTCGCCGACTCCTACGCACTCGCGCTGGTGGCGCGGCTCTTCGTCGGCATGGGCGACGCGATGACCTTCATCTGTGTGCTCCGGCTGGTCAACACCTGGTTCGCGCCTCGGCGGATCCCCGTGATCATCCAGCTGACCGGCGTCCTGGGCCAGCTCGGAGCGATCATCGCCGCGGTGCCGATGACCTGGGCGCTCGCCCACCTCGGGTGGACCCACTCCTACCTGCTGGCCGCAGCGCCCGGCCTGGTGATGGTTGCCGGGCTGCTCGCCGTCGTCCATGACGGACCGGGCGTCCGCACCCTGCGCGGCCCGGCGCTGGCGATCGCCGAGATCCGCGGCAGCCTGGCGGCGTCCTGGGAGCATCCCGGCACCCGGCTCGGCTTCTGGATGCACTTCTCCACGCAGTTCAGCGCGACCGTCCTCGGCATGCTGTGGGGCTACCCGTTCTTCGTGAAGGGCGAGGGCGTCTCGGACGCTCGCGCGGGCGTCCTGCTGACGATCATGGTGGTCGCGATCATGGCGACCGGGCCCGTGCTCGGCTGGCGGATCAGCATCCGGCCCTGGCACCGTTCGACCCTCGTGCTCGGCATCGTCGGTCTGATCGTGGCCAGCTGGACCGTCGTCCTCGCCTGGCCGGGCCACGCGCCGTACCCACTGCTGGTGTGGCTGGTGATCGTGACCGGCATCGGGGGACCGGCGTCGATGATCGGCTTCGACCTCGGCCGGACCTCCAACCCGCCGCACCGACTCGCCAGCGCCACCGGCATCATCAACCAGGGTGGCTTCTACGCCAGCCTGGTGCTGGTGATCGCGATCGGCCTGATCCTCGACTGGCGCACGCCGGGCGCCTCCACCGACTACACACCCTCGGCCTTCCGCTGGGCGATGAGCTTCCAGTACGTCCTGTGGGGGCTCGGGCTCACCCAGATCGTCCGCTACCGGGCCAAGGCACGGGCCCGGCTGCGCAGGGACGACCCCGCTCTCTGGGCGCAGCTCTCCGGTCACCCGCTCGAGCAAAACTAGAATTGGTTCTTGCGTCGCCCCGGGAGCGCTGAGATGCTTCGGGCCATGGACCTGGAGGCGCTCGAAGAGATCCGTCGGCTGAAGTACCGCTACTTCCGCACGCTCGACCTCAAGCTCTGGGACGAGTGGGCCGACACCTTCACCGAGGACGCCGTCGGCCACTACGGCACCAAGGTGTACGGCG
>DATAKN010000212.1:0-1537 GCA_036261595.1 Marmoricola sp.
CTACCTCGACCACGTCGCCCGCAAGCTCAACACCCGACCCCGCCAAACCCTCGGCTGGAAGACCCCCGCCGAAGCACTCGACGAGCTACTGTCCAACCCGATCAATCCACCCGGTGTTGCATCGACGGCTTGAAACCGCCAGTGACGAACTGGCTACTCGACGATCAGGGGAGGAGCAGGACGACGGTCTCGGCGACGCAGGCCGGCTTGTCCTGGCCCTCGATCTCGATCACGTAGCGCAGGGTGAGCTGCTTGCCGGCGGGCAGGTCGGTGACCTCGCCGACGGTGACCTTCGCCCGGACGCGCGAGCCGACGCGCACCGGGTTGGGGAAGCGCACCTTGTTGACGCCGTAGTTCAGCTTGGCGCCCGGCGTCTCCAGGCCGAACACCTGCGAGCCGAGCCAGGGCACCAGCGACAGGGTCAGGTAGCCATGGGCGATCGTGCCGCCGAACGGACCGTCCTTGGCCTTCTCCTCGTCGACGTGGATCCACTGGTGGTCACCGGTGGCGTCGGCGAACTGGTTCACCCGGTCCTGGGTGATCTCGACCCAGTCCGTGGTGCCGATCTCCTGACCGGCCGCGGCCTCGATCTCCTCGAAGGTGGTGAACACGCGCATCGACGACACTCCTGGGACGGCACCCCCGGAGGCCGCGGGTGCTTGGATGACTGCATGGCAGAACTTACCCGTGAGCTCATCCAGCGGGCGCCGAAGGTCCTGCTGCACGACCATCTCGACGGTGGCCTGCGGCCGGCGACGATCGTCGAGCTGGCCGCCGAGGCCGGCCACCAGCTGCCGGACGGCGACGCAGAGGCCCTCGGACGGTGGTTCACCGAGTCCGCGGACTCCGGCTCCCTCGAGCGCTACCTGGAGACCTTCGACCACACCGTCGCGGTGATGCAGACCGCTGAGAACCTCGCCCGGGTGGCGCGCGAGTGCGTGGAGGACCTGGCCGCCGACGGCGTCGTGTACGCCGAGGTCCGCTACGCGCCCGAGCAGCACCTCGAGGGCGGCCTGACCATGGAGGAGGTCGTCGACGCGGTCCAACGTGGCTTCGCGGAGGGCGAAGCAGCCGCGGACGGGAGGATCGTGGTGCGACAGCTGCTCACCGCGATGCGCCACAAGGCCAACTCCCGCGAGGTCGCCGAGCTGATGGTGCGCCACCGCGACGCCGGTGTCGTGGGGTTCGACATCGCCGGAGCCGAGGCCGGCTACCCGCCGACCCGTCACCTCGACGCGTTCGAGTACCTCCAGCGCGAGAACGCCCATTTCACCATCCACGCCGGCGAGGCCTTCGGGCTGCCGTCGATCTGGGAGGCCATCCAGTGGTGCGGGGCGGACCGGCTCGGCCACGGGGTCCGGATCATCGACGACATCACCGTGGGCCCCGACGCCGCCCCCAGGCTCGGTCGGCTCGCGGCGTACGTGCGCGACAAGCGGATCCCGCTCGAGCTCTGCCCGCACTCCAACGTGCAGACCGGGGCCGCGGCCTCCATCGCCGAGCACCCGATCGGCCTGCTGGCCAAGCTCGGGTTCCG